>NZ_CP022222.1:2176480-2477476 GCF_009930815.1 Bradyrhizobium sp. CCBAU 051011 | reverse complement strand
CCCTTCTTGTCGACCGAAGGCGTCAGGAAATCGGGGATTCCCCAGCGCGCGGTCGGCCACGCCGAGACCACGTCGTGATTGAGCGCAATCAGCTTGCCATCGCCGTCGAGACCCGCCTTGACCTTCTGGAAGGTCAGCGGACGCGAATAGTCCATGGTCATGTCGTTTTCGCGCGAGTAGATCACCTTGACCGGCTTGCCGACGGCCTTCGCCGCTTGTACGGCAGGCACCATCATGTCGGCATCGAGCCGCCGGCCGAAGCCGCCACCCAGCCACATCTGGTGCATCACGACGAATTTTGGATCGATCCCGGCAGCACCGGCCGCGATCGCGCCAGAGCGCGTCGCGAACTGGTTGCCGGAATAGATGTGCAGGATATCGCCCTTGAACTCGGCGGTCGCGTTCATCGGCTCCAGCGGCGCATGGATGTTGATGCTGGTGGTGTATTCGGCTTCCAGCACCTTGGCCGCGGTCCCGAAGGCCGCCGCCGTGTCGCCGTCCTTGACGAAGAACTGCCCGGAATCGTCGAGCGCCTGCAGCCGCTTGGCCTCGTCGATCAACGACTGGCTCGACAGCTTGGCGTTCGGGCCATTGTCGTAGGTGATCTTCAGCGCATCGGCCGCCTTGCGGGCGTTGGCATAGGTATTGGCGACCGCCACCACCCAGCCGGACGTGCTGCCGGTCTTGTCGTCGAGTGTAACGGCCTTGATAAAGCCCGGCACCTTCTTGGCCGCACTGTCATCGACCGATTTCACCGTGGCGCCGAAACGCACCGGCGGGGTGATGACCTTGCCGTAGGCCATGCCCGGCAGCATGACGTCGATGCCGTATTTGGCCGTGCCGTTGACCTTTGGAGGAATATCGAGCTGCGGCACCGAGACGCCGATCATCGTGTATTGGTCGGGCGTCTTGAGCTTGATCGCCTTGAGTTCGTCCGGCGTGAAGGTCTTGGTGACCTTGCCGCTCTTGACGATGTCGGCGAAGCTCATCTGCTTCTTCGACTTCGTGTGCGCGACGGTGGAGTTGCGCACCACCAGCTCGCCGGCCGGCACGCCCATGATGCTGCTTGCTGCTTCCGTCAACGCGATCCGGCCCGCGGCGCCCGCGCGGCTCATCGCATCGAAGTTCATCATCGTGCTCCAGCTACCGCCGGTAATCTGCGCGCCCAGCACGGGATCGTTGAACTTCGGATCGTTGGAGGCGAGTTGCACCCGCATGTCCTTCCAGTTCGAACCGAGTTCTTCGGAAACGATCTGCGCCATGGTGGACGCGATGTGCTGGCCCATGTCGGCCTTGCCGCAGGTGACGGTGACGATGCCGTCGGGCGCGATCGAGTACCAGACCGAAGGTTCGAAGCTGGAGGGTGCGGCGAGCGCCTGATCGATGCCGGGGACCGCGGCATAACCGAGTACGAGGCCTGTGGCGGCCGAGCCGACCAGGAACGAGCGGCGGCTGAGATCGGCAGATGCGCTGCCGGCGACTTTCACGTGCGTATTCATGTGGCCCTCCGCTCGGTGCCGGCGTTGGAGGCGGTACGCATTTCGGATGCGGCGCGCATGATCGCCTTTTGAATGCGCGAATAGGTCATGCAACGACACAGATTGCCGTCCATATGCGCGACCACTTCATCCTTGGTCGGATTGGAATTCTTGGACAGCAGCGCCGCTGCCTGCATGATTTGCCCGGACTGGCAGTAGCCGCATTGCGGTACCTGCTCGGCGATCCAGGCCTTCTGCAAGGGATGATCGCCCTTGGCGGACAGACCTTCGATGGTGGTGATCTTCTTGCCGGCGATCTCGCTGACCAGGGTCTGGCAGGAGCGAACGGCTTCGCCATTGACGTGAACCGTGCAGGCGCCGCAGAGACCTGCGCCGCAGCCGAATTTCGTACCGGTCATCTGCAATTGCTCGCGGATCACCCACAGCAGCGGCGTATCGCCAGCCGCCTCGACGGACATATTCCGTCCGTTGATATTGAGATTAGGCATGTTCGCTCCCCTTCCGGTGTATGAAGCCGCTTACGGCGGCATCTCACTTTGGGTATTGGCCGGCACCCACCGGGTCGATGCCGGTCGGCGCGAAGAATGATACCGAACTTTCCCGGAGGCAATGCAGTTTGGAATCGTTCGAAAGGAATAAAGCTTTTCAAGCTGTCGCTTGTGCGCTGCGGCAAGGGCTTGTCATGGGCTTGTCAATCACGCGCGCGTGGCGGGCGCATCTTCCGTTTCCGCATTTCCTACTGCCGAATGAATCGCGCTAGGATGCAGCAGGCGATGACGGCTCCGCGCCCGAATTTGCGATGATTTTGCTTTGGGAAATCGACAATGCCGATAATCGATCGCGACGGCGTCAAGATCTACTACGAGGTCCACGGCTCTGGCCCACCGCTGTTGCTGACTCACGGCTATTCCTCGACAAGTGGGATGTGGCAGGGCCAGATCGCGGCCTTGTCGAAGCATCACAAGCTCGTGTTGTGGGACATGCGCGGCCACGGCCAGTCCGGTTACCCCGAGGATACCGCAGCTTACAGCGAAGCGCTGACGGTCGCCGACATGGCGGCGCTGCTTGATGCCGTAGGTGCCGACAAGGCGATCGTCGGCGGGCTCTCGCTGGGCGGCTACATGTCGCTGGCATTCTACCGCGCCTATCCGGATCGCGTTCGCGCGCTCCTGATCATCGACACCGGCCCCGGCTTCAAGAAGGACAACGCCCGCGAGATCTGGAACAAGCGCGCGCATGACACCGGCGACCGCTTCGAGCGCGAGGGGCTGGACGTTCTGAAATCGGCCAGCCGCGAGCGCTCCAGCGTCACCCATCGCGATGCTACGGGCCTTGCGCGCGCCGCGCGCGGCATGCTGACCCAGCGCGACGCCCGTGTGATCGAATCCCTGCCTGACATCAAGGTGCCTTCGCTGATCGTGGTCGGCGCCGACGACACGCCGTTCCTCGCCGCCTCCGACTACATGGCAGCCAAAATTCCCGGCGCGCAGAAGGTGGTGATCCCGGCCGCCGGCCACGCCGTCAACATCGACCAGCCGCAAGCCTTCATCGATGCAGTGCTGCCGTTCCTCGACAGCCTCGATGCCAAGGCAGCACAGAAAGCCGCCTCATGAAGACGACCGCTCTCGCCCTTGTCCTGATCGCAGGCAGCATCACGCAAGCTGCGGCTCAACAATTGCCGCCGATTGGCGGCCCCTACCCGCCACCTTTTACCGAGATGCTGTCGAACAACATACCGCTGGCGTTCGGCATGGACGCCAATGAGGCCGCGCATGCGCTCGGCGTCCCGCTCAATTATGTTCGCGGCCGGCCCGGCGAGGAAATCTTCCTCGCCTTCCGCAACATCGGCGGCAGCGGGCTGTTCTACAAGAAGGACCGGCTCTTCCTGCAATTCCGTAAAGGTCGGCTGGCCGGCTGGAAGGGCGACTGGGGTCACAACTGGATGTGGCAGTAGCCGCCTCTCGAACAGACCCTCGCAATCGACTTCGTGCAAACAACCCAAACAAAAAGGGATGACCCGTGGGACAGGATATCAAACTGACGGCTTCGGACGGCTTCAAACTCGGCGGCTATCGCGCCGATCCCGCTGGCGCGCCGAAAGCGGCCATCGTGGTGATTCAGGAGATCTTTGGCGTCAATCACCACATCCGCTTGGTCTGCGATCGGCTGGCAGCCGAAGGCTATGTCGCGATTGCGCCGTCGATCTTCGATCGCACCCAGCCGAACTTCCAGTGCGGCTATTCACCCGACGAGATTGCGACCGCGCGAAAGTTCATCGCCAATCCCGACTGGGACGCGATGCTGCGCGATACCCAGGCAGCGATCGATGCGGTGAAGGATGTCGGGCCGATCGGCATCATCGGCTTCTGCCTCGGCGGCAGCATCGCCTATGCCGCGGCGACCAAGCTGTCCGGCCTGTCGGCCGCGGTCGGCTACTACGGCGGCGCCGTCGTCCGCTTCGCCGACGACAAGCCCAACGTGCCGACGCAGCTGCATTTCGGTGAGAAGGACGCCGGCATTCCGCTGACCGATGTCGAGACCATCAAGGCCAAGCGGCCGGAGGTCGAAGTCCACATCTATCCCGGCGCGCAGCACGGTTTTCACTGCGACGAGCGCGCCAGCTACGACAAGGCCAGCGCGGATATTGCTTGGCCGCGCAGCCTGGCGTTTTTCGCCAAGCATTTGAAGAAGTAAGGCGTCTACTCTCCGCCGTCATTCCGGGGCGATGCGTCAGCATCGAACCCGGAATCTCGAGATTCCGGGTCTGGTCCTTCGGACCATCCCGGAATGACGAACTGCAACTAACGCCTCACTCGCCCTTGACGCCGGTTGCCTTCACGACATCGGCCCATTTCTGGTAATCGCGGCGCAAGACTTTCTCGAACGTTTCCGCCGATCCACCCACCGGCACGAGGCTGAGCGTCTCGATCCCGGCGACGCCCTCCGGCGAGGCGATGATGCGGGCGAGTTCGTCCGAAAGCTTCTTCACGATCTCCTTGGGCGTCGCGGCAGGAACGAACACGCCGAGCCAACCTTCGATTTCAAAACCGGGGTAACCGAGTTCGCCCATCGTCGGCACGTCGGGCAACGCGGTCCTGCGCTTCTCGCCGCCAACCGCCAGCGCCCTGAGCTTGCCCGCCTTGATTTGCGCGCTCGCCGTGGTCAGGTCCTGGAACGCCGAGGTAACCGTGTTAGCGAGCAGGTCGTTCGTGAGAGGAGCCGAGCCGCGATAGGGAACATGGGTCATGTCGATATTGGCGGTCTTCTTGAGCAATTCGCCGTAGAGGTGGGACGTCGTGGCGTTGCCGAAGGTGCCGTAAGGCTTGCCGGGGTTCGCCTTGGCATAATCGATCAGTTCCTTGACGGACTTGATCGGCTGCTGCTCGGGGACCACCAGAACGATGGTCGACAAGGCGATCTGGGTGACAGGCGCGAGATCCTTGAACACATCGTAGGGCAGCTTCGCCACGAGGCTCGGCGCCTGAATGATCTGCGTGATGCCGACCAGCACGGTGTGACCATCAGGCTGCGCCTTGGCGACGTTGTCGTTGCCGACCACGCCGCCGCCGCCCGACTTGTTCTCGACGACGACCGCCGTCTTCCACGACTCCTGCAGCTTGTTGGCCAGCAAACGGGCCAGGACGTCGGTCGCGCCGCCCGCGGGATAGGGCACGACGAAGGTGATGCGCCGGCTCGGATAGGGATCCGACGCTGCAGCCTGGTGCGAAGAGGCGCACAAAGCCGTCACGGCGATGGAAGCAAGCAATGCTGCCGCAGTCGCCGCGCGCACCACGCTGACCGGCAAGTGATAGTTCATGGTCATACTCCGGATTGCAGGCACTCGACCGACAAACCGGCGCGCCTCGTTTTGAACGACGAGTTTCTACATCGCTGCAGCGCAAGATGGAACATGGTTTCGAACGGATTCAGCGCATAGCGCCAATTCATCGCAACCGAACCCGGCCGGATACCGCCGCACGGGTTCCATTGAGCGTCCAGACACGTGCGAAGCCGCGCGTCTGCCACTGCTAGTTAGATTATTCCGTTCGGATTGATGCCCGCAACGTGATGCAGAACGCGGCGCCCACCTCGGTCCGACATGAATGATGAATTTTCCTGGCCAATTGCGCGGCATTTGCCTGACACAAATGCTTGGTAAAAGAGCCGCATCAAAATGACGATGCGGCTTTGCGCGCTAGAACCAGCGTTCGCTAACGAGCACAGTGTCGCCTGGGCTGATCGGGCTGCCGGGCGGAACGACAAAGCGCGACGTACCGGACGCATCGGTGTGCGTGACGGTGACGCTGTCGCGCCGGGCGCGCGGCGAGAAACCGCCGGCAATCGCCACCGCGCTCTCGACCGTCATGTTGGGCACGTACGGATATTGGCCGGGCGCTGCGACCTCGCCGAGAATGAAGAACGGCCGATAGGCTTCGATCTCGACGGCGACCGACGGCTCCCTGATGAAGCCGGCGCGCAGCTTTGCGGCGATCGCCGCCGCCAGCCCCGCCGTGGTGCGGCCGCGGGCCGGCACCGAACCGATCAACGGCATCGTGATCGAGCCGCCGGCGCTGACCGCGTAGGTGTTGGTGAGACCTTCCTGGCCGTAGACGACGACGCGCAGCTTGTCGCCGGCATCGAGATGATAGGCCGCGTCGTATCGCGCCGGCATGGGTTCGACATAGGCGACAGGTGCGGCAACGACGACGGGCGGCGGCGCCGCGTGTGGCGCGGAGGCGAAGGCGGTACGAAGTGCTGCGATGGCACCGCCGCCGGCATCGGCCGCGACCGCCTGCGGCGGCGGGCTGCCAGGCGAACCATAAGCCACGGAATCAAGATCGCCTTGCGGCGCGACGGCGACCGGCCCGATCGTGCGCATGCAGCCCGACAAAGCGAGCGCAGTGATGATCGCAGTGATCGGTATTCGAAACGCGCGTACAACCCGCACCGGAGCCATCCCTCAAAGCGAGACAGCTCTAGTTTTGCACCGGGTATGGTTAACAAAGGGTTTTTTGCACGCGGCACTCGCATAGCCCGGAGGCGAGACCATCCGTCATTGCGTGGAGCGAAGCGACGAAGCAATCCATTCTATCCCTGAACGGAGAGATGGATTGCTTCGCGGAGCCTCTCATCGGGCGCGCGGCGCGACCTGTTGGTTCGCAATGACGGTTAGGCGGCAGACACGCCGGCGCCGATCGGACACGACACGCCGGTGCCGCCCAGCCCGCAATAGCCCGCCGGGTTCTTGGCGAGATATTGCTGATGATAGTCCTCGGCGAAATAGAACTCGCCCGACGGCGCGATCTCGGTGGTGATGGTGCCGAGCCCCTTTGCGGCCAGCGCCTTCTGATACATCGCCTTCGATGCGTCGGCGGCCTGGCGCTGCGCATCGCCAAACGTGTAGATCGCCGAACGATACTGGGTGCCGACATCGTTGCCCTGGCGCATGCCCTGCGTCGGGTTGTGACTTTCCCAGAACGTCTTCAGGAGCTGCTCGTAGGAGATCTTCTTCGGATCGAACACGACCAGCACCACTTCGGTATGGCCGGTGCGGCCCGAGCAAACCTCTTCATAGGTCGGATTGGGGGTATGGCCGCCGGCATAGCCGACGGCGGTGGCATGAATGCCGTCCCCGAGTTCCCAGAACTTGCGCTCCGCGCCCCAGAAACAGCCGAGACCAAACACCGCCTGCTCCAGGCCGGCAGGATAGGGCGGCTGCAGCTTGCGGCCGTTGACGAAGTGCGTGGTCGCGGTCGGTATCGGGGCGGCACGGCCCGGCAGCGCTTCGGCTGCGCTCGGCAACGCGGTGGTCTTGCGCATGAACAACATGGAATACCTCCAGGCGGGACATCGGCGGACGCGACGATGCGCGTCGGCCGGTTGGACTTCTATATATGTCTTTACGCCTGAAGCCGCAGCCCTGTTACGCCCCCCTGGGACAGGAGCCGCGGTCAGTCCCGCGAATAGCCGATCAGCGGCTTGCGGGGCCGGAACAGGATCATGAGCAGAATTCCGACCACGCCCAGCACGGCGAACACCGGCTGATCCAGCAGGGCCTTGACGACGCTGTTCCAGAGCCAGGGCGAGACGCCCTCCAGCCAGGTCCGGAACGCGAGCTGGCTGGACTGATGGACGTCGTTCCAGAACTGGCCAAACCGGGTGAACCGCAGGGTCTGGTCGGCGACAAAACGGGCGCCGTCATAAACCATGAAAATGAATCCGCCGGCCAGGAGCAGGAGGCCAATAAGCCGGAAAAAACCGCGGATCATGCGTCACCTTATACCTGTCGCCCCGAAAAAGGCTGTCAGCCAATACCGGGGGCACCCCGGAAATTCAACCTCGTCAGCACCTTACGCGCCCTTTACGCCCCCTTTTCCGCCCCCAAGGCGGGCGGAAAGCGTTGACGGTGCAGGACTCGCCCTCTATAAGACCCCCAATGGCGGCGGGCGCAATCCCGCCGCCGCTGTTCTTTGAGCAGCGCCGCCTTCGGTAGCATTTTGGCTTCCGTCCATGGCATCCTCAAGAACGGCTACGTCAGAACACCCTGGAAAACACAACCAGCGTCCACGCAATTTGAACGGCCGGCGCGCTCAAGGGCCGACCACCCGAGCGATGACAGCCGAAGGATAGTTGAGAACATGGCCAATACCACTTCCGCCAAGAAGGCGACCCGCAAGATTGCCCGCCGCACCATCGTCAACAAGTCGCGCCGCACCCAGATGCGCGGCGCGGTCCGCACCGTCGAGGAAGCGATCAAGAGCGGCGATCGCAATGCAGCCCTGGAAGCGATGAAGCGCGCGGAACCGGAACTGATGCAGGCGGCGCAGCGCAACATCATTCACAAGAACAACGCGAGCCGGAAGGTATCGCGCCTGACGCACGCGATCGCCAAGCTCGCGAAGTGAACTGAACAGAAATCGATATTCTTCAAAGCCCGGCTTCGCCGGGCTTTTCTTTTGCGTACGATCTGGAAGATCCATTTCGGCGCGCGTGTGCATCCTGTTGAATTTCGGGCACACACTGAAGGACTCGCGCCGCACCGACCGTGACAATTCGATTGTCTCATTGCAGGGCACCGGCGCATGTGTCACATTTCTCGCACCCGTAATTTTACGAGGTGCAACTTATTGCACCGGCGTAATCGTACGCAGTTGCGAAGGGCGTGAGCACAACGGCCGCCAAATCTGGTGCCGGCATCTCCATGCGCATCTCTGCCGCGAAGGTTACCCTTCAAAAACAATTCCGAAAAACTTCGTCTCGCTAATCACTTATCCACATAGCGAGGACAAGCGTTTTGAAAAACGGTCGCGGTAACCACGATTGTAACGGTTTCTTAAAAAATTTTGCGAGTGCAGCGAAAACTGTCACGCGCCTTCGCGCCGCCGGATTCTCTGCGCTGATTCAAAAACTTGGTGTGGAGTTTCGCAATTGCAGCGTTGCAACACCGACGAAGAGTCGGGCAGCCGCGTCGAATCACGGATTGTCAGAAATCGCGCTTGGTGTATTTGTAACTCGTTCGCGACGTTCAAGGCTCTCCTGACCAGCGCGGTATGAGACCCAAGAGCGGACGTGCAAATCGGCGGCGGTGTGCGCGTTAGCGGCGCTTTCCAAGCGAAGCTGAGTTGGTAACTCATAGCAATATGAGAACGGCTGTTCTGTGTCTAAATTTCCCGGCGTAGCGCTCACGTTGCAAGCGCGCTCCGGACAAGGGGAATGAGATGCTTACCGACAATGCAGCGATGGGGAACGCGGAGCTTGTGAACGTGTTGAAGACGACAGACTGAGGTACGCGGCGGCGCAGCGACGAACAAGCGGATGTTCGGTGGCGGCAGACTGGCTTTGAAAACACTTGTGATCTGATTGCTCGTCGCGCGTTCTCGCGGCGAGAGGGGGAGGTACTATGCTTTACGGAATCAACGCGACATTCGACACGCCCATTTCAATCGTGACCGCTTCAGAATCTCTGAATGCTTCAGAATCCCTGAACAACGTATCTAGCCGCCTTACGCGAGCTCCGGGTAGACCGTCGAGTACGCGCTGACCTCGCGGCAGCCTCTCACTCCCTCCAGCCTTTGATCTGAGCAAACGGCGATTCCGCCGCACGCCTGATCTGTGTCTGGAGGTGACTGAAGCGCCATGTCGAGGTCACGTCTGGCAGGAAACCTGCAAGGCAGCCGCCAGACGATTTCGCAAGATATCTATTTACTCATTCAGAAAAGTTTTCAGGCAATGACAAACATGGAACAGGATCGCTGGTCGCGCGTGAAGGGGCGGTTGCGGACGAGCGTGGGCGAGGACGTCTATACGAGCTGGTTTGCGCGCATGGATCTGGAAGGCGTGCAGGACGAAGCCGTGCATCTGTCGGTGCCGACCCGGTTCCTCAAGAGCTGGATCCAGGCGCATTACGCCGACCGTGTCCTGACGTGCTGGCAGGCCGAGATGCCGGAAGTACACCGGATCGACCTCACCGTGCGCACGGCGATGCGATCTGCCGCGCCCGCCAAGGAAGCAACCGCACCAGCCGATCAACGCCGCACCGAGCAGGCCAATGGCCGGCCCGCGCCTGAATTGCGCGCCACCGCGACCGCGCCGGTATCCGCCAGCCATGATGCGCTCGGCGGCTCGCCGCTCGATCCGCGCCTGACCTTTGCAAGTTTTGTGATCGGCCGTTCCAACACGCTGGCGCATGCCGCCGCACGCCAGGTCGCCGAGGGACGCCGCGGCGACCCCGTGATGTTCAACCCGCTCTACATTCACGCCGGCGTCGGCCTCGGCAAAACCCATCTGTTGCAGGCGGTGACATGGGCCGGCAATTCCGGCAGCGAGCGCAAGGTGCTCTATCTCACTGCAGAGAAGTTCATGTACGGCTTCGTCGCCGCGCTGAAGACGCAGACGGCGCTGGCCTTCAAGGAAGCGCTGCGCGGCATCGACGTGCTCGTGATCGACGATTTGCAGTTCCTGCAGGGCAAGTCGACCCAGGCCGAGTTCTGCCACACGCTGAACGCGCTGATCGATGCCGGCCGCCAGGTGGTGATCGCCGCCGACCGTCCGCCGTCAGATCTCGAAAGCCTCGACGACCGCGTGCGCTCGCGGCTCGCCGGTGGGCTCGTCGTCGAGATGGCCTCGCTCGGCGAAGAGCTGCGGCTCGGAATCCTCAAATCGCGCGTGGCCGCGGCCCGCGCGCATCACGCGAGCTTCGACGTGCCGGAAACAGTGCTGGATTATCTGGCGCGCACCATCACCCATAATGGCCGCGACCTCGAAGGCGCCATCAACCGCCTGCTCGCCCACTCCAAGCTCAACAACCAGCCTGTGACGCTGGAAATGGCCGAACGCGAGGTGCGCGACTTGATCCGTCCGCAGGAACCGAAGCGGATCAAGATCGAGGACATCCAGCGGGTGGTCGCGCGGCAATACAATGTCAGCCGTTCGGACCTGCTGTCGTCCCGCCGGACCGCGAACGTCGTCCGCCCGCGTCAGGTCGCGATGTATCTGGCGAAGACGCTGACGCTGCGTTCGCTGCCCGAGATCGGCCGCCGGTTCGGCGGGCGCGATCACACCACTGTGCTGCACGCCGTGCGCAAGATCGAGGCATTGGTGGCCCGGGACAATGCGCTGTCCGAAGAGGTCGAGTCGCTGAAGCGGCAGTTGCAGGAATAGCGGCTAACAGGAAAGGACCTGGCTCCTCCCAGCCTCTCCCGCCCCTGATTCATCGAAGTCGGATCTATCCGACTTCGACAATTAGGATGCCTAACTCGGGTAAAGCCCGAGTTGGGTGGGGCGGGAGAATTTTTTTCTGCTGCCATTTTCTGCGGCAAAAGTGGGGGAACGCGGCCCTGTCTCCCTTGCACCGGCGCCCCATCCGCGCCACCTTGCGGTCCCCCCGGGGGTTTGATCAAATCCGATCCTGATCCGGCTTTTCGGGTTTCCAATGCCGCGGCGCTGCCTTGACGGGCCGCCCGGCTTTTCCATCTCTGGCGGGTATTGCAATGAAGGTCACCGTCGAACGCGCGCAACTGCTGAAATCGCTGGGTCACGTCCATCGCGTGGTCGAGCGCCGAAATACCATCCCGATCCTCGGCAACGTGCTGGTCCGCGCCGAAAACGCCAGGCTGTCGCTGAAGGCGACCGACCTCGACCTCGAGGTGACCGAAACCCTGGCGGCGGAGACCGCGACCGGCGGCTCCACCACCGTGCCGGCCCATATGTTCTACGACATCGTCCGCAAACTGCCCGACGGCTCCCAGATCGTGCTGGAAGCGGACGGCGACCGCTCGGTGATGGCCATTCGCGCCGGCCGCTCGCGCTTCACGCTGCAGACGCTGCCCGAAAGCGACTTCCCGGACCTTGCCGCCGGCGACATGACGCATTCGTTTTCGCTTCCGGCTTCCGACGTCAAGCGCCTGATCGACCGTACGCAGTTTGCGATCTCGACCGAAGAGACCCGCTACTACCTCAACGGTATCTACCTGCACACCGCTGGCAGCGCCAAGGCCGCGACCCTGCGCGGTGTTGCGACCGACGGACATCGCCTGGCCCAGATCGATCTGGGGCTGCCCTCCGGTGCGACCGGCATGCCCGGCGTGATCGTACCGCGCAAGACCGTGGGCGAGGTGCAGCGGCTGATCGAGGACAATGAAGCCGAAATCAAAATCGAGTTGTCGCAGGGCAAGATCCGCTTCACGCTCGGCAATGTCGTGCTGACCTCGAAACTGATCGACGGAACCTTCCCGGATTACGGTCGCGTCATTCCGCAGAACAACGACAAGGAGCTGATCGTCGACAAGAAGGATTTCGAGGCGGCGGTCGACCGTGTCTCGACTATTTCGAGCGAGCGCGGCCGCGCGGTGAAGCTGGCGCTGTCCGCCGGCAAGCTGGTGCTGTCGGTGACCAACCCGGATTCCGGCAGCGCCACTGAAGAGCTCGAAGTAGAATACGCCTCCGACGCCCTCGATATCGGCTTCAACTCGCGCTATCTGCTCGACATCGCCGCCCAGATCGAAGGCGAAGTCGCCGTACTGCGCCTCGCCGACCCCGGCTCGCCGACGCTAGTGCAGGACAAGGACAACAAGGGCGCGCTGTATGTGCTGATGCCAATGCGGGTGTGAGCTCACTGTCATTGCCGGGCTTGACCCGGCAATCCATCAAAACAAAATGACCTATTGGGTGTACATCCTCGCGAGCAAACCCGGCGGAACACTGTATATCGGTGTGACGAACAATCTAGTGAGGCGCGTCTACCAGCACCGGGAAGGCTTGGCTGACGGATTACCAAGCGATACGGCATCAAGACGCTGGTATATTTCGAAGCACACGACGCAATTGCGGTCGCGCTTCAACGCGAAAAGAACATCAAGCATTGGTCGCGCGAGTGGAAAATCGATCTGATTGTCGCGGGCAATCCCGACTGGAAGGATTTGTACGATGAGATTGTCCGCTAGCGCGGACGATGGATTGCCGGGTCAAGCCCGGCAATGACAACCTGATATGACCCCGTCCCGTATCCATCGCCTCTCCCTCACGCACTTCCGCAATTACCGCGCTGGAAGCGTGCAGACGCGTGGGGACGTCGTGGTGCTGGTCGGGCCGAACGGCGCCGGCAAGACCAATTGCCTGGAGGCGATCTCGTTTCTCTCGCCGGGACGCGGCCTGCGGCGCGCGACGCTGGAGGATGTCGCCGACAATCAGGGCAACGGCTCCTGGGCGGTCTCCGCCGAGGTCGAGGGCGCGCTCGGACTTGCCACGCTCGGCACCGGCATCG
The DNA here is from genome assembly GCF_009930815.1 of Bradyrhizobium sp. CCBAU 051011. NCBI lineage: Bacteria > Pseudomonadati > Pseudomonadota > Alphaproteobacteria > Hyphomicrobiales > Nitrobacteraceae > Bradyrhizobium > Bradyrhizobium sp. CCBAU 051011. Next base: position 2,464,216 of record NZ_CP022222.1, on the reverse strand, counting down.
ATGCGCCGGCTGCGGAGGCGGCGTCAACCAGTCGGCGCTGCCGGATCGACCGCGAGCCCGTAAGTTCAGCGACCGCGTTCGGCGATCATCTGCGCATGGTATGGCTGACGCCGACGATGGACGGGCTGTTCCTGGGTGCTGCTTCGGAACGGCGGCGCTTCTTCGACCGCCTGGTGCTGGCGATCGACAGCGAGCATTCCAGCCGCGTCTCGGCGCTGGAACGTTCGCTGCGCTCGCGCAACCGTCTGCTCGAAGTGCGCAACTATGACGACCATTGGTGCGACGCGATCGAGCGCGAGACCGCCGAGCTTGCGGTTGCGGTCGCCGCCACCCGCGGCCAGACCGTGACGAGGCTGGCGGCAATGCTGCGCGAACGTGGCGCGGCTTCCGCCTTCCCGTCGGCGCATATTATGCTCGACGGCTGGATGGAAAACGCGCTGGTCAAGGAGTCAGCGACATCGGTGGAGGATCGTTACCGCGAGATCCTGCGCGCCAGCCGCGCCCGCGACGCCGCCGCGGGCCGCACGCTTGATGGCCCCCACCTCACCGACCTGCAGGTAGTCTACGCGCCGAAAAACATGCCGGCGCGCGACGCCTCCACCGGCGAGCAGAAGGCGCTGCTGATCGGGCTGGTGCTGGCGCATGCCACGCTCGTCGCCGAGATGACCGGCATCGTCCCGCTGTTGCTGCTCGACGAAGTCGTCGCCCATCTCGATCCCAACAGGCGCAAGGCGCTGTTCGATGAACTCGCAAAGCTCGGCGCGCAGGTCTGGATGACCGGCGCCGATCCAGCCGCGTTCGTCGATATCGGCGCAACCGGTGAGATTTTCGACGTGGAGGCCGGCCAGGTGAGCCGCCGCGCCTAGAAGCTCGTTAACGCCCCTTGCCCGCAGGCGCCTCGCCGCCGAGCAAACGATCGATGATCGATTCGATGAGAAACACCGACGCCTTTTCGGTCAGGTGCACCTGATCGCTCGCGGTGAGGTCTTCCGCCGCATCGCCAATGCGCGTCAGGCACCCCTCAGCGTTGCAAAGGACGTCCGACGCCGAGATGAATTCCGCGCCGAGCGGCCCGAGCCTGGCGCGCATGACGGCATCATAGGCGGTGGGCGACGAGGCGCTGGGCGAGCGCTCCGGGATCAGCGTGCGATGGAGCATGAAATATCTGAGCACCTCGCACGGAAGCCCGCGCTTCCACGCCGGCACCCCGCCGAGGACGACGACGCGGGCATTCGTCTTCCTCTTCAGCGCGACCACCGTCTCAGCGACATTGTCGAGATGCTTTTCCCAAGTCCCGTGCAGCAACACGATTTCGGGGCTGATCTCCCGCACGAGCGAAAACACCTTGTCGTTCATCGCGCGGCAATTGGGCGTGCCCGGGATGTCGGCGTTCAGCGCCGGAATGCAGGAACTGGAGGTAAGCTGCGCAATGCCGAAGCTTCGCGCCTCCTGCGCCTTGCGCAGGCCGGGCAGCAGCGCGCCGGCGGTCGAATCGCCCCACACCAGAACCAGCGGCCGCCGATCGCGTTCGACGCAAGTATCGGCAAACGTCATTTCGCGGCTGAGATCGAGCAGGCATTCGTGAAACCGCCATTTGAAGCTCTCCGTCGTCACATTGGCCATGGCGCGGATTTCCGGCGGCAGCCGATAGTCGAAGCCGCGCCCCCAGACGGCGACAAAGCCAGCGACCGCGATCATGGCCATGCCGGCCCCGAGACCGAACATCTTGCGCCGGCTCGGGACGCCGAAACGGATCGGCGTCTCGACAAACCGATACGTCGCCCAGGCCAGCACCACGCTCGCGAGCAATATCAATTCGCGTTCCGGCAGCGTCAGCGGAGCAAATTTCACGATCCCAGCGAATACCAACAGCGGCCAGTGCCAGAGATAGAGCGGGTAGCTGATCAGGCCGATCCACACCAAAGGCCGGCTCGCCAGCACGGCGCGGTTCACCCATGCCGCCGGCGCCGACAAAAGCAGCGCGCTGCCGGCGACGGGCATCGCCGCCCACCAGCCCGGAAAGGCGCGGTGGCTATCGATAATGGGGACGCTCGCCGCGATCAGCGCCACGCCGGTCCACGCCCGCCAATCGCTCGCTTTGACACCGTGGCCGACCTTGTTCCAGCCGCAAGCCAGCGCCGCCCCAATGAGCAATTCGAAAGCCCGAGTAAACGGCAGATAGAAGGTCGCAACCGGATTCGGACCGATCAGCACCACATTGAACGCGAACGAACCCACACCAAGAATTGCGGCCACCGCAAGAATGCGCCATCGCAGCCGGGCAGCGAGCATCAACAGCAGCGGCCAGAACAGATAAAACTGTTCCTCGATGCCGAGCGACCACAGATGCAGCAGCGGCTTTTTGGCGGATTCGATGTCGAAATAGCCGGACTGCAACAGCAGTGCGACATTGGCCAAAAACGCCGCGCTGGCAAAGGTGTCGCTGCCGAGCCGCGCCAGGGCCTGCGGCAACATCCAGAGCCAGCCCAACACCAATGTCGCGCAGAGCACCACGATCAGCGCCGGGAATATCCGCCGGATCCGCCGATTGTAGAACTCGATCAAGCTGAAGCGCCCGAGTTCCAGCTCGCGCGCGATAATGCCCGTGATCAGAAAGCCCGAGATCACGAAAAACACGTCGACGCCGACGAAGCCGCCCGGCGCAGCATCCGGGAACGCGTGAAAATTCAGGACCAGCATCACCGCGATGGCTCGGAGGCCATCGATATCCGGCCGATATTTTGGTGGGGGCGAGGACAATGCAGACGAATCCGAGATCGCGACCGACGGCGGACAACGTCCACAAGCTGTCGTACCGTCCTCTCTAGCAGGTCCGCGGCGGCCTGCCATTTTTCCCGGCGACCGCCCGCGAAAATCAGGCGATCGAGGGCGCAAAATCGGCCTTCGAATCGCGCTTTTCGAGGGCCCCAGAATCGGCCCTGGAACACCTTGAAAAAGGGTAAAAAACCACCATTTATTCAAAGACTTGTAGACAGAGAGATTGCGCTAGGCGCAATGCCTCTTTCATGGCACAAATAGCGTAATCAGCGCCTCATATTGCGCAGCTGATTCCGGACACCCTCGAAGGCTTCACATGACAGAACCTGCCCGGCGGACCCCTGCCGACACTGAGCATCCCATTCCGGTCGAGTACGGCGCGGAATCGATCCGGGTGTTGAAGGGCCTCGATGCGGTGCGCAAGCGGCCGGGCATGTATATCGGCGACACCGATGACGGTTCCGGCCTGCACCACATGGTCTACGAGGTCGTCGACAACGCGATCGACGAGGCGCTTGCGGGCCACGCCACGCGCGTCGACGTAATCCTCAACGCCGACAATTCCGTTACCGTGCGCGATGACGGCCGCGGTATTCCCGTCGACATCCACAAGGGCGAAGGCATCTCCGCCGCCGAAGTCATCATGACCCAGCTCCATGCCGGCGGTAAGTTCGACCAGAACTCCTACAAGGTTTCCGGCGGCCTGCACGGCGTCGGCGTCTCCGTCGTCAACGCGCTGTCGAGCTCGCTGAAGCTCAGGGTCTGGCGCGACGACAAGGAGCATTTCGTCGAGTTCGCCCATGGCGACTCGCTGGCGCCGCTGAAGGTGGTCGGTGACGGCAAGGGCAGGCGCGGCACCGAGGTGACCTTCCTCGCCTCGCCCGAGACCTTCAAGAACATCGAGTATGATTTCGCGACCCTGGAACACAGGCTGCGCGAACTCGCCTTCCTGAATTCCGGCGTTCACATCATCCTCTCCGACATGCGTCACGCCGTCGAGAAGCGAGAGGAGATGCGCTACGTCGGTGGCGTCGAGGAGTTCGTCAAATATCTCGACCGCAACAAGAAGGCGATCGTCCCCGTCCCGATCATGGTTCGGGCGGAGGCGAACGGCATCGGCGTCGAGGCGGCGCTATGGTGGAACGACAGCTACCATGAGAACGTGCTGTGCTTCACCAACAACATCCCGCAGCGCGACGGCGGCACCCATCTCGCCGGCTTCCGCGGCGCGCTGACGCGCCAGGTCAACGGCTACGCCGAGGCCAATGCGAAGAAGGAGAAGATCGCGCTCACCGGCGACGATTGCCGCGAAGGCCTCACTGCCGTGCTGTCGGTGAAGGTGCCGGACCCGAAGTTTTCGTCGCAGACCAAGGACAAGCTGGTGTCCTCGGAAGTGCGGCCGGTGGTCGAGAACGTGCTCAACGAGGCGCTGGCCGCGTGGTTCGAGGAGCATCCGAGCGAAGCGAAAGTCATCGTCGGCAAGGTGATCCAGGCCGCCGCCGCGCGCGAAGCCGCCCGCAAGGCGCGCGAACTGACCCGCAAGAGCCCGCTCAGCGTCTCCTCGCTGCCCGGCAAGCTCGCCGACTGCCAGGAGAAGGATCCGGCCAAGTCGGAACTGTTCATCGTCGAGGGTGACTCGGCCGGCGGCAGCGCCAAGCAGGGCCGCAACCGCGAATTCCAGGCGGTGCTGCCGCTGCGCGGCAAGATCCTCAATGTCGAGCGCGTCCGCACCGACAAGATGCTGTCGTCGGAGCAGATCGGCACGCTGATCACCGCGCTCGGCACCGGCATCAGCGACGACTTCTCGGCCGACAAGCTGCGCTACCACAAGATCATCGTGATGACGGACGCCGATGTCGACGGCGCACATATCCGCACGCTGCTGCTGACCTTCTTCTACCGGCAGATGCGCGAATTGATCGACCGCGGCCACCTCTATATCGCGCAGCCGCCGCTCTACAAGGTGACGCGCGGCAAGTCCGAGCAGTACCTGAAAGACGAGCGCGCACTGGAGAATTATTTGATCGGAACCGGCCTCGACGACTGCGTCTTCAGGCCGGCGACAGGATCGGAGCGCGGCGGCCGCGACCTGCTGTCGCTGGTGGAGGACGCGCGCGTCATCCGCGGCATCCTGAACAATCTGCACAGCCGCTATAATCGCAAGGTGGTCGAGCAGGCCGCGATCGCGGGCGTGCTCAACCCGAGGATCACCGCCGATCTTGCCACCGCCAACGCCGCGGCCGAATACATCGCCAAGCGCCTGGACAAGCTGGCCGACGAAGTCGAGCGCGGCTGGGTTGGCCGTTTCACCGAGGGCGAAGGCTTTACCTTCGAGCGCACCATCCGCGGCGTCAAGGACGTCGCGATCATCGACGACGCCTTGCTCGGCTCGGCGGACGCGCGCAAGCTCGACGACTACGCCGCGAAGCTGCAGGAGGCCTATCCGAATCCCGGCTTGCTGCGCCGCAAGGATTCCGAGACTGCGATTCACGGGCCGGTCAGCCTGTTCGAGGCGGTGACCGACGCCGGCCGCAAGGGCGTGGCGCTGCAGCGTTACAAAGGCCTCGGCGAGATGAACCCCGAACAGCTCTGGCAAACCACGCTCGACACCAACGAGCGCTCGCTGCTGCAGGTGAAGGTCAAGGAGGTCGACGAGGCCGACGACATCTTCACCAAGCTGATGGGTGATGTGGTCGAACCGCGCCGCGAATTCATCCAGGATAATTCGCTCAGCGCCAACGTCGACGTGTGAGGCAGGGCGCGCCTGTCCTGGCTAGCCCGCGACTTCCAGCAGCAGGGTCGCCAGCTCAGTTGGATGCGTAATATACGGCAGGTGCGAGCTCGCGATTTTGCGCGATTGCCACCCCGCCTTCTCGCTCGCGGCCGTCGCATAGCGGTCGAAGCCCGGATGCGGCCATTGGGTGCGAATATAGGTGCGAGGCAACTTCTCGGCGGCAGGATGCCGGCTCTTCACCGCCTCCTTGAAGTGGCCGAACGGTGTCGGGCGAAGGCGGGGCAGTATCCAATCGAGATCCGCGTCTTCGGTTACTTGCCACGTCTCGGTGACAAGTTGCTTCCATGGCGGCGGCGCGAAACGCGGCAGTAGCCAGCCGTCGCCCTCTTTCTGCACCAATGCTTCGAGAGCCGAACGGCGATCGGGTGCGATCACGTCCATCATGCTCTGGCCGTCATCAGGCACGAAGGCATCGAGAAAGACCAGGTGCGCGATCCGTTCGGGCATGTGATCGGCAACGCCGGTAATCACCATGCCGCCCGAACTGTTGCCGACGAGGATGACGTTGCGCAGGTCCTCATATTCGATGACGCTGGTGACGTCCCGGACGTGTACTTCGAGCCCGATTTCCGGCTTGGCCAGGTGCGCACGCTCGCCAAGCCCGGTCAGCGTCGGAGCGAACACCTCGTGCCCCTGCGCACGCAGCAGCGGCGTTAGCTTTTTCCAGCACCAGCCGCCGAACCAGGCTGGATGGATCAGGACATAGATCATCTTGCGGCCCTCCTGCGATTGCGCATTCGAATTTCCCAAGGTTGCGACGGCGGAAATTGCCGCACCGCCGATCGTGGCCAAGGCGTCCCGGCGCGAAAAGCCTGCATCGCTGCACTCGCCCATGGCTCTCTCCACAAGTTGCCGCTGTGCAGCGGGTTTCGAGCGAGAAAGGACAGCATCGTTTGCCGAATGCCTGATGCCAGCAAGTCCAAAATCTGGACTGGTTCCGGCTACCCGAACGTGTTTGAATCCTTCCCATGAAAAGCGGCTACGGCGAGTTCTGTCCGATAGCAAAGGCGTCCGAAATTTTCGCCACACGTTGGACGCCGCTTGTGCTGCGCGAGTTGATGTTGGGCGCGCACAGTTTCAATGACATTCATCGCGGGGTGCCGTTGATGTCGCGGACGCTTCTAGCCGAGCGCCTTCGGCATCTGGAAGAAAACGGCATCGTCGTGAGAAGAACTCACCCCGACGATTCAGGCTGTGAATATTGGCTGACGCCGTCAGGCGAAGCATTTCACGATGTGTTGCGCGACCTCTCGCGCTGGGGCTTGGCGCATGCCCGCGATCGCCTCACTGCAGACGATCTGAATCCCGGCCTGCTGATGTGGCGCATGCGCAAGCGCGTGGACATCCGTGCATTGCCGGAGCATCGCGTGGTGATCCGTTTCGAATTCTCTGGCGTTCCTAAAAGCCGAACGGCGTTGCGCGTTATGTGGCTGATTCTCGAACGGGCTGGCGTTGACATATGCTTCAAGGATCCGGGATATGCCGTCGATCTGACCGTTCGCAGCGATATTGCCGTCCTTATCAGGCTTTATCTCGGACACCTGCATTGGCATGAGGTCGCTGGAAAAGCATTGACGATCGAGGGCGACGGGCGGATGGCGCAACAACTTCCCATCTGGCTGCAGTTCCACAGACAACTCGGCCGGGGCTATCTACCCTTTGGGCGTCCTGCCGCTTGATCATCGGCCCCGATCACAGCCGCTGTTGCATAGTCACGCGTGCCGCGATGAAAAGACCCGCCGATCTGCTTGGATGGACCAAGGCGTTAGAGGCTGGCGTGCACGGCGATGCCGCCTATATCCTGGCTCCGGAACCGTGCAACCAGCCGTCCGCGATTTTGACTGGAGTGGAGGTTCTGTGTAATTCAACCCCAGCCGGGTCAGGCAATCCGAGCTATTCGTGTCGGCCTTTCATGCTACGATGCGGTTGCTGACCATTGATTCCGCTAAAGAATTCCGGCAGTCACATTTAGGAAATGGGTAAGGACCGCGTCGTGCCGCCTATTCAATACATCGTTGAAGGTGGCCACCGGCTTGCGGGCACCATCGAACCGTCCGGCAACAAGAATTCGGCGCTGCCGATCATCGCCGCCGCTCTGCTCACCGAGCATCCGGTGACGCTGGATAACGTACCGCGCATCCGCGACACCGAAACGCTTGTAGAGCTGATCCGCTCGGTCGGCGCATCCGCGGAATGGAAGGCGCGCAATACGCTGGCGATCCACGCCAAGGAGGTTCGCGCCGCCGATCTCGATCCCGAGCTGTGCGCGCGCATCCGAGCCTCGATCCTGCTGGCGGGGCCGCTATTGGCGCGCTGCGGCGAGGTGGCACTGCCGCCGCCCGGCGGCGACGTCATCGGGCGCCGCCGTCTCGACACGCATTTTCTCGCCTTCGAGCAACTGGGCGCGACCGTCACCGCGACGCACCGGCTGGAGTTCCGCGCTGTCAGGCTGAAGGGCGCCGACGTCTTCCTCGACGAGCCCAGCGTCACCGCAACCGAGAACGCGCTGGTTGCGGCGGTCGCCGCCCACGGCACCACCTATTTGCGCAACGCTGCTTCCGAACCGCATGTGCAGGACCTCGCGCATTTCCTGGTCGCGCTCGGCGCCAAGATCGAGGGCATCGGCACCAACACCATCATCGTCCACGGACCGGCGACGCTCGGCGGCACGACTTATTCGATCCAGCCCGACCATATCGAGGTCGGCTCGCTGATCGGGCTTGCCGCGGTGACGCGCTCGCCGCTGCGCATTGCGAAGGCCGGCGTCGAGCATCTGCGCTCGATCCGGATGGGCTTTGAGCGGCTCGGCATCGTCTGCGGCGTCGAGGGCGACGATCTCGTCGTGCCCTCCGGCCAGACCATGAAGATCCACGACGATTTCGGCGGCCACGTGCCGAAGCTGGAGGACCAGCCTTGGCCGGCCTTCCCGGCCGATTTGATGTCGATCGCGATCGTGACCGCTACGCAATGCGACGGCGTGATCCTGATGTTCGAGAAGATGTTCGAGTCGCGGATGTTCTTCGTCGACAAGCTGATCTCGATGGGCGCCCGCATCGTGCTGTGCGACCCGCATCGCGCCATCGTCGCCGGCCCGAGCCGGCTGCGCGGCGCACTGATGACATCGCCCGATATCCGCGCCGGCATGGCCATGCTGCTCGCGGCAGTCGCGGCCGAAGGCACCTCGACCATCAACAATGCCGACCAGATCGAGCGCGGCTATGAGCGCATCGAGGAGCGGCTCAACGCGCTGGGCGCCCGGATCACCCGCGTTCCCGCGCGCGAGGGTGGATAGTCCTCAGCGGCACCGTCATTTTTTCGGCTCTCGGCGTGGGTAGTCCATTGCAATGACCTCGCTCGACAAAATCGAACGTGCATCTGTTGCGCCGCCTGCCTCTGCGGCCGTGCCCGGCCGCCATCTCGCGATTGAGCTCGCCGAGACGCTGAAGCTCGCGGTGCCGCTCGCGCTGACGCAGCTCGGACAGATCGCGATGATGACGACTGACCTGGCGTTCATCGGTCGGTTCGGCAGCGAAACCGTGGCTGCGGCAGCCCTCGCCCATACGGTGTTCTTCGTCACCTTCACGTTCGGCATGGGCCTGGTTTCGGCCGTAGCACCGCTAGCGGCGCAGGCTTTCGGCGCTCGTGATCCGCGCATGGTGCGGCGTGCGCTGCGCGTCGGCTTGTGGGCGGCTCTCTTGATCGCTCTGCCACTGATGGCATTGCCATTCCGCGGCGAGGCAATCCTGATCGCGCTCGGCCAGGCGCCGACCGCGGCTAAGCTCGCGCAGCAATACCTGTTCGGCCTCGCCTGGGGCATCCTGCCCGCGCTGTGGTTTATCGCTATCCGTGGCTTCATGAGCGCGGTGAACCGGCCCGAGCCGGTGCTGTGGATCACGCTGGCCGCGATCCCGGCGAACGCGTTGCTGGTCTATCTGCTGCTCTATGGGAAATGGGGCCTGCCCGAACTCGGGCTGTTCGGCGCGGGCCTTGCGACCAGCATGGTCAATCTCGGCACGTTTCTCGCCGGGCTGTGGTTCACCGCGCTGCGCCAGCCGTTCCGGAAATATCACGTGCTCGGCAACATCTGGCGCATCGACTGGCCGTTGATGGCGAAGCTCGCGATTGTCGGCGCGCCGATCTCGATGGCGTTTCTGCTGGAATACGGGCTGTTCGGTGCTGCCGGCCTGCTGATGGGTCTGATCAGCACCACGGCACTGGCAGCGCACCAGATCGCACTCCAGATCGCAGCCATCCTTTTCATGGTGCCGTTCGGGATCAGTATGGCAGCAACCGTCCGGGTCGGTCATGCGATCGGGCGCCGCGACAGCGGCGCCGTCCGGCGCGCAGGTTATGTGGCGATACTTCTCGGCGCTGCGTTCATGGCCACGATGACACTGGCCGTGATCCTTGGACGGTTCCTGATTGCCGAGTTGTTCCTCGGCGAAGCCGTCGACGCGACCGCGACGCTGACGGCCACGCTGCTCCTGATCGGCTCCACCTTCTTTGTCGCTGATGGTATCCAGACCATTGCCGCCGGTGCGCTGCGCGGAATGAACGACACGCGCGTGCCGCTGCTGTTCGCCACCTTGAGCTACTGGCTGATCGGCTTTACTTCCGCCTGCGCACTTGGATTCTGGACATCGCTTGGCGCCAGTGGCGTCTGGATCGGATTGTCGATCGGCACCTTGGTCTTCGCCGTTCTGCTCGTCTTGCGATTTCGACTACTGACCAGCAGACTGCCGTCACCATGACCGTCCGCGAAGTCACGCCTGCCGTCGATGCCGATGCGCTGCTGGCCGGCGCGCAATTCGCCGACGCCTTTTGCATTGAAATCAGCGATGGCAATCTCGATGCCCGCCGCGCCGCGGAACGGATGATGGCGCGGCAGCCGCGCTGGGCCGAAGCGTTGCTGGCGCTGCGTAATTTACTGGTCGCGCCGTTCGGGTTGAAAACGTCGGGCGTCAGTCCAGACGCGCCGCGGGACATGATCGGGATCTTTCCGGTCGTGAGCGAAACGCGCGATCGCCTCATTATCGGCTTCAACGACCGCCATCTCGATTTTCGTGTCGTCGTCGACGTGACGGCGCCGCGCGACGTCACGCAGGTCACCGCAACAACGCTGGTCAAGACGCACAACTGGCTCGGCCGGACTTATCTCGCGATCATCATGCCGTTCCACCGGCTGATCGTGCCTGCCCTGCTGCGCCAAGTGGGCTGAACGTCATTGCCTGCGACAAACGCGAAGCGTTTGCGCAAGGGAGCGATAGCGACGACTTGTCCGCCGAAGCTTAAGGAGCGAAGCGGAAGCAGTCCATGTGTCCGCGCGAGGATAGATGGATTGCTTCGCCGAACGCGCTAGATTTTTGCAACGGCCCGCTTCCCGCACCAGTCGGCCTGGCAACGGTCGAGATCGGTCAGGTTCTGTCGCATCTGCTCCAGCGAAAATCCCAGCGCGAAGAATCGCTCCGCCACGTCGACTGGCACGCCGCGAGTCAGGCCGTCGTTTCGCACCGCAGCGACTTCGGCGGCATAGGCCTGCAGCGCCGCATCGACGGGCCGGATGTCCACGGCGCCGCTACCGCTCCGCAACGATTCGGCCGCCGCGCGCATATAGTCGACGATCGCCTTGCTGACATCGGCCAACGGCCGCGCCAACCTTGCCTGCACATTGGCCGGCAGCGGCACCACGCTGGCGCGCCCGATCATCACGACATCATGGCGCAAGCGCTGGATGGTGCGCAGCAACGGGCCGGTGTCCGGTCCCGAAGACAGGCGCGCGCCGCGCTCGCGCTCGGCTTCCAGACCGATCGCATGGAGGTTGGTCAGCGCGGTACCGATCCCGCTCTGGATACGGTGCAAGGCGTCATTGTCGAGCCCGCGCGTCAGTCCCGCAAGCAGCTCGGCGAATGCGGCAGCCAGCAGTTCCAAAATCTGCGCCGCATTGATCCGGATCTGGCTGATCGCCCGCGACGGCAGCACCAGGAATGAGACCACGAGCCCGGTAAGTGCACCGACTGCGACCTCGAACAGCCGGTCGATGGTGGAATCCAGCGGATTGGCATGGTTCATCGCCGGCACCAGCAGGACGATCACGGCCGTCACCGTGGCGGCGCTCAGGCTGGGATTGACGGCGCCGATGAAAGCCATCGGCCCGACCGTGAGCACCAATAGCGCCAGCAATCCACCCTCGCCGGAATGCGGGATCAATATCGCAATGGCGCCGCCATAGAGCGCGCCGCCGACGGTACCGAGCATGTAATCGCGCGTCGCCTTCAGCGAACGGCCAACGCTCATCTGGGTGACGATCAGCGAGGTCAGCACCGCCCACAGCGGCAGCATCAGATGCAACGCCCTGGCGATCGCATAGGCTGCGACCGCGGCAACCGCGAGCCTGACGGCGAGCGCCAGTTGCGTCTTCCGTGACCGGATCGCTCCAAGCATGCGTTTTGCGAAGGCCATCATGCGCTGCATCCCGGAATCTGCGCGCCACGCTTGTGCTAGACGACAGCAGGCATAGCTGATGCCCGCGACAGGGAGGCGGCTTGAAAGGTCAAGTTGGCCCGCCTACCCTGCCCGGCAAATACGAGGAAACACGATGGCCCACGAAACCGCAACGCTCGCAGCCTATGTCGCCGGCCTCAAATTCGAAGACATTCCGCCGGAGGTGCTGGAACGCGCCAAGGTGCTGACGCTCGATTTCCTTGGCAGCACGATCCGGGCGCGGCGCGACGCGGAATCCACCCCGTCGCTGCTGAAGATGCTGGAGGCGCTGGCGCTGGACGGCAAGGGCGAAGCCACCGTATTCGGCGATAGCAAGACCTGGACGCCGGCGGTCGCCGCTCTGCTCAACGGTGCGCTCGGCCATTCGCTGGATTTCGACGACACGCATGCGGATTCCTCGCTGCATCCGAGCGCGCCCGTGGTGCCGGCGGCGTTCGCGGTTGGCGAAATGGTCGGTGCATCCGGACGTGACGTGCTGACCGCAATCGTGGCCGGCTATGAAGTGTGCTGCCGCCTCGGCAACGCGCTCGATCCCACCTCGCATTATGCGCGCGGTTTTCATCCGACCGCGACGGCAGGAACCTATGGCGCGGCGGCCGCCGCCGGAAAGCTGTTCGGCCTCTCGAAGGATCAGATCATCTCGGCCTTCGGTGTTTCCGGCAGCCAGGCCGCGGGCTCGCTGCAATTCCTGGTCAATGGCGCCTGGAACAAGCGCTATCAGGTCGGGGCGTCTGCAATGAACGGCGTCATCGCCGCGACGCTGGCGCGCAATAATTTCGTCGGTTCGACGGAATCGGTCGAGGGCAAGCACGGCCTCCTCGTCGGCTACAGCGACGACGCACATCCGGACAAGGCGACCGCCGGCCTCGGCAAGACCTATGAGACCCTGAAGATCGGCGTGAAGCCGTATCCGAGCTGCCGCTATACCCATGCGGCGCTGGATGCGCTGATCGCTATGCGGCGAGAGCACAATCTGACGCCGGATCAGATCAAGCGGGTCGAGATCGGCCTGCACCGCAATGGCATCACGCTGACCGGCGACGCCGCCACCAAGCGGCATCCGACCTCGATCGTCGGCGGGCAGTTCTCGATGTTCTTCACCGGCGCGCTGGCGCTCGATCAGGGCAGCTTCGGCTGGGACGATTACGACCGGCTTGGCGATACAGCGGTGAATGCGCTCGCCGACAAGTTCGACGTGGTGCAGGACGACCGCCTCGAGATCGGCCGCACTCACCCCTTCGGCGCGCGCGTTTCCATCACCACCGACGACGGCGTGCACGAGCGGCTCTATGCCGATCCCTCCGGCGAGCCGGATTCGTTTCCGGACGCACAGGCGATGCAGCAGAAATTCCTCACGCTCGCCCGCCCGGTGCTGAATGGCCGCGCCGATCAACTCGCCGATGCGATCCTCTCCTTGGAGAGGTTCGACCGTGTCGAGAAGGCCACGCAGTTGGGGCGGCAGTAGCTGCCGCGCGCGTGGACCAACCTCGCCCCGCTTGCGGGGAGAGGTCGGCGCGTAGCGCCGGGTGAGGGGGTACAGGTCTATCGATAGAGCTCACTCGCTGAGAGAGCCCCTCACCCCCACCCTCTCCCCGCAAGAGCGGGGCGAGGGAGAAGAGACACCGCCTCATCCGTCAATTCGCTCCCGCCACCTTCGCCTTGCTCCCCGTGGCCGCAAGGACGTCGCGCACCAGATCGAACACGCCGTCGCCTTCCGGCGGCGAGTTCGGTGAGCGGCCGAGTCGAACGATCACCAGCCGCTCGGACGGAATGATGATCACGTATTGCCCGATCGTGCCCTTGGCGAAAAACGCATCTCGCGGCCAGCCGCGCTCGATGCGGTAGGTCGCGCCAAAGCTTTCGCCCAAGTTGGTCCAGAATCCCGCGCCCTGGCCGACCCAGGCGTTCGGCGTCGGGGTCGCCGAATACTTCACCCATCCTTCGGGAAGGATGCGTTTTCCGCCGGCCGTGCCGTCATTGAGATAGAGCTGGCCGAAACGCGCCCAGTCGCGCGCGCTCGCCAGCAATTGGCTCGACGCTTCCGCATTGCCCGAGGCGTCGAATTCGAGGGTTACGTGGCGCATGCCGAGCGGTTCGAACAATTCCTGCCGCGCAAAACCCATCATATTGGCCGCGCCGCCGCCGGTTGCCTGGCGGATCAGATGCGCGACGATGACCGTGTTGCCATCGTGATAGTTCCAAGCCGCGCCAGGCACCGATTCCGGCGGCATGCTCACGGCATAGGTGGCCATGTCGGGTTCCATGAACTTCATGCGGTTGACCGGCTCGAGCGCGGACAGCAGCGACGCCTGCAGCGAACTGCCGAGATTGAGCCCCGCGGTGTGACGCAGCAGATGATCGAGCGTGATGGCACGCCTTGGATCGTCGGCGCCTTGCCACGCTGCGATCGGCACGGGCTCGTGCAGCTTCATCGCGCGCTTGCGCACGAGGATGCCGGCCAATGCCGAGATCACCGATTTGGTGGCGGAGAAGCCGAGCAGCGGCGTGTCGATGCCGATGCCGTCGGCATAGCGCTCGGCAACGACGCGCCCGTCCTTCAGGACCACGATCGCCCGCGTATTGCGTGGCGTCGATCTGTCCGGCTCGGCGAAAGCGCGGTCGAGCGCGGCAGCGAGTTGCGGCACTTGCGGCTCAACAATGGCGCGGCCAGCGATGTCAGGCAGCACCGCGGGCTTGGCCTCCGATGGCGCCAATGCGATGTCGGCAACCGCGCTCCCATGATCGAGATAGCAGCCGAGGCCTTCGCCGCGGTAGACGGCGTGGCTCCGGCCCAGGCCGAACAGCGTCACTGTGACGTCCTTGCGCGCGCGGTCGACGCGATAGTCCAGCGCCCAGGAGATCAGCCCGGCGCCCGGCATAGCGGATGTGGTCTCGGCGAACACCCGATCCGGATCGAGGCCGGAGACGAAGGTCTCGGTGCAGACCACGCTGGCGACAAAGCCGGTCGCGACTTTTGGCACGTCGCGGGCGCGGGCCGCCGACAGCGCGAGCGCGCTCAGTGCCGTTGTGGTGGCTAAGATGAGGATGAGATTTCGTCGTTTCACGAGGGGCCTCCGGCATTACGCATCAGCGCGTTGCCGAGGAGGATGGAGAAGCGGCCGCCGCCTGCTCGCCGGATTTGGAATTCGCGCTGGCCGAAAGCTCAACGCGCCTCGCCGATTCCAAAATTCAATAGTAATAACAGTATGATGGTGGCTATGCCGGGCGGGCCTTCAGCCGGCGATACTCAGTCGGCGTGACGCCGGTGATCGCCTTGAAGGCGCGGTTGAAGGGCCCAAGCGACTGGAAGCCGGCGTCCATTGCAATCGTAATCACGGGGACTTCGACCTGGTTCGGATCGGCAAGCGCGGCCTTGGCCTCCGCGATCCGGTGCTCGTTGAGGAAGACATTGAAGTTGCGATAGCCGAGCCGCTGGTTGATCAGCCGCCGCAGCCGGTATTCGGGGATCCCGAGCTTGGTCGCTAGCGTGCCGATGGTGACGTTGTCGTGGCGGTAGATGCGCTCGTCTGACATCAGGCGCATCAGTGCGTCGATCAGCTTCTGATCTGCGCCGGATCCGACCACGGCCGCTTCGCCGGCATCGGCCTGAATCTCGATCGCAGCCGGAAACAGATCAGCGCCATCGACCCGCATCATCGCAATCGATATCGCTGCGACCACGACGGCCAGCGCCGCGGAGTTCAGCGTATTCGCGATCTCGACTCCGCCGCCACCGGACAGCGATATCTGCAGCATCGCGTTAAGCCCGCCATACAGCGCCGCCGCACTGACGATGACGACACGGACGCGGCGGCGGCTCTCGACCAGATCCGATGACCATGACGCGATGGTTTGCCCGACCGCGAGCCCGATGAATCCCAGCGCCAGCAGATTGATCGCAATGATCGCTGCTCTCACGCCGGAGGCCGGCGCCAGCCACATGCAATTGACGAAACTGAACGCCGTGACCGCCGCCCAGACCAGCGCATGCCACCAGCGCAGCTTGAACGTCTCCTCGAACAGTGCGCGCGTGAACAGCCAGAACACTACGACATTGCCGGTCGACAGCGCGATCACGGGTGCATGCGCCGCCGATACAGGCGACGTCGCGCCGATCGACGAAGTCACCGCATGCGCGGCCGCCCCCAAGGCAAAGGCCGCCGCCAGCCGCCCGGCCAGCACCGTCCCAAAGCCGCGATACAGCGACACCGCCAGTACCAGCAGCAGCGCCACGGTGGCGCCGCGCAAGGCGATGTCGATGGTGGAAAGCAGCATTTGGATGGTCCATTGGTGCGGGTCATTCCCGCGCAGTCAATCTAGTGAGAGTCGTTCCGTGGTTCAATTTCCGCCGATCAGCCCTTCCAGTTGCCCCGCGACGTCACCCAGCGCTCATTGATCTTGCCGGACAGATCGACGTCTCCATCCCTCCTCGCTCCCAGCCGTCGGGCGACGGCTTGCGACCGCGCGTTGGAGGATTCGATGCAATGAATGATCTCGTCGATCTCGAAAGTCGAAAACACCCAGTCGATCGACGCCCGCGCCGCCTCTATCGCGTAACCCTTGCCGCGGTATTCCTTGTCGATACCCCAGCCGACCTCAAACCCCGGCCATCCTGGCGGGCACCACGGCCCGACGCGGCCGATATAACGGCGGCTCGATTTTTCCTCGACGGCGAACATGCCAAAACCATGCAGCGCCCAATGGCCCGAGATCACGGCGGCGTTGCGCCATCCGCCGATCTCGGTTGTGATCGCCCTGCCGTCGGGCGTGATGTAGCGTGCGGTATCGGGATCGGACAGCATTGCCGTATTCGCTGATATGTCGTCGCTGCGCCATGGACGCAGGATCAGGCGCGCGGTCTCGATGACGGGACCGTCGACGCGCAGCAATCTGGCGCCGGGCTTGAGCGGAGGGATCATGGGTTTCCTGCCTCTGCCTTATTGTTCCCTATCCACGTGCTTACCGTCGTCATTGCCTGCGAAAAACGCAAGCGTTGGCGCAAGGGAGCGCAGCGACGACTTGTCCGCCGTAGCTCGAAGAGCGAAGGCGGAAGCAATCCATCTCTCGGCAAGCGGCGCTATGGATTGCTTCGCTGGCGCTCGCAATGACGTGGGGATACCGTTGCCCCGTAGTCCATCCCGCAATTGCTGTTATAATCGCACAAAAGACCAAGGAGCCCCCATGAGCTGGCAACCCTCCAACGATCCCGTGCTCGGCGATCCCAAGACCTGCGACGCCCTCGACCTCATCATCGTGCCGCGCACCCGCGATCTCGGCGATGGATTTGCGGTGCGGCGCGCGCTGCCGCATGGCAAGCGGCAGATGGTCGGGCCCTTCATCTTCTTCGATCATTTCGGCCCGGTGCAGTTCATGGCCGGCAAGGGCATGGACGTGCGGCCGCATCCGCATATCGGGCTTGCCACCGTTACCTATCTGTTCGACGGCTCGATCATGCATCGTGACAGCGAGGGCAACATCCAGGAGATCCAGCCCGGCGCGATGAACCTGATGACGGCGGGGCGCGGCATCGCGCATTCCGAACGCACGCCCGATGTGCAGCGCCGCGACGGCCAGAAGATGCTGGGCCTTCAGAGCTGGATCGCGCTGCCGGCGGGGTCGGAAGAG
Organism: Bradyrhizobium sp. CCBAU 051011; assembly: GCF_009930815.1. NCBI lineage: Bacteria > Pseudomonadati > Pseudomonadota > Alphaproteobacteria > Hyphomicrobiales > Nitrobacteraceae > Bradyrhizobium > Bradyrhizobium sp. CCBAU 051011. Next base: position 2,446,518 of record NZ_CP022222.1, on the reverse strand, counting down.
ATCGCGCCGTCGTTCCAGCATTACGCCGCCGAGGCGCTGCCGACTGTCAAGGAGAGCGGCTTCACCGCACGCATTATCGCAGGCAGCGGCTTTGGCGTGAAATCGCCGGTCAGCATGGTATCGCCATGGTTCTATACCGAGGTGACGGCGCAGGCCGGCACCAGCGTGCCGCTCGATCCTGACCATGAGGAGCGCGCGATCTATCTGGTCGACGGCGAGGTCGAAATCGCGAGCGAGCGCTACGAGGGGCCGCGGCTGCTGATCTTTCGGCCTGGCGACCGCATCAGCGTCAAGGCGGTGAGGCCGACGCGGATGATGTTTCTGGGCGGCGACGCGCTGGAAGGCCCGCGGCACATCTGGTGGAATTTCGTTTCCTCCAGCAAGGAGCGGATCGAGCAGGCCAAACAGGACTGGAAAACCGGCCGGTTTGCCGCCGTTCCGCAAGAACATGAGTTCATTCCGCTGCCGGAGTGAGCTATTGCTCCGCTTTCCTGTTTCGGCACGCGCTTGCGCGCGTGCCTGTTCGAAAGCCTGACCGAATGAACACGATGCTCGCCAGCGATTTGCCCCTGCCCCGGATCGGCCGCGGCAAGGTGCGCGATATCTATGCCGTCGGCAGCGATTGCGTGCTGCTGCTCACCACCGACCGCATCAGCGCGTTCGACGTGGTGATGGCGGAAACCATTCCAATGAAGGGCGCGGTGCTGACGCAGATCAGCGCGTGGTGGTTCCGCCAGCTCGAAGGCGTGGTGCCGCATCACATGATCAGCGCCGACGCCGACGAAATCATCCGCAAGGTGCCCGCGCTGAAGGACCATCGCGCCGACATTCTCGGGCGCGCGATGCTGTGCCGGCGCACTACCGTCTTCCCCGTCGAATGCGTGATCCGCGGCTATATCTCGGGCTCGGCCTGGAAGGAATATGCGGCATCCGGCACGCTCGCCGGCGAGCAGCTCGAAGCCGGCCTTGTGGAAAGCGAGAAGCTGGGTACACCGATCTTCAGCCCGGCGACCAAAGCCGAGACCGGCCATGACGAGAACATCACGATGGCGCGGGTGCGCGAAATTTTGGGCAATGATGTCGCCGAGAAGCTCGAGAGCATGGCGCGCACGGTCTATAATTTCGGCGAGCGGATCGCCCGTCACCAAGGCATCATCATCGCCGACACCAAGTTCGAGTTCGGCCGCGCGGCGGATGACCGCATCATTCTGATCGACGAGGTGATGACGCCGGACTCGTCGCGGTTCTGGGCAGCCGACGTCTACAAGCCCGGCCGGCCGCAACCCTCCTTCGACAAGCAGCCGCTCCGCGACTACCTCGACGCCGAGCGCCGCGCCGGCCGCTGGAATGGCGACGCCCCGCCCCCGCCGCTGCCCGAGAGCGTGGTGGATGCGACCAGCAAGCGCTATCTCGAGGCGTATCGGCGGGTGACGGGGGATGAGCTGACTATTTAAGTCGTCATTGCGCGCGCGGTAGCCTCAACGCACGGCGCGCTCTCTCTCCCGTCATTGCGAGCGCAGCGACGCAATCCATGCCTCAACGCGGGGAAAGATGGCTTGCTTCGCGGAGCCTGTCATCGGGCGCGCATTCGCGCGACCCGTTGGCTCGCAATGACGCGGTTAGGTCACTTGCCGCACCGCCATTCCCGATGCCAAGCTGGCTCCCATAACAACAACAGGGAGCGCCCCATGACCGAAGCCGATTCCGTCCTCGTCGAACGCAACGGCCCCGTGACCATCGTTTCCATCAACCGCCCGCATTGCCGCAACGCCGTCGATGGCGCGACTGCGCGGAAACTTTACGATGCGTTCCTGGCCTTCGATGCCGACGAGAGCGCATCCGTTGCGGTGTTCGCCGGCACCGGCGGTTATTTCTGCGCGGGAGCCGACCTCAAGGCGGTGGCGGCGGGCGATCCCAACAAGAAGCGCGAGCTTGGCGGCCATGACTCGATTGCGCCGATGGGGCCGAGCCGCTTGCGACTGTCGAAGCCGGTGATCGCGGCGGTCGAAGGCTTTGCGGTGGCCGGCGGGATGGAGCTTGCGCTGTGGGCCGATATGCGCGTGGTCGCGGAAGACGCCACCTTCGGCATCTTCTGTCGCCGCTTCGGCGTGCCGCTGATCGATCTCGGCACCATCCGACTGCCGCGACTGATCGGCCATTCGCAGGCGATCGATCTGATCCTCACCGGCCGCCCGGTCGGCGCGCAGGAGGCGCTGCGGATGGGGCTGGCCAATCGCATCGTCGGCCGGGGCGAAGCCGTCGCGCACGCGATCGCGCTTGCAAGGGAGATCGCGCGCTTCCCGCAAACATGCCTGCGCGCCGACCGCCTGTCGGCACTGCAGCAATGGGACCTTGCGGAGGAAGACGCCATCGCCAATGAAATGCGCGGCGGGCTGAAAGTGATCGCCTCGGGCGAAACGCTGTCGGGCGCGACGCGGTTCGCTTCGGGCGTGGGCCGTCATGGCGCGTTTGCCGGTGACGCGAGCGATTGAGGCGAGCTGTCGTCCCCGCTTTCGCGGGGACGACGATGGATAGACGCTACACCCCGGCCATCATCACGTATTTGATCTCGACATATTCCTCCATGCCGTGATGCGAGCCTTCGCGGCCGAGGCCGGATTCCTTGACGCCGCCGAAGGGCGCGACTTCCGTGGTGATGAGCCCGGTGTTGACGCCGACCATGCCTGATTCCAGCGCTTCGGCAACGCGCCAGACGCGGCCGAGATCGCGGGAATAGAAATACGACGCCAGGCCGAACGGCGAGTTGTTGCACATCGCGATCACGTCGGCCTCGTCCTTGAAGCGGAACACCGGCGCCAGCGGACCGAATGTCTCCTCATGCGCTACCAACGCGTCCGGCTTCACATTCGACAGCACGGTCGGTTCGAAGAAGCTGCCGCCGAGCGCATGGCGCTTGCCGCCGGTGACGATCTTTGCGCCGCCCTTCACTGCGTCAGCGATATGCTTCTCGACCTTGTCGACGGCTTCCATGTTGATCAGTGGGCCCTGCACAACGCCCTGCTCGGTGCCGTCGCCGATCTTCATCGCCGCGACCTTCTTCGACAGTTTCTCGACGAACTGATCGTAGATCTTGTCCTGGGCGTAGATGCGGTTGGCGCAGACGCAGGTCTGGCCCATGTTGCGATACTTGGAGACGATGGCGCCCTCTACCGCCGCGTCGATATCGGCGTCGTCGAACACCACGAATGGCGCGTTGCCGCCGAGCTCGAGGCCGAGCTTCTTCACCCCCACTGAAGCCTGCTGATAGAGGATTTTCCCGACCTCGGTCGAGCCGGTGAAGCCGACGAAACGCACGGCGGGATGTTCGCACAGTACCTTGCCGATTGCGGACGAGTTGCCGGTGAGAATGTTGAACACGCCCTTGGGCACGCCGGCCTTTTCGGCCAGCGCGACCAGCGCCAGCGCGGTCAGCGGCGTTTCATTCGCGGGCTTGAGCACGACGGTGCATCCGGCCGCAAGCGCCGGCGACACTTTGCGCGTGATCATCGAGCACGGGAAATTCCACGGCGTGATCGCGCCGCAGACGCCGATCGGCTGCTTGATCGCGAGCAGCCGCGCATCCGGCCGTTGCGTCGGGATCGTCTCGCCGTAGACGCGACGGGCTTCCTCGGCGAAAAATTCGACATAGGCGCCGCCGATATCGACCTCGCCGAGCGCTTCGGCCAGCGGCTTGCCCTGTTCGGAGGTGAGGATCAGCGCGAGGTCCTCGCGGTTCGCAGCGATCAGCTCGAACCATTTTCGCAAAATGTTGGAGCGCTGCTTGGCGGTGTGCTTGGCCCAGGACGGGAAGGCGCGTTCGGCGGCTTCGACGGCTTGGGTCGCTTCCGCCGTGCTGAACGCTGGTACCTTTGCCAGTTCCACGCCGTTGACCGGGTTGGTGACCGGGCGCGATGGCGTGCCGACCCAGGCGCCATCGATGTAGCAGCGATCGCGCAGCAGCGAGGGGTCCTTGAGGCGGTCGTGCAGTGAGGGCTGGGAGGATTGGGCGCGTGCGGCGACGGGTGGGTTCATGGCGTACTCCTCGGATTTTCTTAGGGTTAATCCGAGTATAGGCCTGTACCATCGGCAATGCATCGGCTGCAGACGCGGGTCTGCTTCAACGAATGTTGGGGGGGCACGTCATTCCGGGGCGATGCGCAGCATCGAACCCGGAATCTCGAGATTCCGGGTCTGGTGCTAGCGCACCATCCCGGAATGACGACCTCAGCCACGCCTCGGAATGACGGCCTCCTTACGCCGCGCCGCTCATATAGGTTTCGCGGCGGCCGATCATGCGTTGCGCCGCCGCTTTCGCATCGGCCTTCGAGGAGGTCGCGCAGGTCCGGTATTCGAGATCGGGCAGTTTGGCGGTATCGCGACGGCCGAACCAGGATTTGGAGCCGACCGCAAGCTGCGCCAGCGCCTGGGCGACGTTGTCGACCGCCTCGAACGAGTGCAGCGCGCCGGTACCGGCATAGCGGACTTCATAAAGCCCGGGGGTAATCGGCGCCTCGATGTTCTCGCCCCGTCCGGGACGGGGATACCGCTTCCATTCACTCCAAGTCGAAATCATTGCGCACCTTTGCGACAGGCTGAAATTGAGACAATTTTGGTCAATTTGGACCAGCCAACGCGCAACGTTTGTGCTGGAATTTGAACGCTTTACTGCAAAAAATCGGCGGCGGGAATCGTGGCGAAATCACGATATCGTGGATGGTGAATCCGGTCACGACCATTGCCCGTCTTCCACCGCAGAATGCGGTGGGGTGTTGCCTTTGTGCCGGATGGCCCCGCAAGAACCTGCCCAAACGCATTTTAGCTTTCATCGCCCATCACGAGATCGCGACATTGCCTGCGGCCGTCCGCTCCCGCTTGCGGGATCAAGCGGCCGGGAGGAAGATCGTTCCACTTCCATAAGAAACATAGCGGGAGGTGACCCATGCAAAGCAAGGCCGCGATCGATCAGGTTCTGCGTCAGAAGTGCGAGGCAAAGGAAATTCCCGGCGTGGTCGCGATGGCGGCCAGCGGAAGCGAGGTGATCTACCAGGGCGCGTTCGGCAAGCGCGACCTCGGCAAGGACGACGACATGACCGCGGACAGCGTGTTCTGGATCGCCTCCATGACCAAGGCGATTACGTGCGCCGCCGGCATGCAGCTCGTCGAGCAGGGCAAGCTCTCGCTGGATGAACCGATCGGCAAGCTCTTGCCCGATCTCGCCTCCCCACAGGTGCTGGAAGGCTTTGACGCCAGCGGCGAGCCGAAACTGCGCCCGGCCACGAAGCCAATCACGCTGCGCCATCTCATGACCCACACTGCCGGCTTCTGCTACGACGTGTGGAACGGCGACATGGGCAAATACATGGAGAAGACCGGCACCCCGGCCATCTTCTCCTGCCTGAACGCCGCGCTGAAGGCGCCGATCATGTCCGATCCCGGCACGCGTTGGGAATATGGCATCAACATCGATTTCGTCGGCAAGGCGGTGGAAGCCGCGAGCGGCAAGCGGCTCGATGCTTACCTGCGCGACCACATGTTCGCGCCGCTCGGCATGAACGACATCGGCTTCAAGATCACGGACTCCCAGCGCCAACGGCTGGTCGGCATGCATGCGCGCGGCGAGGACGGGGCGCTGGCGCCGATCCCGTTCGAGCTGGAACAGAATCCGGAATTCCACATGGGCGGCGGCGGCCTCTACGGCACGGCGGCCGACTACATCAAGTTCACCCAGATGATCCTCAACAAGGGCCGCGGCAACGGCAACCAGGTGCTGAAGCCCGAGACCGTCGCACTGATGGGCCAGAACCACATCGGCGATCTCTCCATGGGCAAGATGGTGACGATGGCGCCGGTCTACACCAACGATGTCGATCTCTATCCGGACATCGTGAAGAAGTGGGGCCTCTCCTTCATGATCAACACCGCCAAGACAGCGGAGGGCCGCAGCGCCGGCAGCCTGGCCTGGGCCGGCCTCGCCAACACCTATTTCTGGATCGACCCGGCCCGCAACGTCGCCGGCGTGATCCTGATGCAGCTGTTGCCGTTCGCCGACGGCAAGGCGCTGGAAGCTTTTGCGGGATTCGAGCGCGGGGTTTATGCCGGGCTGGATGCGGGCAGCGGCCAGCGCGCGGCGTGATCGCCTCACGGCGCGGTGCTTCCGTTCCCTCCCCCCTTGCGGGGGGAGGGTCAGGGAGAGGGGCAAGCAGCGGGCGCTGGCTTGTGTGGCTTACCCCCACTCTCTAACTCTCCCCCGCAAGGGAGCGCTGCAGAATTCGCGGTGAATTTCATCTGTCATACTTGCAGAACTCATAATCATAGATCTCATACTCGGAGACCACACCTTGACCGACACCCTCAACAGCTACGTCTCCGGCACCGCCGACGCGCCGCTACTCGGCGACACCATCGGGCGCTGCCTTGATCAGGCCGCCGCACGCTGGGAGAAGCGCGAGGCGCTGGTTTCGCCAAGCCATGATGTGCGCTGGACATGGAAGGAATTCGCCTGCCACGTCGACGCGCTGGCGGCGGGTTTTCTTGCGCTCGGGCTGGAGCGCGGCGCGCGGATCGGGGTGTGGTCGCTGAACCGACCGGAATGGACGCTGACACAATTCGCCGCCGCCAAGGCCGGGCTCATTCTTGTCACCATCAATCCGGCCTACCGTTTGAGCGAGCTCGAATTCGCGCTGGCCAAGGTCGGCTGCGCGGCGATCGTTACTGCGACGGCGTTCAAGACCTCCAACTACATGGAGATGCTGAACACGCTGCTGCCGGAGCTGGCGACCTCGCGGCCGGGCGAACTGAAGTCGGCACGGCTACCGCAGCTGCGCGCGGTGATCCAGATCGGCGGGCCGAAATGTCCGGGCACGATCGCGTTCGAGGACGTGGCGCAAATGGGCGGCACGCGGCATCGCGAGCAACTTTCCGAGCTATCGAAGACGCTGCAGTTCGATGATGCGGTGAATATCCAGTTCACCAGCGGCACCACGGGTTCGCCGAAGGGCGTGACGCTGACGCACCACAACATCCTCAACAACGGCTATTTTGTCGGCCGCGCGATGCGGCTGACGGAAAAGGACCGCATCTGCCTTCCTGTGCCGCTCTATCACTGCTTTGGCATGGTGATGGGCAATCTCGCTTCGGTCACACTCGGCGCGACCATGGTCTACCCCGGCGAAGGTTTTGATCCGCTGGCGACCCTGCAGACCATCGAAAAGGAAAAATGCACCGCGCTGTACGGCGTGCCGACCATGTTCATCGCCGAACTCGATCACCCCGAGTTCGCGCGTTTCAATCTGAAATCGCTGCGCACCGGCATCATGGCCGGCGCGCCCTGCCCGATCGAGGTGATGAAGCGCGTCAACAACGAGATGAACATGGGCGAGGTCACCATCGCCTATGGCATGACCGAAACCTCGCCGGTCAGCTTCCAGAGCTCGACCGACGATCCGCTGGAGCGGCGGGTATCGACCGTCGGGCGCATCCATCCGCACGTCGAAGTCAAGGTCGTCGATCTCGAGGGACGCGTGGTGCCGCGGGGGATGCGCGGTGAACTCTGCACCCGCGGCTACAGCGTCATGCTGGGCTATTGGGACGAGGCGGAAAAGACCGCCGACGTGCTCGACGCCAATGGTTGGATGCACACCGGCGACATCGCCATCATCGATACCGAGGGCTATTGCAATATCGTTGGCCGCATCAAGGACATGGTGATCCGCGGCGGCGAGAACCTCTATCCCAGAGAGATCGAGGAATTCCTCTATCGCCATCCGAAAATCCAGGACGTGCAGATTTTCGGCGTGGCGGATGATCGCTATGGCGAAGAGCTGTGCGCCTGGATCCGGACCCGACCGGGCGAGACGCTCACTGCCGAGGAAGTCCGCGCGTTCTGCCAGGGCCAGATCGCCCACAACAAGATCCCGCGCTACGTCGAATTCGTCGACGAGTTTCCGATGACCGTGACCGGGAAGATCCAGAAGTTCCTGATGCGGGAAGCGGTGGAAGCGAAGCTGGGATTGAAGGCGGCGAAGACGGCGTGACGGGAAAGAGATTGCCGTCAAGCATGCCGCGCGCCTCATAATTTCAAACAGCCCGCGCTAGCCTCAGAAGTAACCTCGCCCCGCTCTTCGCGGGGAGAGGTCGGCGCAGCGCCGGGTGAGGGGCTGTCTCCACGAGTCGAGTGCATGGAGAGAGCCGCTCACCCCTACCCTCTCCCCGCGAAGAGCGGGGCGAGGGAGTAAACACACCTTCGCGATCTCGCGGCGCGTTTCGCCCGAGCTTTGCCTGATCTTTCACGCCCTTGAGAAAAGAGGGCGCAGGGAAGACCGGGTGCGCGCTGCACCCGCGGTCTCGTGTGCAATATGCGCAAAAGAACGCGCACACGAGCATACAGGTCCAGCGGAGAGCATCCGGCCTTCCCTGCGCAATGGTTTTACGGCGTACTTCGCGCTCTCCCTGGTGTGCGAATTCCTTTAGCCACCATCATCCGCGGATTGACGGATGGCGCTTGCCCGGTCGGGCCGGCGCATCCTCCGCGGACTTGACACCAGCCACGGGTGCCAGGACCACACGACTTGGCCGTACGCGGCACGCCTCAACATCAGGGGCCTCAGCGGGCTTGGTACCCATCCGCCAAGGCCTGACGAAGGCGCTTTAGCATCGGTCGTCGGCGTGCCGTCCCTTCGCTCACAGGCTCAAGAGAGCCCGCCCTGCGACGACGTTTGCGCGCCCCACCGCACCCCGCCCCGCGTTTAGTGACGATCGCGAAACGCCCCTCTTTGGGGGACGGGATGGCGTAAGTTGTAGGAGTGATTTGGGTCAATCGAGAAGCGAATTATTTTTGCGGGAGGAGCGGTTTTTGATTTGCGTTGTCGGGCAAATCAGTGCTGGGGCATCCATCACACCGCCCAATCCGTAACGATCAATCCCGGCACTCGCGAAAATTCCCTGACGTTGAGCGTCACCAAGGCCGCGTCGCGTCGACGGGCCTGCGCGGCAATCAGATAATCATAGTGCCCAATCGGCGTGCCCGCGCTTTCCAGCCGAGCACGGATATCTCCGGCGTGCGCCGCATCTTCCACCTCGAACGGGAGAACATCTATTCCAAGGCCGAGAAATTTTTCGAGCAGGCGTTCGTTATGTTCACTCCGTCCACCCTTGGCGAACCCGTAGCGCATTTCGAACAACGCGACGACTGGCAGCGCAATCGCCGTGCCTCCCCGCATCTGTTCTCCGAACCGATGGCGGAGCGACGAACTGCGTCCGTTCACGATCGCGATGACAATGTTGGTATCGAGGCAGATCATTCGTCGAAGAAGACGCGCGGGTCTGGCTCGGCCGGCGCTTCGTCCGGAATCCCGTCAGGCAGGAAGTCCTTGGCGCCAAGCGCGTCAAGCTCAGCCCAGAACTTATCGAGATCAACCGGTTGTGCCTTGAGCGGCTCAAGGATCACCTTGTCGCCGACCTTGCTGACGCGCACCTCGTTACCCTCGAAGCGAAATTCCTTGGGCAGGCGCACGGCCTGGCTGCGCCCATGCATAAATATCTTGGCGGTTGCACTCATCATCCGCCTCCGTCCATGCGGTATATATCATTGATATATACCATACGACCAGAGAGTCCGTCAACTCATCCAGCAGTGCAGGCAACTGCGCCCCGAACACGCCCGCGCACGGATGGAACGCTCTCTACCGGCAGCGAACGAGAAGAGGTGTATGCCCGGGTCAAGGCGTGGCCCGGCCGGAGAGGCCGTGGCCTACACCGGCAGCCGCTTCTGCCCCGCCAGCTCCTTCAGCGACACTTGCGGCCGCGCGCCGATATGCTGGATCACCTCGGCGGCGGCGAGCGCGCCGAGGCGGCCGGCGTTTTCATAGCCGGCATTGCGCACGAGGCCGAACAGGAAGCCGGCGGCGAACAGATCGCCGGCGCCTGTGGTGTCGACCAGCTTCTCGATCGGGTGCGCCGGCACCGCGACAACACCGTCTTTCGCCGCGACCACGCAGCCCTTCTCGCTGCGGGTGACGACGCCGAGTTTGGCATCCGTGCGGAGCTGCTTCAGCGCGCCATCGAAATCCGAGGTCTGGTACAGCGAGTGCAGCTCGGCTTCGTTGGCGAACACGAGGTCGACGGTGCCTTTGCGCATCAAATCGAGAAACTCGTCACGATAACGGTCGACGCAGAAGGAATCCGACAGCGTCAGCGCCACCTGGCGGCCGGCCTTGTGCGCGATGGTCGCCGCCTTGACGAAGGCTTCCTTGGCGCTTTGCGGATCCCAGAGATAGCCTTCGAGATAGACGATGCTGGAGGCCGCGACCTGCGCCTCATCGATGTCTGAGGGGTTAAGATCCTGCGCGGCGCCGAGATAGGTGTTCATGGTGCGCTCGCCGTCCGGCGTCACCAGGATGTAGGAGCAGCCGGTGGCGGGGCCGTCAGCGGCCGCCCTGGTCTCGTACGCGACGCCGGCGGCTCTGATGTCATGGGTGTAGAGGCCGCCGATCTGGTCGTTCTTGACCTTGCCGATGAAGGCGGCGCGCGCGCCAAAGCCGGCGACGCCTACGATGGTGTTGGCGCCCGAGCCGCCGCTCATTTCGGTCGCCGGGCCCATATCCCTGTAGATGGCGGCGGCGCGGGCCTCGTCGATCAGCGCCATGCCGCCCTTGGTCATGCCATGGCGGGCGAGAAACCCTTCGTCGGTCTGCACCAGCACGTCGAAAATCGCATTGCCGATCCCGAGAACGTCGTATTTTGCGTCAGTCATTCGTCCGTCCTGTTTACGGCGTTTGCGCGAAGGTTGCGGGGTATCAGATCGGCCCTATGGCAGCAAGGGAAGCTGGATGCCGAAAGTCTCTCGTCATGGCCGGGCTTGTCCCGGCCATCCACGTCTTCGTCACTGCAAGACCGTAAAGACGTGGATGCCCGGCACAAGGCCGGGCATGACGGGTTATGGACTGCTATAGAACCTCCAATGATCCGCTCCTTTCTCACGGTATCCTCGGGAACGCTGGCGTCGCGGCTGCTTGGATTCGCGCGCGATTCCTTGCTTGCCGCGCTGCTCGGCGCTGGCGCCATCGCGGATGCGTTCCTGGCGGCGTTTCAGCTGGTCAATGTCATCAGGCGGCTGTTGACCGAGGGCGGGCTGAACGCGGCGCTGGTGCCGGCCTGGTTGCGGGTGCGGGAAACCGATGGGGCGACTGCGGCGGCGGCGTTTGCCGGGCGCGTGCTCGGCACGATCACACTCGCCCTCATCGCGGCCACGGCGCTGCTCGCGCTCGCGATGCCGCTTGTCATCGCCGTGCTGGCGCCGGGATTCTCGGGGCGCGAGACGCTGCAATTGGCGGTCGACAATGCGCGGCTGATGCTGCCGTACCTCGCCTTTGTTGGGCCGGTGACGGTGATGATGGCGCTGTTGAACGCGCAGGGCCGTTTTGCGCTGACGGCGTTCTCGCCGCTGCTGTTCAACATCGCGCTGATCGTTGTGATGGCCGCGCTGCTGGTCGCACGACTGGATGCGGTGCAATCAGCGCAGATCGTCGCCGCGACCGTCGGCGTCGCCGGACTGTTGCAGCTATCGGTGCTGGTATTGCGCCGAGGCGAGAACATCGCAGCGCCGTTGCGAATCTCGTTCGACAAGGAGATCCGCGGCTTTCTGGCCAAGGCCGCGCCCGGCATGATGGCGTCGAGCGCACCGCAGTTGCTGATGGTCGCCGGCGCGATCATCGCATCAAGCTCGCCGTCGGCGGTGTCGTGGCTCTATTTCGCCAACCGCCTGATCGAGTTGCCGCTCGGCATCGTCGGCGTCGCCATGGGCACGGTGCTGATCCCGGAATTATCGCGCGCCGTACGGGGTGAGGATCGCGCCGCCGTCGCGCACGCGGAATCGCGCGGCCTCGAACTCGCCGTTGGCCTCGCTTTGCCGGCCACGCTCGGCCTGATCGTGTTAGCTGCGCCGATCGTGCGGCTCTTGTTCGAACACGGCGCGTTTACCGCCGATGACACAAACGCAACCGCCCGCGCGCTGATGTGGCTGACGCTGGCGCTGCCGGCGCATGTGCTGGTGAAGGCGCTGTCGCCGGCATTCTTCGCGCGCGAGGACACGATGACGCCGCTGGTCGCCGCGCTGACGGGCGTGGTGCTGGCGGTCGCGCTCGCGTACCTGCTGGGCCATTGGTACGGCACTGAGGGCATTGCGGCGGCGATTGCGCTCGGCGCGTGGAGCATGGCGTTCCGGCTTATCCGCCGCGGCGCGGAGACCTTTGGGTTCTCGATCGATCGCGAGGCAAAACGGCGGTTGCCGCGCATCGCTCTCGCCGCACTCGCCATGGGCGCGCTGCTGTGGCTTGCGACACGCTCGCTGCCTCCCCTCACCTCGGGCGCTCACGGCCTCGTGCAGGCCGTCCTGCTACTGGCCGTGATCTCGGTGGGAATAGCGACCTACGGCCTGTTTCTGCGGCTTTTCGGCGTCATCGGCTGGCGCGAGGCGGTTAACGCCATCAGGCAAACCGCACGGTAGGCTTTTTGATTTGGGCATGATCTCTTCCGAAAAACCGGTACCCACTTTTCGGGATCATGCCCTGGCCGCTTGCGCGAATAGGGCTCGCGTGGCAAACGACGGCGCGAAACAGGCATCCGATTAGGGATCCCTGGGGGAAGCTGACGATGGCTTTTGTTGAACGGGTTTTTTCGGGGGTCCAGCCGACCGGTAATCTGCATCTCGGCAATTACCTCGGCGCGATCGTCAATTTCGTGAAGATGCAGGAAACCCATAACTGCATCTACTGCGTCGTCGACATGCACGCGATCACGATGGGCGTCGACGTCTGGGGCGGCCCGGCCGAGCTGGCCCGCAACACCCGCGAGGTCACCGCGGCGTTCATCGCCGCCGGGATCGATCCGAAGAAGCACATCGTGTTCAACCAGAGCCAGGTCACCGGCCATGCCGAGCTGACCTGGATCTTCAATTGCGTGGCGCGGATCGGCTGGCTCAACCGCATGACGCAATTCAAGGAGAAGGCCGGCAAGGACCGCGAGAACGCCTCCGTCGGACTGTACGATTATCCGGTGCTGATGGCGGCCGACATTCTCTTGTACCGCGCCACCCATGTGCCTGTTGGCGAGGACCAGAAGCAGCATCTGGAGCTGTCACGCGACATCGCGCAGAAATTCAACAACGATTTCGGCGATTCGATTCGCGGCCACGGCTTCGGTGACGGATTGTTCTTTCCGCAGCCCGAGCCGCTGATCACCGGGCCGGCGACGCGGGTGATGAGCTTGCGCGACGGCACCAAGAAGATGTCGAAGTCGGACGCCTCGGACAATTCGCGCATCAACCTGACCGACGACGCCGACCTGATCGCACAAAAGATCCGCAAGGCGAAGACCGATCCGGAACCGTTGCCGTCGGAGGAAAACGGGCTGGAGAACCGTCCCGAGGCGGACAACCTCGTCGGCATCTATGCGGCGCTGGCAAATCGCAGCAAACCCGACGTGCTCCGCGAGTTCGGCGGCGGCCAGTTCTCCAGCTTCAAGAACGCGCTGGTGGAACTTTGCGTCGCAAAGCTCGCGCCGATCGCCTCCGAGATGAAGCGGCTGGTCGCCGACCCCGGCCATGTCGACAGCATCCTGGTCGACGGCGCCGACCGCGCGCGCGTCATCGCCGATGAAACGATGCGAGCGGCGCGGGACATCGTCGGTTTCATCCGAAAGAGCTAGCTGCGTCGAACAGCGACGCCGCTTGTCGAGAGTGGCTGCGCCGTGGCAGCATGCGGCGGTTTGGCGCAGCACCGGGACATGCATGACCACCCAGCGACGAAGCTACGAGACGGGTCACAAGCCAAAATGCCTTGTCATCGTTGACGACACCGCGGAATGGGACCGCGCGGTGTATTACGCCAGCCGCTGGGCGGTGCGCGTCGGCGGCGGGGTGGTGATGCTCCGCATCATCGCCATCGAGGACCAGAACCAGCAATGGCTGGGGGTCGCTGACCTGATGCGCGCCGAGGCGGAGGACGCCGCCAACGAGGCGCTCGACCGCGCCTCCGGCCGCGCCAACGGCATTGCCGCGATTACGCCAGAGCGGGTGATCCGCGAGGGCGATCCGATCACCCAGATCCTCGACGTGATCGACCAGGACGTCGACATTTCGATGCTGGTGCTGGCAGCCAATCCCGGTCCCGAGGGCCCGGGGCCCCTGATCAGCATGATGGCGCAGGTCGCCGGCTCGTTCCCGATTCCGGTCGTCATCGTGCCCGGCGATCTCACGGATTCGGACATCGACGGCCTGTCCTAAGGTATTTCTTTGTTTTGACGCGTTTTCTTCACGCGAACCGGTCCCCACTTCGCTCGAAAACGCTTTGATTTTCCAGCATAATTGCTGCTCTGCGCCCCTTGACCGTGCGCACCCCGTCGCCATCTGCTAGAGGAAACCCACGCGCCGGCCTTGAACCGGCGACGCCGGAGAAAACCTATGTTCATTCAGACTGAAGCTACGCCCAATCCCGCCACGCTGAAATTCATTCCGGGCCGCACCGTGCTCGATGCCGGCACGATGGAATTTTCGAGCCGCGAAGCCGCTGCCCGCTCGCCGCTTGCCGAACGGCTGTTCGGCGTATCAGGCGTTTCCAGCGTGTTCTACGGCTATGATTTTGTCACCGTGACCAAGGCGGACGGCGACTGGCAGCACCTCAAGCCCGCGATCCTCGGCGCCATCATGGAGCACTACATGTCAGGCGCGCCGCTGCTCGCGGACGGCACCGCCGGCAACGACGAGGCTTCCGACGAGGAAGGCGAGTTCTTCAACGAGCAGGACGCGGAAACGGTCGCGACCATCAAGGACCTGATCGAGACCCGGGTGCGGCCGGCCGTCGCCAATGACGGCGGCGACATCACCTTCCGCGGCTTCAAGGACGGCGTGGTATATCTCAACATGAAGGGCTCCTGCGCCGGCTGCCCATCATCGACGGCAACGTTGCAGCACGGCATCCAGAATCTGCTCCGGCATTTCGTGCCCGACGTGGTCGAAGTCCGGCCGGTGTAAGAGGAAGCGAATGGCGAGTAGCGAGTGGCGAATAGAGACTGATATCGATAATCTATTCGCTACCCACCATTCGCTACTCGCCCTCTCATGCTGATCCTCTCCATCGATACCGCGCTCGATGCCTGCGCCGCGGCTGTGCTCGACACCGGCGCGGGCGTCATCGCGCAGGAATCGCAGGCGATGAAGCGCGGCCACGCCGAAGCCCTGATGCCGCTGATCGCGCGCGTGATGAAGGCATCCGGCGTCGGCTTTGCCGCACTCGACCGCGTCGCCGCAACGACCGGCCCCGGGAGTTTCACCGGCTTGCGCGTCGGCCTTTCCGCCGCCCGTGGCATTGCGCTCGCCGCCGGCAAGCCGGTCGTGGGCGTAACGACGCTGACCGCGTTTGCTGCGCCCATCGTCAGCGCGAACAGCGAACATCCCGTCATATCAGCCGTCGATGCGCGGCATGATCATGTCTATTTCCAGGTGCTCGGCGGCGACGGCGGTTCGCTGATCAAGCCGAACGTTGCGCCGGTTGCGGAAGCGCTCGACGCGGCACGCTTCGGCGCGCCACACCTGGTCGGCAACGCGGCGAATATCCTCGCCGACCGCTGGCCGGCCGATGCGCCACCGCCTTTCAAAGTGGATCAGCAGGCCGCGCCCGATATCGCCTGGGTAGCGTGGCTGGGCGTCGCGGTCACTCCCGAGAGTTCGCCGGCGCGGCCCTATTACCTGCGCGCGCCCGATGCCAAGCCGCCGAAGGATTCGTTGTCCGGCGCAGCGCAGCCGCCGTCATCATGATGGCGTGGCTCTCCGATTGGTGGGGCGGCGGCACGGCGGTGATCGAACCGGCGATCCAGCGCGACGCGGCGCGTCTGGCGCAACTACATGGCGCATCGTTTCACCGCGGCTGGGGCGAAGGCGAATTCGAGGTGATGCTGACCGAGCGCAACACGCTCGTGCACCGCCTCAGGCTTGGGCGCAAGATCATCGGCTTTGCGGTGTCGCGTATGGCGGCCGACGAGGCCGAACTGTTGTCGATCGCCATCGATGCGAATCAGCGCGGCCGTGGCCTGTCGCGCAACCTTTTGCTGACACATCTCGGTCATCTCGCGGGCCACGGCGTATGCAAGGTCTTCCTCGAAGTCGAAGAGAACAATCAGCCGGCGCGGCGGCTGTATGAATGGGCCGGATTTGAGGTCGTCGGCCGCCGGGAACGCTACTATCAGCAGCCCGGAGGCGAACAATTGAATGCACTTCTGATGCGGCGCGACTTGTCGTAATATGCACGCGTGTGGCACAAAGCCCTGATCCGCCCTTCAAGGCCTTAGAGACCATGACCGCATTGAAATCTCCGTCTGCGCAGAAAAATACCGGCATCGAGGCGCGCTGCGCCGCCACCGGCATGCGCATGACCGAACAGCGCCGGGTGATCGCACGCGTGCTGGCCGATTCGGTCGACCATCCTGATGTCGAGGAGCTCTACCGACGCTGTGTCGCGGTCGACGACAAGATCTCGATTTCGACGGTGTACCGCACCGTCAAGCTGTTCGAGGATGCAGGCATCATCGAGCGGCATGATTTCCGCGAGGGCCGCGCGCGCTACGAGCAGATGCCCGACAGCCACCATGACCATCTGATCAATCTGCGCGACGGCAAGGTGATCGAGTTCACCTCCGAGGAGATCGAGAAATTGCAGGCCGAGATCGCCAGAAAACTCGGCTACAAGCTGGTCGATCATCGGCTGGAGCTTTATTGCGTCCCGCTCGACGAAGACAAAACCTGATCGCGAGCCACCTTGAAGCAGAATTTCGATCTGGTCATCTTCGACTGCGACGGCGTGCTGGTCGACAGCGAAGTCATTTCATGCCGCGCGCATGCGGAGACGCTGACGCGTCACGGCTATCCGATCACGTCGGAGCAGGTACTCGTTCGATTTCTCGGCGTTTCTGACCGCGAGGCGCGCCAAACGATCGAGCGCGAGATCGACCGCAAACTGCCCGATGACTTCGAGCAACAGGTGAAGGCGGCCACGCTGAAATTTTACGAGGGCGATTTGCAGGCGATCGCCCATATCAGCGAGGCGATTGGCGCAATACGACTGCCCAAATGCGTCGCTTCCAGCGGAACGCCGGAAAAGATTCGCCACGGCCTCACCTGCGCCGGCCTCTACGACCAACTCGCGCCGCATATTTTCTCCGCTACGCAGGTCGATCGCGGCAAGCCCGCGCCCGATCTGTTTCTATTCGCGGCCGAACAGATGAAGGTGCAACCGTCCCAATGCCTCGTAATCGAGGACAGCGTTCCCGGTGTCACCGGCGGTCGCGCCGCCGGGATGACCGTGCTTGGTTTTCACGGCGGCAGCCATTGTCAGCAAGGCCATGCCGAGATGCTGCTCGCCGCTGGCGCCGCCGTGACGTTCGACGATATGCGGCAGTTGCCGGATCTGATTGCGCGCGTCGGTCGAACGGCCGGCTAGAACGCGGCGTCGCTCCCGCCGTCAATAGGCAACCTTGCTGCGAGTTAACTGGGCGTCGAAGCCGCAGGTGATAATCTCACGCGAACCTGCGTGAGGGGGCGGCGCATCGTGAAATTATCGGACAGCAAAGCGTTGAAGGCGGCCGTGCCACTCACGTTCATCGTGGCGGTGGCGGCACTCGCGCGAACTTGGCAGCTTTCACAGAACGAATTCAGCAGGCAGTACTACGCCGCAGGCGTGCGCAGCCAGTTGGAGAGCTGGCACAATTTCCTCTTCAATTCGTTCGACCCCGCCGGCTTCGTTTCGATCGACAAGCCGCCGGTGGCGATCTGGCTGCAGGTCATAAGCGCCAAACTGCTCGGCTTTTCCGCGTTGTCGATCCTGCTCGCCCAGGTGATGGCGGGACTGGCCGCGATCCTCCTGGTTTACATTCTGGTGCAGAAGTATTGGGGCAGGACGGCGGCCGCTGTGGCCGCGCTGTCGCTCGCGCTCAGTCCGGTCAATGTTGCGGTCGATCGTTCCAACAATACCGAGAGCTGCCTCATCCTGGTGCTGCTGACGGCTGCGTGGTTCGGCATACGGGCCGCCGAAACCGGCCGGCTCGTGCTGCTCTGCGCCGCGATGGCCGCGATCGGCGTCGGCTTCAACATCAAGATGGGAGCGGCGCTGGTGCTGGCTCCCGTGCTGGCCCTGACGTTCAGCCTCGCGCGACCACGCGCTCCCGTGACGTGGCATCTCGGGCGACAGGTCATCGCGGGCATGGTCCTTGTCATCGTCTCGCTATCTTGGGCTGTTCTCTTCGATCTCGCGCCGGCGCGGGACCGGCCCTATGCGGGCAGCACCAGGCATAATTCGATGCTGGAGCTTGCCCTGGTGCATAATGGCGCGGCCCGCTTTCTTGCGATGGCCACGCCCGCAGGCAGTCCGGCAAACTCTTCGCCTGCGGCCTCGAGTGAGACGGCACCTGCCGGCACGGTAGTCCGGCAGCCCGTCATGACCGACGACTCGCCTGTCGGCCTTCTCCGCCTGTTTCGGCCGCGGGCCGCAGCACAGTTCGCCTGGCTGCTGCCGCTCGCGCTTCTCGGCCTCGCTTTCGCCTGGTCGGACGCATCGGGGCCGGGCGCGGCAAGGTCACGCCGGATCAGCGCCGCTGTCTGGACCGGCTGGCTCGCGATGTACTGGATCGTGCTCAGCTTCGCGGGCGGATTGATCCACACCTATTACGTCGCTGTGCTCGGTCCGCCGCTCGCGGTGTTTTCCGGTATCGCCGCAGCCGGCCTGTGGTCGCGATGGCAGGCGGGCAAGCTCGCGCGGATGCACCTGCCGCTGGTTATCATCGCCACGGCCGCCTGGCAGGCCTATCTCTGCATCGCGCGGTCCGAGACGATCGGATCCGACTGGCTCAGCGTGACATGGCTGACGTCGATCGGAATCGCTGCGATTTGCGCCGCTGGCCTTTGTTTCCTTCCGCAGCAGAACGGCAGATTGCCAAAGCTGTTCGCCGTCGTGGCCTTTGGCGCGTTGCTGGTTTCGCCGATCCTGACCGCAGCCAGCGTCGTCCTGAGGCGCCCGAACATCGCCGCGCCGATCGCCAACATGACGGCCCTGCTCGCGCCATCCGACACCGACCGCCTGGCATCGCGGACATCGCGGCTGGAGGCCGCACGCCAGAAGCTCACGGGCTACCTGACCGCCAATCGCGAGACCGCAAAGTTTCTCGTGGCGGTGCCCAACGCCAATGTCGCGGCACCACTGATCCTTGCGACCGGCCAGCCGGTCATGGCGATGGGCGGCTATCTCGGCGATGATCCGATCCTGGCGCCAGCGGATATCGAACAGCTGGTATCGGACAGACAGCTACGCTTTGTGATGCTGGGCGGATATACGCTGGCCCCCGCCAAACAGGCGGCGGCCCTCGAACCGATCGCGCGATGGGTGCGCACCAAGGGCCGCCCCGTCGATCCGAAATTGTGGCGGCTGTCGGGGGCTTCGAGCAGCACCCCCTACCGTATCAACCTCGGCAATGAATGGGTGGAAGTTCCGCCGCCCGAACTGTTCGATCTCTGGCGCACTGCGAACTGAGCGTTGGTCCGTCATTCCGGGCGATGCGCCAGCATCGGACCCGGAATCTCGAGATTCTCAGGGGCGCAGGGGGGCCCCATAGTTCGCTTCGCGCCCCGGAATGACGGACCAACGCTGGCTTTTTGGCCATTTAGGCTATATCTGAGCCCCAGTCGCCGCGAGGGCGCCATTCAAGCCCGGTATCCCAGGTTCCATGAAGCCGCCGCGCAAGCTGCATATCAAGTCCTATGGCTGCCAGATGAACGTCTACGATGCGCAACGCATGGTCGACACGCTGGCGCCTGAAGGCTTTGTCGAGACGGATAGCGCCGAGGATGCGGATCTGGTGATCCTCAACACCTGCCATATCAGGGAAAAGGCTTCCGAAAAGGTCTATTCCGAGCTCGGGCGGCTGCGCGTCGCCAAGGACGAGGCGGCGCGGAACGGGCGCGAGATGCGCATCGCGGTCGCCGGCTGCGTCGCGCAGGCCGAGGGCGAGGAGATCATTCGCCGCGCGCCGACGGTTGACGTCGTGGTCGGGCCGCAGAGCTATCATCACCTGCCGCAGCTATTGGCGCGCGCCAAAAGCGAAGGCCGGGCGCTGGAAACCGAATTTCCGGTCGAGGACAAATTTGGCTTCCTGCCGCAGCCGAAGCCGGACGCCATCCGCGCGCGCGGCATCTCCGCTTTCGTCACCGTGCAAGAAGGCTGCGACAAATTCTGCACCTTCTGCGTGGTGCCCTACACGCGCGGCGCAGAAGTCTCGCGCCCGGTCGCCAGGATCGTCGACGACGTGAAGCGGCTGGCCGACAACGGCGTGCGCGAGATCACCCTGATCGGCCAGAACGTCAACGCCTATCATGGCGTGGGCCCCGATGGACGGACCTGGCCGCTCGGCAAGCTGTTGCATCGACTTGCCGAAATCGAGGGCATCGCGCGGCTGCGCTATTCGACCAGCCACCCCCGCGACGTCGAGGAGACGCTGATTGCAGCGCATCGCGACCTCGCCGCGCTGATGCCGTTCGTCCATCTTCCGGTGCAGTCCGGCTCCGACCGGATTCTGGCGGCCATGAACCGCAAGCATACCGCCGATGATTATCGACGCGTTATCGACCGTTTCCGTACCGCCCGCCAAGATATTGCGTTTTCATCAGATTTTATCGTCGGCTTCCCCAGCGAAACCGAGGGAGAATTTGCCGCGACCCTCGCGCTTGTCATGCAAATCGGATACGCTGCAGCCTATTCGTTCAAATATTCGCCGCGGCCCGGCACGCCGGCGGCGGACATGCGGGAGACGGTGTCAGCGGCTGAAATGGACGAGCGATTGGTGCGGCTCCAGGAATTGATCGACACCCAGCAATCGGCCTTCAACCGGGCCATGATTGGCGAAACCGTCGACGTGCTGTTCGAACGCGCGGCCCGCAATCCCGGCCAGATCGTCGGCCGCACGGCGTACCTTCAGCCTGCGCATGTGTTTGCCTCGCCCGATATCATCGGCCAGGTGCTGCCGGTCAGGATCGACAGCCTTGAGCGCTACAGCCTGCTCGGCGAACTCGCTGGTCCCTGCACGCGGCCTGCGCCATCGACGCTTTCCTCCATGACGACGGGAGCCTGAACCCTTGCCAAAAAGCGCATCGGATTCACCTTCGCTCGCTCCCAGCCGCAAATTTGACCGCGACATGCAAGTTCCGCCCGAGACCCAGGTCGTCATCGACTTTGACGACAACCGCGCCGCTTCCGCCCTCGTCGGCCCCTACGGCCAGAACCTGGCGCTAGTCGAGCGGCGGCTCGGCGTCGTCGTCGATTCCCGCGGCAACCACATCACCATCGCCGGCACCCGCGACGGCTGCGACGCCGCGCGGCGCGTGCTGGAAACGCTCTATGCGCAGGCGTTGCAAGGCCATGATCTCTCGCAGGGCGAGGTCGAGGGCGCCATCCGCGCCGTGATCGCGCAGGGCTCGCTGTTCGAATTCGACGCCAAGACCGCCAAGTCGACGTTCGAGACCATCAACCTGCGCAAGCGTCCGGTGCGGGCACGCACGGCGGCGCAGGATTCCTACATCCGCGCACTGAAGCGCCATGAACTCGTGTTCGGCGTCGGCCCGGCCGGCACCGGCAAGACCTGGCTGGCGGTGGCGCATGCCGCGCAATTGTTCGAACGCAAGGAAGTCGATCGCATCATCCTGTCGCGGCCCGCGGTCGAGGCCGGCGAACGGCTCGGCTTCCTGCCGGGCGACTTGCGCGAGAAGGTCGATCCTTACTTGAGGCCGATCTACGACGCGCTGTACGACCTGATGGATGCGCGGATCGTGGAGCGCGCGCTGCAGGCCGGCGAGATCGAGATCGCGCCGCTCGCCTTCATGCGCGGCCGCACGCTCACCAACGCCGTCATCATCCTCGACGAGGCGCAGAACACCACGTCGATGCAGATGAAGATGTTCCTGACGCGACTCGGCGAGAACAGCCGCATGATCATCACCGGCGATCCCTCGCAGGTCGACCTGCCGAACGGGCAGGCGTCGGGGCTCGCCGAGGCCTGCAAGCTGCTCGACAACGTCGAGGGCATTGCGCAGGTGAAATTCACCGCGGAGGATGTCATCCGCCATGAACTGGTGGCGCGGATCGTCGCCGCCTATGAGGGATTGCCGCAGAAACCGGCAACCGGAAAATCTTGATCGAAATATCCTCGGCCGTGGACCTGCTGCCGGCAGGCCGCGGCCGCAACCAGAACAATGTTATGCAAACCGCTGGAACGCTCGTGTCGTCCGCCCTTCCTCTCACCGAAGTTCTCGTCGTTGCCGAATGCTGGCAGACCGAGCCGGATGCCGAGGCGGTGATCCATCACGCCATCAACGCCGCGGCCGAATTCGCCGATGCCGATGTCGGCGAGGCGGAACTCGCGGTCATGCTGACCGACGATTCAGGTATTCGCACGCTGAACAGCAACTGGCGCGGCATCGACAAGCCGACCAACGTGCTGTCGTTTCCGGCCCTGCAGCCGACGACGGGCGCGCCGGCGGACGCGCCGCGCATGCTCGGCGACATCGCCATCGCTTATGAAACCACGCGGAAAGAGGCCGATGACGAAGAAAAGCCGTTCGATCATCATCTCAGCCATCTCGCGGTCCACGGCTTCCTGCATTTGATCGGATACGACCACGAGAATGACGACGACGCCGAAGCCATGGAAAGTCTCGAACGGGAGATCCTCGCCCAGCTCGGCATTCCCGATCCGTATGCGGACCGGGAACGGATGGACTGAAATGCCGGACTCTGACCCGATACAGGACAACCCGCGCGATACGCGCAACCTGCCGGTGGTGGTGCAGGAAGGCGAGGTACTGCGCCCCGCCGCCGATAACTGGCTGATGCGGGCGATCCGGACGCTGTTCGGCTGGAAGGCTGGATCGGTGCGCGCCGATCTTCAGGTCGTGCTCGATGCCTCGACGCCGGACGATGTCGGCTTTTCCGCCATCGAGCGCACCATGCTGCGCAACATCCTCGGCCTCAACGAGCGGCGGATCGCCGACGTGATGGTGCATCGCGCCGACATCGTCGCGGTCAAGCGCGACATTCCGCTCGGCGAGCTGATGAGCCTGTTCGAAAGCGCGGCGCATTCGCGCCTCGTGGTCTACAACGAAACCCTCGACGACCCCGAAGGCATCGTGCACATCCGCGACCTCCTGGCGTTCATGACCGCGAAGGCGCGCGTCGGCGAGACCGACAAGCCTAAGCGCAAGAAGCCGCTCCCCGCGGGCCTTGACCTCCGCGCGGTCAACCTCGCGATGCCGCTGGCGGAAGCCAACATCATCCGCAAGCTCCTGTATGTGCCGCCGTCGATGCGGGCGATTGACCTGCTCGCGCAGATGCAGGCCTCGCGCATTCATCTGGCGCTGGTGGTGGACGAATATGGCGGCACCGACGGATTGGTGTCGATCGAGGACATTGTCGAACAGATCGTCGGTGAAATCGACGACGAGCACGACAGCGACGAGCCGCCCTCGATCGTGCGGCAGGGCGACAACGCCTTCATCGCCGACGCCCGCGCCAGCCTCGAGGATGCGCGCAAGATGATCGGCGAGGAATTCGTCACCGGCGAAGCCGGCGAGGAAGTCGAGACGCTCGGCGGCTATCTGGTGGCGCAGGTCGGCCGGCTGCCGGTGCGCGGCGAGGTGATCGCAGGCCCGGGCAATTTCGAGATCGAGGTGCTCGATGCCGATCCGCGGCGGGTCAAGCGACTGCGGATCGGGGCTCGGAAAGAGCGTCCGACGCCGCGCACCGCGCGGGAGCGCAGCCGTCGCGAGAGCGCGCCCGACAGCAGCACACCGCAAGCCAATGACAACACGCCGCCGAGCTCCAGCGATGGAGCCGGCTCGCAGTGATGCCCTCAAGTAAATTCCGCGTGGCGGGACTCTCGATCATCCTCGCCTGGGGCTGGAAGCGCGCCGCGATCGCGCTTGTCGCGGGCGCGATGTCGGCGTTGTCGATGGCGCCGTTCAATGCCTGGCCAGTGCTGTTTATCACCTTTCCGGTCGCGGTCTGGCTGATCGACGGGGCGGCGGCCGGAAAATGGCGCGGCGTGCCGGCGGCGGCGCTATCAGGCTTCTGGTTCGGGCTCGGCTATTTCGTGCCCGGGCTCTACTGGACCGGCAACGCCTTCCTGGTCGACGCGCAGACATTTGCCTGGCTGATGCCGTTTGCGGTGCTCGGGCTGCCCGCTTACCTGGCCCTGTTTCCCACGCTCGGCTTCGCGCTGGCACGGCTGATCTGGACACGGGATGCCTCGCGCGTGCTGGCGCTCGCGGTCGCGCTCACGGTCAGCGAATGGCTGCGCGGCTACATGCTGTCGGGATTCCCGTGGAATGCCTATGGCTACGCGCTCTCGGAGCCGCTGGCGCTGGCGCAGACGGCGTCGCTGATCGGGCTGTGGGGCATGACCTTCCTCAGCGTCGCGATCTTTGCCAGCCCGGCGGTACTGATCGATGGCACCTCGCGCGGCCGCAAGCCCTGGATCGCGCCGGTGGCGGCGCTCGTGCTGCTGGCGGCAATGGGGATTTACGGCACCGTACGGCTGTCGCTGCAGCCGACGGCCCTGACCAAGGTCAAGCTGCGCATCATGCAGCCGAACCTGCAGCAGGACGTCAAATTCAACTACGGCGCCAAGGCGGAGGTGATGCAGAAGTATCTGACACTGTCCGACCGCGCTTCGGGGCCGCAATCCACCGGCGTGCGGGATGCGCAGATCCTGATCTGGCCGGAATCGGCTTTCCCCTTTTTCCTGACCCGCGAAGCCGATGCGATGGCACAGATCGCCGAGCTCCTGCCCAAGGGGACGGTGCTGATCACGGGCTCCGTGCGCGCCCCTGATGGCCCGCCCGGCGCCCGCGTCTCCCGCGCCTACAACTCGATATATGTGATCGACCATGACGGTGGCGTGCTATCGGTCTACGACAAGCTGCATCTGGTGCCGTTCGGCGAATACCTGCCGTTTCAGGAATGGATGGAAAAGCTCGGCTTCGTGCAACTGACGAAGGTACACGGCGGCTTCATTCCGGGCACGCGGCGCCAGGCGATGGAGATACCGAATGCGCCGCGTGCGCTACCGCTGATTTGTTACGAGGCGATTTTTCCCGGAAATGTTGCGGCGCGTGACGACCGTCCAGGCTGGATCATCAACCTGACCAATGACGGCTGGTTCGGCAATTCAACCGGCCCCTACCAACACCTGCAGCAGGCGCGGCTGCGTGCGATCGAAGAAGGCCTGCCGATGGTGCGTGCCGCCAACACCGGCATCTCGGCGGTGATCGATCCTTCAGGGCGGATTGTCGCACGCCTCGGCCTCGGCATCGAAGGTGTTTTGGACGCTAGCCTGCCATCGGCGCTGTCGCCGACGGTTTATGCTCGCTTTGGAGATATCCCGGCGGCCGTGATTGTGGCCGTTGCCCTGATGCTCGTCATCAGACGCCGCGCGGCGAAGCACGCTGCCTGAGATTTCCGCAGCGCAGTTTTGTCACTGGTTTACTAAAAACGCTGCGTGTGCGGTTCCACCAGTTGACAGACAGCCTGCAATTCGCTTTCTGCGGTTGCAAGCCAAAAACAACAACCAGTCACTTCCGTTGCTCAGATCGTCCGCAATTCTACCCGATCCTCCGAGCAGGATATGACGGTAACGGCGCGCCTGAGGCATGACTCTTTGCACTGCCTCATTCCCGGCGCGCGATCCCAGGAGCGATGCAGATGTCTACCAAAGCGCCCAATCCGGTTGACAAGTATGTCGGCAGCCGCGTCCGGATGCGCCGCATCATGCTGGGAATGAGCCAGGAAAAACTGGGCGAAGCGCTCGGTCTCACCTTCCAGCAGGTTCAGAAATACGAAAAAGGCACCAACAGGGTCGGCGCCAGCCGCCTGCAGCAGATCTCTGAAATTCTGCAGGTGCCAGTGTCGTTTCTGTTCGACGGCGGACCGAGCGGCTCGGCAAACGGCGAGGGTTTCGGCGACGGCGCCTCCCCGGCCTATGTGTCCGATTTCCTCGCGACATCAGAAGGTCTCGCGCTGACGCGCGCGTTCACGCGCATCGACGACTCCAAAATGCGGCGCTCCATTGTCGAGCTGGTCGAGCAGATCGCATCGCGCAACGGACCTGACCCGCGCTAACTTTGACTGGGTCCGGTTTGAAAATTTCGTATTCTGGAATATGCCTCATTCCCGATCGGCAATTGCGCATCGGGAAATGACGCCGTATCGGATACGACATGACGACAACCAATCCTTTCGACGCCACGCCGATCCTCGAGGGCATTCGCCGCTGGGTCGAAATCGAAACCCCCACCGAAGCACCCGAGCAGGTCAACAAGCTGGCCGACGTCGTCGCGGACGGCTATCGCGGCCTGCCCGCCACCGTGGAGCGGATCGCCGGGCACTCCGGCTGCGGCGACCATCTGGTGGCGCGCTCCTCATGGGGACAGGACGAGCCGGGAATCCTGGTGCTGAGCCATCTCGATACGGTGCATCCGCTGGGCTTCATCGAGCGCCTGCCGTTCCGCGTCGCCGGCGACAGCGCATTCGGTCCGGGCATCTACGACATGAAGGGCGGCGCCTACCTCGCCTATCACGCGTTCCGGCAGGTTTGCGCTGATGGCGCCCGGCCGTCGCTCGGCATCACCCAGCTCTATGTCTCGGATGAAGAGATCGGCAGCCCGACCTCGCGCGCGCTGATCGAGGCCGAGGGGCGCAAGGCGAAATATGTGCTGGTCACCGAACCGGCGCGCGACGGCGGCAAGATCGTCACCGGGCGCAAGGGCGTCGGGCGCTTCGAGGTCTTCATCAAGGGCGTGCCCTCGCATGCCGGCACAAGGCCGCAGGACGGCCGCAGCGCCATCCGCGAACTCGGCAACGTCATTCAAACGCTGGAGGCGATGAACGACCTTGCGCGCGGCATCACCGTCAATGTCGGCGTCGTCCGCGGCGGCACCAAGCCGAACGTGGTCGCGGAGGAAGCCTATGCCGAGGTCGACACCCGCGTGCCGACGCTCGCCGACTCCGAAGAGCTCGTGGCAAAAATCCTCAATCTGAAATCGCGCACCGAAGGCGTCACCGTCAAGGTGATCGGCGAGTTGAATCGCCCGCCTTACGAAAAGAGCAATGCCGGCGCGGCGCTTTACGAGCATGCCAAAACGATCGCGGCGGAGATCGGCTTCGACTTGGTCGACACCTCCACAGGCGGCGGCTCCGACGGCAATTTCACCGCGCCGCATACCGCAACCCTCGATGGGCTCGGCGTTGACGGCCAGGGTGCCCATACCCATTACGAGCAGATGTACATCTCCTCGATCGAGCCGAGGGCGCGGCTGTTGTACCGGCTGTACCAGACGCTGCGATGATGGCCGCACCACGCGATATCGGCGACGGCGGCGCGCCGCCGAATGACGGCGCGTCGGCACACGGGCGCGGCTCGTTCTTCGGCCGCCGCAAGGGCCACAAGCTCCGCATCCATCAGGCCGACCTGATCGATAATCTTCTGCCGCACCTGGCACTCGATATCGCAGCACCGGCACCGGAGCGGCTTGCCGACCTCTTCAATGGCGGCACCGCCGATGTCAGGCTCGAAATCGGATTCGGCGGCGGCGAGCATCTGATCGCGGAAGCGCAGGCCTATCCGAACATCGGCTTCATCGGTTGCGAGCCCTATGTCAACGGCATGGCAAAAATCCTGACACAGATCGAGGCGCATAATCTGCACAACATCCGCCTCTATGCCGGCGATGCCGCGGAATTGCTGGCCTGGGCGCCACCGCGCTCGCTGGCGCGGATCGACCTGATCCATCCCGATCCCTGGCCGAAGCGGCGGCACTGGAAGCGCCGCTTCGTGCAGGATGCCACAGTCAACGCAATGGCCCGCGTCCTGAAAGACGACGGCGAGTTTCGCTTCGTCAGCGACATCGACGATTACTGCGCCTGGACGCTGGCGCATCTGATGCGCAGCCCCGAGTTTCTCTGGACCGCCGAGCGCGCCGCCGACTGGCAACAGCCGTGGGACGGCTACACCATGACGCGCTACGGCCGCAAAGCCGAGCGCGAGGGGCGGGTCGCGGCGTATTTAAAGTTTCGACGGGTCAGCTAGCGGGCGTGCGCCTACAGCGGCATGGGCTTGCGCCTGAACGTCCGTCAGCATGTCGCGATCCCCGGAATGACGCTGTGCCGCGTCTTTGAGGGCGGAGGATAACGCGCTCCTTTGACGTTTGGGAGGTCATTCATCGCACTCCGTCATTGCGAGCGCAGCGAAGCAATCCATCTCGCCGCTTGCTGAGAGATGGATTGCTTCGTCGCTTGCGCTCCTCGCAATGACGGGGAAAGACCTGACGCTGGATTACCGCGTCTTCCAGAACTCGACGACGCGCTGGGCGGTCGTGGGCATCAGGCGCACATAATTCACTCGCGCGTTTTCGGTGTCGGCCGGCGACGGCGTTTTCGTCGGGCCGAGCCGAAGGATGATCAGCGCGCGCACCGTCGCCCATTCGAGGTCGATGGATTTTCCGGCGATCAGGATCGGATCGTAGCGTTCGCCGCTGATCAGGCGATCGAGGGTCTCGATCTTGACGCCGGTCATCGCCGACAGTGCGGCGATCGATTCTTCGTATTTGAACGCCCTGGCAAAGTTGAGCAATGCGCCCTCGCCGAGCATGCCCTCGCGGTGGAGCTTGAGCACCGTGCGCTGTGCCGGCAGGAAGTCGCGCCGCTCCTCGCGTTCGGACGGGGCGGTGATGGCAACCATCGCCTGCTTGATGTCGGCCTGCCGCTCGGGCTTGACGACCTGGAACAGGCGGCGGCGGATGACGTCGATGGAGCCGGAGAGCAGCTCCTTCAATTGGGTAGGTGACAGGTCGTCGCGCTGACCGAGCTTGATCGTCAGCACGCCATCCTGGCCGGCGCGCTTGATCAGTGTCGAGTAGCCATCTGACGAAAACGCTGCGCCCGCATTGCCGGCGGCGCGCCTGACCACCGCGCGGTCGCCGCGGGCGATCATGACGTCGGTGAGATCGGCCGAAAGCGTCGGCCGCTCCGCCATCGCCAGCAGATGACCCTGGCCCTTCATGGACGCAATTTCGAGCAGCATCTTTTCGTCGATGACCAGCGAGTGGCGCAGCAACGGACCTGCGACGGCAATTTCATCTTCATGGGCAAGCTGGCCGACCAGGCCGCGCGGTGCATTCGCCAGCGTCGACAGGCGCTCGGCCAGTTCGGCGCGCGCCTCGATCTCGGCATGGGGGACCAGACTGGTCAGGACGCCATCAAACAGATCGACATGATCGGCGCGGAAGCTCGCGGCACCCTGCAGGAACAGCTCGCTGATACGGCGCATCGCATCGGCGCGGCGCTTGGGGTCGCCACGACTGACGATGTCGTCGAGTTCCGGGATCAGCGATGGTGAAATTATCATAAACCCGCCCAAACCGGCCTTAATTGGCTGGTTTTTCGGGAAATCTAGGCAGCGTTCGTGAATGAAGGGTTAGATTATTGCCCGCCTTTCAAAGCTTGGCAAAATCGGACTTAACGAGATCGCGGGCCTTGTCGGATTGCGGAAAAACCGCTATATCCGCGGCAACTTATGGATCTCATACGATCGCGTATTGAGAGTGGGCCCCCCGGGACCCGCTCTTTTTTATTACCTGAACCTGCCCTGCCCAGAATGGACATTCAGGGGCGGCTCAGGGAAC
The DNA here is from genome assembly GCF_009930815.1 of Bradyrhizobium sp. CCBAU 051011. Taxonomy (NCBI): domain Bacteria; kingdom Pseudomonadati; phylum Pseudomonadota; class Alphaproteobacteria; order Hyphomicrobiales; family Nitrobacteraceae; genus Bradyrhizobium; species Bradyrhizobium sp. CCBAU 051011. The sequence continues at coordinate 2,416,757 of NZ_CP022222.1, read as the reverse complement.
CGGCCGGACCTCCGGTTAGGGCCCGGCCTAAACCCATGCAAGTAAGACGCTTTTGACCCTGGACATGACCGATCCAACTGCTGTTCCCGAGGATGCCGACCTCTTGGCCGAGCCCCGTCTCGTCGTCGAGCCGGGCGTGGCGGCGCGGGTGTCGGCGGTGGCGACCCCGGTGCTGCAGGGAATGGGCTACCGGCTGGTCCGGATCAGGATTTCAGGCGAGGCCGGCTGCACCGTCCAGATCATGGCCGAACGGCCTGATGGTACGATGCAGATCGAGGATTGCGAGGCGATCTCGCGGGCGCTGTCGCCGGTGCTCGACGTCGCCGATCCGATCGACCGCGCCTACCGGCTGGAGATATCTTCGCCGGGCATCGACCGCCCGCTGGTGCGCCGTTCCGATTTCGAACGCTTCGGCGGACATCTCGTGAAGATCGAAATGGCAGTCGCCCATCAGGGCCGCAAGCGTTTCCGTGGTATGCTGGCCGGCGTCGAAGGCGATGCCGTGCGCCTACATCGGGATGACACACGCGCGGACGAAGATGCCGACGTGTTGCTGGTGATGGAAGACATCTCCGACGCACGGCTAGTTTTGACCGACGAATTGATTGCGGAATCGATGCGGCGCGGCAAGCAGGCCGAGCGCGAACTCAAACAGAATCTCGGGCTGGCGCCTACGCCTCCGCCGCACGCCAAGAAAAGCGATCCGGCCAGGAGCAATAAGCCGAAGCCCAAAACCGGAAACAAGTCCGGCAAGAAGCCGGAGCCGACCAATACCAAGAAACACCGCCTTGCCGCAGAAAGGCTGCGCAGGGGCGAGACCGATCCTACCGAAGGAGACTAGGCCATGGCAGTCAGTGCCAACAAACTCGAGCTGCTGCAGATCGCCGACGCGGTCGCCCGCGAAAAGTCGATCGACCGCGGCATCGTGATCGCTGCGATGGAAGACGCCATCGCCAAGGCGGCCCGCGCCCGTTACGGCAGCGAGACCGATGTTCACGCCGAGATCGACGCCAAGAAGGGCGAGCTGCGACTGTCGCGCCACATGCTGGTCGTCGAGCAGGTCGAGAACTCGTCGAACCAGATTTCGCTGGCGGACGCGCAGCGCGCCAATCCGGGCGCCCAGGTCGGCGACACCATCGCCGACACCCTGCCGCCGCTGGAATATGGTCGCATCGCCGCGCAATCCGCCAAGCAGGTGATCGTGCAGAAGGTGCGCGAGGCCGAGCGCGACCGGCAATATCAGGAATTCAAGGACCGCATCGGCGACATCGTCAACGGCGTCGTCAAGCGCGTCGAATATGGCAGCGTGATCGTCGATCTCGGCCGCGGTGAAGCCATCATCCGCCGCGACGAGATGCTGCCGCGCGAGGTGTTCCGCAACGGCGACCGCGTCCGCGCCTACATCTTCGACGTCCGCCGCGAAACCCGCGGACCGCAGATCTTCCTCTCCCGCACCCATCCGCAATTCATGGCAAAGCTGTTCGCGCAGGAAGTGCCGGAAATCTACGATGGCATCGTCGAGATCAAGGCGGTGGCCCGCGACCCCGGCTCGCGCGCGAAAATCGGCGTGATTTCCAGGGATTCCTCGGTGGATCCGGTCGGCGCCTGCGTCGGTATGCGCGGCTCGCGCGTGCAGGCGGTGGTGAACGAATTGCAGGGCGAGAAGATCGACATCATTCCGTGGTCGCCCGACATCGCAACCTTCGTCGTCAATGCGCTGGCGCCCGCCGAAGTCGCCAAGGTCGTGATCGACGAGGACCGCGAACGGATCGAGGTCGTGGTTCCCGACACCAATAACCAGCTCTCGCTGGCAATCGGCCGGCGCGGCCAGAACGTGCGCCTCGCCTCGCAACTGACCGGCTGGGACATCGACATCCTCACCGAGCAGGAAGAATCCGAACGCCGTCAGGCCGATTTCGAGAACTCCACGCGGGTGTTCATGGAAGCGCTGAACGTCGACGAAGTCGTCGGCCAGTTGCTGGCGTCGGAAGGCTTCACGTCGGTCGAGGAACTCGCACTGGTCGATGTCAAGGAACTGGCCGGCATCGAAGGCTTCGACGAGGAAACCGCCAACGAGCTGCAGAGCCGGGCGAAGGAATATCTGGAACAGCTCGAGACAGAGCTGGAAAACAAGCGCAAGGAACTTGGTGTGGATGATGCTTTGAAGACGGTGCCCGGCGTTACCTCGAAGATGCTGGTGAAGTTCGGCGAGAATGACATCAAGTCGGTCGAGGATCTGGCGGGTTGCGCGACCGACGATCTGGTCGGCTGGACCGAGCGCAAGGAAGGCAGCGAGCCGACCAAGCATGCCGGCATTCTCGACGCCAATGAGATCTCCCGCGACGATGCCGAGCGCATGATCATGCAGGCGCGCGTCATTGCCGGCTGGATCACCGAGGCCGAACTCGCCAAGCAGACCGAGGCGACCCAGGCTACCGAAGACCAGACGGCGTAATGCGGGTGTTCCGCAAAGCCGAAACTCTTTTCTGCGCGCAGACCGTGCGCAGATGACAGGAACCGTTCAACAGGCATGCTCGCTTTGGCTGACCCCGATCTCGACCATGGGCCGCGGACCGACAAGTCCGCGACCATGCGGATGTGCGCGGTCAGCCGCGAGGTGCGCTGCATCGACGAGCTGATCCGCTTTGTGGTCGCCCCCTCCGGCGACGTCGTTCCCGATCTGAAACGCAAGCTGCCCGGCCGCGGCCTCTGGGTATCGGCCTCGCGCCGAACGGTTGCGGAAGCGGTCCGGCGTCACCAATTTAGCAGAGGGTTCAAGCGCGACGTCCGGGTCGCGGCCACCCTTCCCGCCGATACCGAGGCCCTGCTGGAACGAAGCTGCATCGAGGCGCTGGCCATGGCGGCCAAGGCCGGTCAGGTCATTTCCGGTTTTGCCAAGGTCGAGGGCCTGCTCGAACAGGGCAGGGCTGACGCGCTGATCCACGCTTCCGACGGCGCAGCCGACGGAATCCGCAAATTGGACGCGATCGCCGGGCAAAGGGGCCGAAATATTGGCGAATCGCGGGATTTGCCGATTGTGACTGCTTTAACCTCGGCACAATTGGATTTGGCACTGGGCCGGTCAAATGTGATACATGCTGCGCTGCTCGCGGGCCCGGCGAGCAAAACGTTCCTGTCGCGCTGCCAGATCCTGGTTCGATACCGGATGGACGACGACGACAAGACCGGGGATGGCGGCCAGAAATTCTGACGACGACGATTGGTTCCGAAGCCTTGCTTCAATGAATGTGCGAATGCGCACAATGTAACGAGATTAGGACTGCTGAATGGTTGATACCAAAACGCCTGGCGACAAGACTCTGAGTGTTCCGACCAAGACCTTGACGCTGAAGCCGCGGGTCGAGACGGGCACCGTGCGCCAGAGCTTCAGCCATGGCCGGACCAAGCAGGTCGTGGTCGAAAAGCGCGGCAAGCGCCGCGTCGGCGGCGATGCGCCTGCCACGGAAACGCATGCGCCGGAGCCGGTTGTCGCCAAGGCGGCACCTGCTGCAAAGCCCCCTCTCGGCCGCCCGGCGGCAGCGCCCGGTGCTGCGCCGCGCTCGGGTTCGGGCGTTGTGCTGCGGACGCTGACGGAAGACGAGCGTTCCGCCCGCGCCAGCGCGCTGGCCGACGCCAAGGTCCGTGAAATCGAGGAACGGCGGCTGGCCGAGGAAGAAGCCAAGCGCCGCGCCAGCCGTGAAGGCATCGAGCAGGCCGAGCGCGAAGCCGCCGAAGCCCGCCGCAAGGCCGAGGAAGAACGGCATCGCCAGGAAGAGGAAGCCAAGCGCAAGGCCGAAGTCGAGGCCAAGAAGCGGTTTGGCGAGGCCGAGGCCAAGCCCGCGGCTGCTGCTGCGCCTGCTCCGGCCGCCCGTCCGGCCGCGGCGCGTCCCGCTGGCGCCCGCCCGGCTGCCGCGACGCCGGCGGCGCGCGCGCCGGGCGTTGCCGCCGACGGCTCCGATGAGGACGAGGGTCCGCGTCAGGTCCGGCGCGGTCCCGGCGGCGCCATGCGCCCCGTAGCGGCCCCCAAGACCACCCACAAGCCCGGCCCGCAGAAGGAACGCGGCCGCCTGACCGTGGTCACCGCGCTCAATGACGATGTGCGCGAGCGCTCGATCGCCTCGTTCCGCCGCCGTACCCAGCGTCTGAAGGGCCATGCCTCCAACGAGCCGAAGGAAAAGCTGGTCCGCGAGGTCACGATCCCGGAAGCGATCACCATCCAGGAACTCGCCAACCGCATGTCGGAGCGCGCGGTCGACGTCATCCGCCTGCTGATGAAGCAGGGCGCGATGCACAAGATCACCGACGTGATCGATGCCGACACCGCGCAACTGATCGCCGAGGAACTGGGCCATACCGTCAAGCGCGTCGCCGCGTCCGACGTTGAAGAGGGCCTGTTCGACGTCGTCGACGATTCCACCGACACCGAGCCGCGCTCGCCGGTCGTCACCGTCATGGGCCATGTCGACCACGGCAAGACCTCGCTGCTCGACGCGCTGCGTCATGCCAACGTGGTGTCGGGTGAAGCCGGCGGCATCACCCAGCATATCGGCGCCTATCAGGTGACCTCGCCGGAAAGCGGCAAGAAGATCACCTTCATCGACACCCCCGGCCACGCCGCGTTCACCGCGATGCGCGCGCGCGGCGCCAAGGTCACCGATATCGTGATCCTGGTGGTTGCGGCCGATGACGGCGTCATGCCGCAGACGGTGGAAGCGATCAACCACGCCAAGGCGGCGAAGGTGCCGATGATCGTGGCGATCAACAAGATCGACAAGCCCGATGCCAAGCCGGAGCGCGTGCGCACCGAACTGCTGCAGCACGAGGTTCAGGTCGAATCGTTCGGCGGTGAAGTCGTCGACGTCGAGGTATCCGCCAAGAACAAGACCAATCTCGACAAGCTGCTCGAGATGATCGCGCTGCAGGCCGAACTGCTCGACCTCAAGACCAATTCGGAACGGCCCGCCGAAGGCACCGTGATCGAAGCCAAGCTCGATCGCGGCCGCGGTCCGGTCGCGACCGTGCTGGTCCAGCGCGGCACGTTGCGGGTCGGCGACATCATCGTGGCCGGCGCCGAGATGGGCCGCGTCCGCGCGCTGATCTCGGATCAGGGCGAGAACATCGACGAGGCCGGACCTTCGGTGCCGGTCGAGGTGCTCGGTTTCAACGGCCCGCCGGAAGCCGGCGACCGCCTTGCTGTCGTCGAGAACGAAGCCCGCGCCCGCCAGGTCACGAGCTACCGCGCCCACCAGAAGCGCGAGAACGCCGCCGCGTCGATTTCCGGCATGCGCGGCTCGCTCGAGCAGATGATGTCGCAGCTCAAGACCGCGGGCCGCAAGGAATTCCCGCTGATCGTGAAGGCCGACGTGCAGGGCTCGCTCGAAGCGATTTTGGGATCGCTGGAAAAGCTCGGCACCGAGGAAGTTGCCGCGCGCATCCTGCATGCGGGCGTCGGCGGCATCTCCGAATCCGACGTCACGCTGGCGGAAGGCTTCAATGCCGCGATCATCGGCTTCTCGGTGCGCGCCAACAAGGAAGCGGCCGCGGCCGCCAAGCGCAACGGCATCGAGATCCGCTACTACAACATCATCTACGATCTCGTCGACGACATCAAAAAGGCGATGTCCGGCCTGCTCGCGCCGACGCTGCGCGAAACCATGCTGGGCAATGCGCAGATCCTGGAAGTGTTCAACATTTCCAAGGTCGGCAAGGTCGCCGGCTGCCGCGTCACCGACGGCACCGTGGAACGCGGCGCCAATGTTCGCCTGATCCGCGACAACGTCGTCGTGCACGAAGGCAAGCTCTCGACGCTGAAGCGCTTCAAGGATGAAGTGAAGGAAGTGCAATCCGGCCAGGAATGCGGCATGGCGTTCGAGAATTACGGCGACATGCGTGTCGGCGACGTCATCGAGTGTTATCGCGTGGAGACGATCCAGCGCTCTCTGTAAGTCCAAATCTTACGAAGAGCTTCGGATTTTATTGACTGAAGATGTGGCGCCATGGCCGGGCTTGTTCCGGCCATCCACGTCCTGATCCTGATTTAACAAGCAAGACGTGATGCCCGCGAGACGCGCGGGCTTGACGGCTATGAGAGAGTCTAATGCCCCGCCACCACAACAAGGGTTCCGCTCCCGGCGGCTCGCAGCGACAATTGCGCGTTGGCGAGACCGTGCGCCATGCCGTCGCCGATATTCTGTCGCAGGGTAACGTTCACGACCCCGACCTCGAAGGCCACATCATCACCGTTCCCGAGGTGAGGATGTCGCCTGACCTGAAGCTGGCGACGATTTACGTGATGCCGCTCGGCGGCCGAGACACCGACATCGTGCTCGCGGCGCTCGATCGCAACAAGAAATTCCTGCGCGGCGAGATCGCTCACCGCGTTAACTTAAAATTTTCCCCTGAACTCCGCTTTCGCGCCGACGAACGATTCGACGAAGCGGAACGGATCGAGAAATTACTGAGAACACCTGCGGTGCAAAGAGACCTCGCACCCGATTCGGACGACAAGTGATGACGATGCCCACCGCCAACCGCGAGATCGCGCAGCAAACGGCCGATTCGCACGCCGCTGAAAAGAATATTTTTTCAGGTGAGTCGCGTGGCGACGACAAAAGTCGCGCTGGCGACGACGAACGTCGCGCTGGCGACGACGAACGTCGCGCCGGCGACGACGAACACCGCGTCAACGATGGCGAACGCCGCAGCAATAATGATCCGCGCCACAAGCAGCCGCGCCAGAACAATCAGCCGCGGCGCGACAAGCGCGACGTCCATGGCTGGGTCGTTCTCGACAAGCCGATCGGCATGACCTCGACGCATGCGGTTGCCGTGCTCAAGCGTCTGTTCCAGGCCAAGCGCGCAGGCCATGCCGGCACGCTCGATCCGCTGGCCTCCGGCGGCCTGCCGATCGCGCTCGGCGAGGCCACCAAGACCGTTCCCTTCGTGATGGACGGCCGCAAGCGCTACCGCTTCACGGTGGCCTGGGGCGAGGAGCGCGACACCGACGATTCCGAGGGCCGGGTTGTCAGGACCAGCGAGCTGCGGCCATCGGCGGAGGCGATCCGGGCCCTGCTGCCGCAGTTCACCGGCCTGATCGAGCAGATCCCGCCGCAGTATTCGGCGATCAAGGTCCAGGGCGAGCGGGCCTACGATCTGGCGCGGGACGGCGAAACCGTCGAATTGAAGCCCCGGCCGATCGAGATTCACGAATTAACCCTTGTAGAACATGGAGATAACGGCCAATCCGTGTTCGAGGCCGAGTGCGGCAAGGGGACCTATGTCCGGGCTTTGGCCCGCGATATCGGCCGAATTCTGGGCTGTTTCGGCCATATCTGCGCGTTGCGGCGGACCTTGGTCGGCCCGTTCCGCGAAACGGACATGATTCCGCTGGAAGAGTTGGAGGCTTTATGCAATAGAGCCGCGTCTGGCGAGGGAAGCCTCGCCGACGCGCTTTTGCCCGTTGAGACCGCGCTGGACGACATCCCGGCACTGGCCGTCACACGGGCTGATGCGGCAAGGCTCCACAGGGGCCAGGCCGTTTTGTTGCGCGGACGGGATGCGCCCAATAGTAGCGGCACAGTCTATGTCACGGTGGCAGGCCGTCTTCTGGCGCTTGCTGAAATTGGCAATGGCGAACTCATCCCCAAGCGCGTGTTCAACCTGACCGGGCTGACTGCCAGCCCCGGTCGCAGCAATGAGAGAGTTTGACGATGTCGATTACCGCCGAACGCAAAGCGGAAGTCATCAAGACGAGTGCCACCAAAGCCGGCGACACCGGCTCGCCCGAGGTCCAGGTTGCGATCCTGTCGGAACGCATCAACAATCTCACGGGCCACTTCAAGACCCACGTGAAGGACAATCACTCACGCCGCGGCCTCCTGAAGCTCGTGTCGACGCGCCGCTCCCTTCTCGACTACATCAAGAAGAAGGACGAGGCGCGTTACAAGGCGTTGCTCGAAAAGCATAACATTCGTCGTTGATTTGAGAGTACGCGCGCGCAGTTTGCGCGCGTTTTCGCATGATTTCCCGAAGAAAACGGACTCCGATTGTTGGAGACAATCATGCGCAAGGAGCATCATCCGATGAGGATCGTGCTCGACAAACGTCCAGCAGCAATCCGGCCGCTGGGCAGGGCAAGGTGCCCGTGACTGCCGAGAGGATGGACGCCATCCGAGAGATAAAGACCATGGCAGGATCGCCGGATGCTGATCTCATGTTGCGATCAGTGCCCCGCAATCTTGCGCATGGTCTTTGTGTTTCTGGGCTCCGCGCTCTCGTGAACCCATGAAAGAAGACCACTATGTTCAATAAGCATTCCGTCGAGATCGACTGGGGTGGACGTCCCCTCAAGCTGGAAACCGGCAAGATCGCCCGTCAGGCCGACGGCGCCGTTGTCGCCACCTATGGCGAGACCGTTGTGCTCGCCACCGTCGTCGCCGCCAAAGCGCCGCGCGAAGGCGTCGACTTCCTGCCGCTGACCGTCGACTACCAGGAAAAGACCTATGCCGCGGGCCGCATTCCCGGCGGCTATTTCAAGCGCGAGGGACGCCCGACCGAAAAGGAGACGCTGGTCTCCCGCCTGATCGACCGCCCGATCCGGCCCTTGTTTGCCGACGGCTGGCGCAATGAGACCCAGGTCATCGTCACCGTGCTCTCGCACGACATGGAGAACGATCCCGACGTGCTGTCGATGGTCGCCGCTTCCGCGGCGCTGACGCTGTCGGGCGCCCCGTTCAAAGGACCGATCGGCGCGGCGCGCGTCGCCTTCAGCAACGACGAATACATCCTCAACCCGACGCTCGACGAGATGACCGACACGCAGCTCGAGCTCGTCGTCGCCGGCACGACCGACGCGGTGCTGATGGTCGAATCCGAAGCCAAGGAGCTTTCGGAAGAGATCATGCTCGGCGCAGTCATGTTCGGCCATCGCCACTTCCAGCCGGTGATCAAGGCGATCATCGAGCTGGCCGAGAAGGCCGCCAAGGATCCGCGCGAGGTCACCACCATCGACAACAGCGCGATCGAGAAGGAAATGCTCGGCCTGATCGAGCAGGAGCTGCGCGCCGCATACGCCATACCGATCAAGCAGGACCGCTACGCCGCGGTCGGCGCGGCCAAGGAAAAGGTGATCGCGCACTACTTCCCGGAAGGGCAGGAGCCGAAATACGACAAGCTGCGCATCGCCGGCGTGTTCAAGGAGCTCGAAGCCAAGATCGTTCGCTGGAACATCCTCGACACCGGCAAGCGCATCGACGGCCGCGACGTCAAGACGGTACGCAACATCATCGCCGAAGTCGGCGTGCTGCCCCGCGCCCACGGCTCGGCGCTGTTCACCCGCGGTGAGACACAGGCGATGGTCGTGACCACGCTCGGCACCGGCGAGGACGAGCAGTATATCGACGCGCTGTCGGGAACGTACAAAGAGACGTTCCTGCTGCACTACAACTTCCCGCCCTACTCGGTCGGTGAAACCGGACGCCTCGGCGGCACCAAGCGCCGCGAGGTCGGCCACGGCAAGCTCGCCTGGCGCGCGATCCATCCGGTGCTGCCGCCGCACCACGAATTCCCCTACACGGTGCGCGTGGTCTCCGAGATCACCGAATCCAACGGCTCATCGTCGATGGCCTCGGTGTGCGGCGCCTCGCTGGCGCTGATGGACGCGGGCGTGCCGTTGAAGCGGCCGACCGCGGGCATCGCGATGGGACTCATTCTCGAAGGTTCGCGCTTTGCGGTTCTGTCCGACATTCTCGGCGACGAGGACCATCTCGGCGACATGGACTTCAAGGTGGCCGGCACCGACCAGGGCATCACCTCGCTGCAGATGGACATCAAGATCGAGGGCATCACCGAGGAGATCATGAAGGTCGCCCTCGGCCAGGCCAGGGAAGGACGCATCCACATCCTCGGCGAAATGGCCAAGGCGCTCACCAACGCCCGCGCCGAGCTCGGCGAATACGCGCCGCGCATCGAGACCTTCAAGATCGCGACCGACAAGATCCGTGAAGTGATCGGCACCGGCGGCAAGGTGATCCGCGAGATCGTCGAGAAGACCGGCGCCAAGGTCAACATCGAGGACGACGGCACCGTCAAGGTCGCCTCCAACGACGGCGAGGCGATGAAGGCCGCGATCAAGTGGATCAAATCGATCGCCTCCGACCCGGAGATCGGCCAGATCTACGACGGCACCGTGGTCAAGGTGATGGAGTTCGGCGCGTTCGTGAACTTCTTCGGCGCCAAGGACGGTCTCGTCCACATCAGCCAACTTGCAGCCAGCCGCGTGCAGAAGACCTCCGACGTCGTCAAGGAAGGCGACAAGGTCAAGGTCAAGCTGCTCGGCTTCGACGACCGCGGCAAGACCCGGCTGTCGATGAAGGTGGTGGATCAGACCACTGGCGAGGACCTTGAGGCCAAGCAGAAGGCGGAAGCCCCGGCACCGCGCGAAGCGGCCGGCGAGTAAGGCATCGCAAAAATGTGAACAAAAGGGTGGCCGTACGGCCACCCTTTTTTGTTGCCCGCCCGAGTTACATTGCCGGGACCGCAGCACCTGTGCGATTACGTCGCAGGCTCACGAGGGTAGAAAACCAAACCCGATCCCGCACGCCGCCCGTATCTTGCCGCGCGCAGCGGCCTTCGGCGTTCGACCACAGATATTTAGCCAGTTCACCTACAGGTAAGGAGAAGTCGATGTCATCCATGTCCCGGCGCCATTTGATGTTTGCGGCAACCGGTATCGCGGCCATTGCTGCAGCCCCACGTCTTGTCTTTGCGCAGGCGGCTGCTCCTGCTCCGGCCGCGGCCCCAACCGGCCCCTTCACGCTGCCGCCGCTGAGCTATCCGACCAATGCATTCGAGCCCCACATCGACGCCAAGACGATGGAAATCCATCACGACCGCCATCACGCGGCCTATGTCACCAATATGAACAACGTCGCCAAGACCAATCCGCAATTGGGCACGGCGAAGATCGAGGACGTGCTCGGCAACCTGAATGCGCTCGACGACAGCATCAAATTCACCGTCCGCAACAATCTCGGCGGTCATGCCAACCACACCATGTTCTGGGAAATCATGGGCCCGAACGGCGGCAAGCCGGAAGGCGAAGTACTCGCGGCGATCGATCGCGATCTCGGCGGCCTGGAAAAATTCCAGAACGATTTTAACGCCGCCGGTGGACGCCAGTTCGGCTCGGGCTGGGTGTTTGTGACCGTCAACAAGGACGGCAAGCTCGCGATCGAGACCCGCCCGAACCAGGACAACCCGATGATGGACGGCAAGCGCGCCCTGATGGGCAACGACGTCTGGGAGCACGCCTATTACCTGAACTACCAGAACCGCCGCGCCGATTATCTCAAGGCGTGGTGGAATACGGTGAACTGGGCCAAGATCGCCGAACGTTATGCGGCGGCAAAGGCCGGCACGCTCGGCGCGTGACGCGCAACCCATTCTGAGCAGCTCATGTGAAAAGGGCGGCCTCTCGGCCGCCCTTTTTGTTTTTCCGGATCGGTCGCGCCGGGATCAGGCGATGTCGAAACGGTCGAGGTTCATCACCTTGGTCCATGCCGCGACGAAATCCCTGGCGAACTTTTCCTTGGAATCCGCGCAAGCGTAGACTTCCGCGAAGGCGCGGAGCTGCGAGTGCGAACCGAAGATCAGGTCGACGCGGGTGCCGGTCCACTTGACTGCATTGGTCTTGCGGTCGCGGCCTTCATACGTGCCGTCGGAGCCGGCGGGCTGCCACTGCGTGCTCATGTCGAGCAGGTTGACGAAGAAGTCGTTAGTCAGCGTCTCGGGCCGCTTGGTAAACACACCGTGCTTGAAGTTGCCGGCATTGGCGCCGAGGACGCGCAGGCCGCCGACAAGAACCGTCATCTCGGGGCCCGTCAGCCGCAGCAATTGCGCCTTGTCCACCAACGCCTCTTCAGGCGCCATGAACTGATGCTTCTTGCTGTTGATATAGTTGCGGAAGCCGTCGGCCCGCGGCTCGAGCGGGGCGAAGGACTCGACATCGGTCTGATCCTGCGACGCATCGGCGCGTCCCGGCGTGAAGGGCACCTTCACGTCCAGGCCAGCGTCCTTGGCGGCTTTTTCGACTGCCGCGCAGCCGCCGAGAACGATCAGGTCGGCAAGCGAAACCTTCTTGCCGGACTCCTTCTGGATCGCTTCGAGCTTCGAGAGCACGGTCTTGAGCTCGGCCGGCTGGTTGACCTCCCAGTCCTTCTGCGGGCTGAGGCGAATACGCGCCCCATTTGCGCCGCCGCGCTTGTCGGAGCCGCGGAAGGTCGACGCTGATGCCCATGCGGTCGAGACAAGCTGGGACACCGACAGGCCCGAGGAGAGAATCTTCGCCTTCAGCGCGGCGATGTCCTGCTCGCCGATCAGCTCATGATCCACCGCCGGGATCGGATCCTGCCAGATCAGGGTTTCCTTCGGCACCAGCGGGCCGAGGTAACGCGCGATCGGCCCCATGTCGCGGTGCGTGAGCTTGAACCAGGCCCGCGCGAACGCGTCGGCGAACTGCTCCGGATGCTCGTAGAAGCGCCGCGAGATCTTCTCGTAGGCCGGGTCGAAGCGCAGCGACAGGTCGGTGGTCAGCATGGTCGGCACATGCTTCTTCGACTTGTCGTAGGCGTCCGGGATCGAGGCTTCGGCGCCTTTCGCCTTCCACTGCTGCGCGCCGGCCGGGCTCTTGGTCAGCTCCCATTCGTTTTCGAACAGGTTCTTGAAGAACAGATTGCTCCACTTCGTCGGCGTCTGCGTCCAGGTGACTTCCGGGCCGCCGGTGATGGTGTCGGCGCCGATGCCGGTGCCGTGCTTGCTCTTCCATCCAAGGCCCTGATCCTCCAGCGCACCGCTTTCCGGGTCCGCTCCCACCAGCGACGGATCGCCGGCGCCGTGGGTCTTGCCGAAGGAGTGGCCGCCGGCGATCAAGGCGACGGTTTCTTCGTCGTTCATCGCCATGCGGAAGAAGGTTTCGCGGATGTCCTTGGCCGCCGCGAGCGGATCCGGCTTGCCGTTGGGCCCTTCCGGATTGACGTAGATGAGACCCATCTGCACGGCGCCGAGCGGCTCTGCGAGCTGGCGTTCGCCGCTGTAGCGTTCGTCGCCGAGCCAGGTGCCCTCAGGGCCCCAGAACAACTCCTCGGGCTCCCAGACGTCGGCACGGCCGCCGGCGAAGCCGAAGGTCTTGAAGCCCATCGATTCCAGCGCGACGTTGCCGGCGAGAATCATCAGGTCGGCCCAGGAAATCTTCTGGCCGTATTTTTGCTTGATCGGCCACAACAGCCGGCGCGCCTTGTCGAGGTTGGCGTTGTCAGGCCAGCTATTCAGCGGCGCAAACCGCTGCTGACCGGCGCCGGCGCCGCCGCGGCCGTCGGTGATGCGGTAGGTGCCCGCGCTGTGCCAGGCCATGCGGATCATCAGGCCGCCATAGTGACCGAAGTCGGCCGGCCACCATTCCTGCGAGTCCGTCATCAACGCGTGCAGGTCCTTGATCACGGCGTTGAGGTCGAGCGTCTTGAACTCCTTGGCGTAGTCGAACGCCTCACCCATCGGATCGGAGAGAGTGGAATTGCGGTGCAGGACCGAAACGTCGAGCGCATCCGGCCACCAGTCGCGGTTCGTGCGCGCGCGATTGCCGCCCGAGAACGGGCATTTGGTTTTGTCGTCCATGATTTTCTCCTGAGGGTCCGCTTCCTGTTCGGATTGGAGGCACTCTAAGCAGCGTCTTCCATCAGGTGAAGTTGATTTTAATGATCGGTCTGATAAGATATTCTGATGATGCAGATGACGCTCAGACAGCTTCGCTATTTCGATGCGCTGGCCCGTCACGGCCATTTCGGGCGCGCAGCAGAGGCATGCTCGATCTCGCAGCCGGCGCTGTCGATGCAGATCAAGGAAATGGAAGAAGTGCTCGGCGGCGTGTTGCTGGAGCGCAGCGCCCGGCAGGTCACGCTGACGAAATTCGGGGAGGAAATCGTCCAGCGCGTCCGCGATATCCTGCGTTCCGTCGACGAACTCGGTGACTTCGCGCGCGCCTCGCGCGACCGGCTGGCGGGGCGGTTGCGCATCGGCATGATCCCGACGATCGCGCCCTACCTGCTGCCCAAGGTGATCGAAAATCTGGCGCGCATGCACCCCGAACTCGACATTCACGTCCGCGAGACGCTGACCCCGAAACTGATCAAGGAGGTCGTCGAGGGACGGCTCGACACGGCGATCGTCGCCTTGCCGGTATCCGAACCGTCGCTGACCGAAGTCATCTGTTTTTCTGAGAATTTCCTTTTGGTGCGACCGGGCGAGGACGAGGGAACGCCGGTGCCGAGCCACGAGACGCTGCGCGAAATGCGGCTCTTGCTGCTCGAAGAGGGACACTGCTTCCGCGACCAGGCGCTGTCGTTCTGCAACATGCAATCCTCGCCGCCGCGTGAAGTGCTGGATGCAAGCTCGCTATCGACGCTCGTGCAAATGGTCGGCGCCGGCATCGGCGTCACCCTGATTCCGGAAATGGCAGTGGGCGTGGAGACCCGCTCGGCGTCAGTCTCCGTCGCCCGCTTCAGGAATCCGCAGCCGTCACGAACCATCGGCATGGTCTGGCGCAAGACAAGCCCGCTCGCCGGGCAACTTCAGCAGATCTCGGAAGTGGTTTGTCTCGCCGCTGACGCCTTGCGCGAACAGCGCGAGGCGAAATCGCCATCACGGAAATTGCGGGCCTGACGGCGCTCCGGCGCCGACGGGCGCTAAAGTTTTATCCTGAGCGCGAACGATCCCGTCTGATTCAGAAAGCCGGAAGGGCTGGTCTGCACGCCGTAGCGCAGGCTGATATCCAGATTCTCCGTCCGCTGCGAGGCCAGGCCGATGCCCGCCGAATAGAGCCATGGCGACTGGCTGAACGCCGTGGTGACGAAGCTGTCGCCGCCGGCCGCAAACGCCGCGGATATCTGCAGCCGGTTGTTGAGCAGATTGTAACCGGCCGCACCGTCGGCGGTGAGCCAGGTGTGGTCGGCGATCCGGTACGCGCCCTTCACGCCCGCGCTCAGCATCAGCTCGCGATAAAGCTGCGAACTGACATTGAGGTTCAGTCCGCCCGCGCCGCTTTCGCTGTAGGAATCCGCGCGCACCTCAGCGTAATCGAGCCGCAGCGAGGGCAGAATCGAAAATCCCTCGTGGACCGGAATGAGCTGCTTGACCGCAACCCCGGCATGGCCGGTGTAGCTGAGATAATCGGCGACGGCCGTGCTGCCCACGAACGAGAGCGAGCGGTTGACACGGTTCTGATTGATCCCGCCATCGAGCAGGAAATCGATTTCAGTGTCAGGCCTCAGAGCATAGGCGCCATAGAGCCCGAGCTGATAGCTATCCAGTCCAAGCCGGTTGGGCACGGTCGGATCGCTGCCCACGATGTTCTGATGCGTATAGGAAAACAGACCACCGAGCACTGCGCGCGACGACACCGGCGTATCGACGCCGGCGACGAGGCCGCCGCCGTTCGCGCGATACCCCGGCGCACCGTCATTGCCGCCCTGAGTGGCGATGCCGCCAAGCGGCTTGAGCCAGACATTTCGGTCTGCCGCCGTTCCGCCAGTGCGCAGGCCGTAGACTTCATCGAGGCGGCCGGTAACGATCTGCTGCAGCGCGCGCTTGGTGGCGTAGGTCGCCTGCGACGCCGCGCCGGCGAGAACGGGCAAGGTCTGGCTGACCGCGGTCGACAGCGCCGGCGCATCGAGATTGTCGAGTATCGAAAATGTCGGCGTCATCGCGCCGGTCAATCCAAGTGGCGTTGACGCCATCCGGTCGAGCACAACAGCCGCACCCAGGCCTGCGCGGTTGTTCTGTCCCGCCAAAACCTCGGCATAAGGCTGCACGAGGGAAATTGTGGCCCATCCTCCGGTCGGATTGCCGGAGAGATCGTAGGTGCTGACGAGCATTTGCGCGCCCGACGCGTCGCCGGAGGCGGCGCCATAGAGACTGGTGAGATTGCCGCGCGACAGCGTGTTGAACAGCACCCGACCCTCGGGAGTTATGGAGCTGAGCAGGGTGAAATTACCGGCAGTACTCCCGGTGGGCGCCGCGCCGCTGCCCCAGAAATATCCGTTCTGGAAGTCGCTCACCACCAAGCGGCCCGGCGTCATGGTGCCGAACATCGAAGGGCTCGTGATGCGCCAGCGTGTGCCAGAAGTCCACGCCCATTCCGGCACCGAATTCGCAAGGATTGGTTGCGGGGCCGGCTGCGTGAAAGTTGCGGGGTTGTAAGGGGTCATATAGGCCCAATGCGTGATCAACAGGTTTTGGCCCGTGATCATCTGCATTTCCATCTGCGTCACGCCGTTGATCAGGCGCATCTGGCCGAGGCCTAGGGTCGGCGTGCCGCCGCCAATCGGCGTGAACACCATGGTGATCTGCCCAGACGTCGTGACAAAACCCTGGATCGTTGAATGCTCGGTATGCGACGCCGGCCCGATCGCGAGGTGCGCGCTGCTGAACCCTGTGAAGGCGCCGTTGGTCGCCGCTCCAAGCGACCACAAGGTTTGATCGCCGATCGCAATCGGGTTGGAAAAGCCGGTTGCCGGCGCGGCATAGGCCAGGAGCTGCGGGACCGGGACGTACCAATGCGAATTGGAAAGCGCCGCATGCCAGATCGCGGATTGCGCGAAGGCCGGTCCACCGATGCCCGCCATGATCAGGCCAGCCGCGCTTGTCAGCAGATGCGAGCGAATCCAGCGCGTCAGCAACGCCGCTTTCCTTCCGTGAAAGCCGTAGAAGCGGCCGCGCGGATACCTTGCATGGAGGCATTGCGGACATGGCCGTTACGGCCGAAAGTGCACCGTGCGCAGCGGCACTGTCCTCCCATGTTCATGGGGGGACGGGCCGCTTCGAATCCGACCGTTGCCAGAGAAGCCTGGAAGCATCGCCATGCCGCAACCCATCATCCGCCCTGTCCGACCGAACGAATATGACGAAGTCGCCCGGGTCTGGATGAACAGTTGGGTATCGACCGGACTGGAAGATGCCAGCGATTCCCTGCTCGCAAGGTTGCGCACGCGTGTCGCTGCGGGAGCGGAGAACGGCTCGAGCCTCTACGTTGCCGACGACAACAGAAAATTGGCCGCGATGCTCACGATAGATGTGCCCGACTGCTATCTCGACCAGCTATTTGTCGCTCCGGAGTATCAGGGCAATGGTCTCGGTCGCCAATTGCTTGCCTTCACGCGACAGCATCTGCCGAATGAAATCTGGCTACGCTGCGTGCGCGAGAATGAAAAAGCATGGCGCTGGTACGAGCGCGAAGGCTTCGTGTTCGAGAAGGAAGAGCTCGAACCGAAGATCGGCTTTATGATGAAGTATTATCGATGGAAAAAGAGCGACTGATCCGAGGCACCAAGCATCCTCGCCTTGCGCATCGCTTGCGCACGCTCTAGTTTCGTAAAGACCCTGATGCGCCCCGCACTTTGCCGAGTTCCTATGCTTCGAGTATTCACAGCCGCGACTTTCCTTGCATGCTTGATCATTTCAGCATCAGCACAAACCCAGTCTCCGCAGAGAGCGACCACGCAAACCGATGCGCCTGCTGCCAAGAAGCCTACGCCAAAGGGCAAAGCCGCTGCTAGGCAGCCCGCGCCAGAGAGCGGCCCGTGCCAGATCGGTATCATCTCGGCGATTGGCGGCAAGTTTGCGGTTCAAAAAGTCGGCCTTACGGTGTTCGGGAACGAGCTGACCGAGGTACCCATCGACGCGTGGGGCCTTGACGATCTCGTGGTTGCTCGCGTTCGCGCGGCCGCTCCCGGCATCAACGTGCGGAAGATCGCCTCTCCCAAGGGCGCGTTCGAGCCCTATTACCATCCTCCGACAAGACTGTTTCGCAACGATGACGAAGAGCTGACGGCCGTCGTCAGGCAGATCACGGCAAGTTCGAATTGCGCGCGCTATTTCGTTTTCACGACCTACGCAGCCCAATTGCAGGGCACCAATCAGACGCTCCCGGGCATTGGCGTGCTTCACCACGGCTCGGGGCCCTTCAGCAACACGTCCCTGTTCGCCAATTTTGTTGTGAGGGTATTTGACGGTCAGAGTTTCGCCATCGCCAAAAGACCGTCTGCAGATCTGGGCGCCATCCTTGCGGGGAGCTTTGGACGCATGGGACAAGACCCGCTCACCAAGCTCGAGGCAGAAGACTTCCCGGCATCACCGGCGGACGCGGTCGCCAGTTCGACCCTGCGCGATCATACCCGCGCCTTACTTGCGGCCAGACTGGACAAAGCGGTCGCGGCTTACCTAAAGCAGGAGTGAGATCGCACCGGCAGAACTCACCTTCGGCTAGTCGAAAGAGGAGTTACAGAATGATCCAGCTCTACTGGTCGCCCCGTTCGCGCTCCATCTCGGCCATCTGGCTGCTCGAAGAAACCGGACTGCCTTACGAGCGGGTGCTCACCGATATCACCACGGGCGCGCAGAAGGCGCCGGAATATCTCGCGATCAATCCGATGGGCAAGGTGCCGGGGCTGAAGGACGGTGACGCCACGCTTGGCGAGGCGGCGGCGATCTGTGCCTACATCGCCGACCGCTATCCGGAAACCAACCTCGCGCCGGCCGTAACCGATCCACTGCGGGCGCGGTATCTGCAATGGCTGTTCTTCTCGCCTGCTTGTATCGAGCCGGCGCTGATCCAGCTCTTCACCAAGCTCGAGGTGCCGCCGAGCACGGCGTCGTGGGGGAGTGCGGCGCAGACCTTCGACGTGCTCGATACCGCGCTGCAGAAGGGGCCGTGGATCCTCGGCGAGAAGTTTTCAGCCGCCGACATCATGCTCGGTTCAGGCCTGAACTTCGCGGTGCGCCTGTTCAAGATGGTGCCGCCGCGGCCGTCGTTCGACGCTTATATCGACCGTTGCGCAGCGCGCCCGGCGTTCCAGCGCGCGGAGAAGATCGCGGCGGGGTGAAAAAGCCGTAGGGTGGGCAAAGCGCAGCGTGCCCACCATTAGAAGCGCGTTCGGTGATAGATGGTGGGCACGGCGCTATGCGCCTTTGCCCACCCTACGAAACTTAGGTGCTCATGCGACGACGCGGGGGTCTACGTCCTGCGAGTAGTCGACGCCGTCGATGCCAAATCCGAACAGGCGAAGGAATTGGCTCCTGTATTCTTCAAGGTCCGCCAACTCGCCGAGCGTTTCCGTGGAGAGCAGCGGCCATCGGCGCGACACCTCCGTCTGAACTTCGGGCGAAAGCTCCCAGTCGTCGACCCGAAGGCGCTGCGCCTCGTCGACTGCGGCATCCCGGCCAAGACGGGTCCGGAACAGGCGATCGATCTGTTCGATGCAGCCTTCATGATTGCCGAGCTGCTTCATGACCTTGAACAGCACCGTGCCATAGAGCGGCACCACCGGAATTGCCGAGCTCGCCTGGGTGACCACGGCCTTCAGTGCCACCACGCGCGCAGCGTCCTGGCCGAGGCGGCTCCGGATCGCTTCCGCCTTGTTGTCGAGATCGACCTTGGCGCGCCCCAGCGTGCCCTTCCAGTAAATCGGCCAGGTCAGTTCGCTGCCGATATAGGTGTAGTTCAGCGTCCGGAAGCCCGGCGCCAACGCACCGGCGTCCGCGAGTTGATCGATCCAGCGCTTCCAGTCATCGCCGCCCATCACCGCGACCGTGGCGGTCGCTTCATCCTCACTCGCCGGCGCAATGGTGGTCTCGTAGACCTCGCCGGTTTCCGTGTTGAGGGTCTTGATCTCGACGGGGTCGCCGAGCGGCTTGATCGCCGAACGATAGGTCTTGCCCGTGACCGGATCGGTACGCACTGGCGCGGCCATGCTGTAGACCAGCATGTCGAGCTGGCCGAACTTTTCGCGCACGCGCTCGATGAAGGTCTTCTTCAGCTCGTCGGAGAAAGCATCGCCCTCAAGCGTGAGCGGAGATCGTCCGATCTTTTGCGCCTCGATCTCGAAGGCGCGGTTGTTGTACCAGCCGGCGCTGCCTGTTCTGGTTGCCGTGGGCTCGCGCTCCAGCGACACGCCGATGGTCTCCGCTCCGCCTGCGAAGGTCGCAACGATGCGGCTCGCGAGGCCGTACCCCGTTGAACATCCCAGCACGGCGACGCGCTTGGGGCATTCCGGAACAGCCCCCTGGCGGAGAACATAGGCGATCTGCTCGCGGACATTTTTGGCGCAGCCGACAGGATGTGCCGTCGTGCAGATGAAGCCTCGCACGCGCGGTTCGATAATCATGCCTACCCCGTTTCGGATTGTAGCAAAGTCCCCCTCCGCCGCTTGCCTACCTCTTGCCGCAAGCGAGGAGAGATAAAAGCGAAATCAAGCATCCATCCGCTTGAACACCAGCGTCGCGTTGGTGCCGCCGAAGCCAAAGGAATTCGACAGCACGGTGCCTAGCTTGGCGTTGTCGATGCGCTTGCGCACGATCGGCATGTCGCCGAATACCGGATCGAGTTCGGTGATATGGGCGCTCTCGCAGATAAAGCCGTTGTTCATCATCAGAAGCGAATAGATCGCTTCCTGCACGCCGGTGGCGCCGAGCGAATGGCCAGTCAGCGCCTTGGTCGCCGAGATCGGCGGGCACTTGTCGCCGGTGCCGAACACCTTTCGGATCGCCTCGATTTCCGGGGGATCGCCGGCCGGCGTCGAGGTCGCGTGCGGATTGATGTAATCGATCGGGGTCTTCACGGTCGACATCGCCATGCGCATGCACCGCTCGGCGCCTTCGCCCGACGGCGCCACCATGTCGTAACCATCGGATGTCGCGCCATAACCGACCACTTCGGCATAGATGCGCGCACCGCGCGCCTTGGCGTGCTCGAGTTCTTCCAGCACAACGACGCCGGCGCCGCCGGCGATGACGAAGCCGTCGCGGCCGATGTCGTAGGGGCGCGAGGCGGTGGCGGGCGTATCGTTGTATTTCGAGGACATCGCACCCATCGCGTCGAACAAGACCGACAGCGACCAGTCGAGCTCCTCGCAGCCGCCGGCGAAGATCACATCCTGCTTGCCGATCTGAATCGTCTCATAGGCATTGCCAATGCAATGATTCGAGGTCGCGCAGGCCGACGAGATCGAATAGTTGACGCCCTTGATCTTGAACCAGGTCGCAAGCGTCGCAGACGCCGTCGATGACATTGCCTTCGGTACCGCGAACGGCCCGACGCGCTTCGGACCCTTGGTGCGGGTGATGTCGGCCGATTCGACGATGGTGCGCGCGGACGGCCCGCCCGAACCCATGATGATGCCGGTGCGGACGTCGGACACTTCCGCCGGCGTCAGGCCGGAATCCTGGATCGCCTGCTCCATCGCGATGTGATTCCACGCCGCGCCCTCGCCGAGGAAGCGCATTGCGCGCCGGTCGATGACGTCAGCCGCATTGATGGTCGGCGCGCCCTGCACCTGCGAACGAAAACCCATCTCGGCGTATTTCTCCGCGCGCTTGATGCCGGATTTCGCGTCGTGAAGGCTCGCAAGCACTTCCTGGGTGTTGTTTCCGATGGACGAGACAATGCCCATCCCCGTAATGACAACCCGCTTCATGATCGCCTCGCCCTACCGTTTCGTTCGCCTGTGAAGATATGTTCGTTGCGCAATCGCGCTGCTCAGCCTGGCGCGGTGCCCTGCTTGAACAGCCCGACTTTCAGATCCTTGGCGCGATAGATAATCTCGCCATCCATGGAAAGCCAGCCGTCGCCGACTCCAAGCACCAGCTTTGAACGCATCACGCGCTTCATGTCGATGTTGTACACAACCTTGCGGGCGTTCGGCAGCACCTGGCCGGAGAACTTCAATTCTCCGAGCCCCAGCGCCCGGCCGCGTCCTTCGCCGCCGATCCAGCCGAGGTAGAATCCGACCATCTGCCACATTGCGTCCAGGCCGAGACAGCCCGGCATCACCGGATCATTCTTGAAATGGCAGCCGAAAAACCAGAGGTCCGGCTTCACATCGAGTTCGGCGCGGATCAGGCCCTTGCCGAATTCGCCGCCCTTGTCGGTAATCTCGGTGATGCGGTCGAACATCAGCATCGGCGGCAGCGGCAATTGAGCATTGCCCGGGCCGAACATCTCGCCGCGGCCACAGGCCAGCAAGTCCTCGTATTCATAACCGCTGCGCCGATCCAGCATCGTAATCCCGCCTCTACCTTAGATGTCCCGATGGAGCGCTTTCTGAGCGAACCGGACCCGTTTCCCGACGGAAACGCATGTTCCCGCAATTTGGCGCTACTTAGGGTGCTATCGGCATTAGCCTCTGCCGAAATCGCATATGTGGTCCGCGCGCTCTGTAACATAGGCATTAGGGCCCGGGAAAGCACCGGAACGGGCTAAAACGCAGCGTTGGGCGCGCTTGTTCCGCCTCTACATTGGGCCAGTTCTAGTTGCGAAAAACTTGCATCTACCTGATTTCCTTTTATATTGGGCAAGATTATTGCCCAAGTTAGCGCGTGTGGTACCCGAAGTGGACATGAACGACCAAGCCTCGCCCCTGAATGACGACGGTATCGATCCGGCCGCCCGTGCCGCCGGACATCAGCCGGCGTTGACCGGTTGTCCCTGGCACGACGTCAACGAAATGTTGCAGGCTGCGGGTCTCAGGCCTACCCGCCAGCGCATGGCTTTGGGCTGGCTGCTGTTCGGCAAGGGCGCACGCCATCTGACTGCGGAAATGCTGTACGAGGAAGCGACGCTGGCCAAGGTCCCGGTCTCGCTCGCCACCGTCTACAACACGCTCAACCAACTCACCGATGCCGGGTTGCTGCGTCAGGTCTCGGTCGACGGCACCAAGACCTATTTCGACACCAACGTCACCGCGCATCACCACTTCTATCTCGAGAACAACCACGAACTGGTCGACATTCCCGACCCGCATCTGGTGCTGTCGAAGATGCCCGACGTGCCCGAGGGCTACGAGATCGCCCGCGTCGACATGGTCGTGCGGCTGCGCAAGAAGCGCTGATCTTCGCAGAGACTTCGTGAATTCGTAGGGTGGGCAAAGGCGCGCAGGCGCCGTGCCCACCATTTATCCAAAATCGCTGTCGTGAATGGTGGGCACGCTTCGCTTTGCCCACCCTACGCTTCTGCGCAAAGACCCGCTAGCGCGCCTCAATCCACCTTCTCGTCCGCATACACGCCCCACAGGCGCTGCTGCTCGATCCAGCCGTCAAAACCATTGCCAATCACGCGGCACCAGCCATTGGAGCATTTCTTGACCTGGGCGACGACGCCGGCCTGCAGGCGGGCGGCGATTGCGCTGGTCCGATCGGGACGGTCATAGAGCGAGGCCAGCTCGTCCTTGGTCTTCATGGTCACGACCGCGGTGCGGCGGCCGGACAAGAGCGAATGATAGACCCATCCCTCGGATCCCTCGGAATCGCGCACGCGGCGCCAGTTCTCGAACTCGGCTGTGATTTCGACCGGCAGGCCCGAGCGGGTATAGACCCAGGCGACGTCATTGTCCTTGGTCGGACCGGCCCGCACATTCACATGATCGGACTTGAGACTGACATATCGCGGCACCGGCAGGCCGCTCGTGGTGGTGGCCGAATCCTTGGCCGAAAATCCTGTGCTGACGGAAGCGACAAGCCAGCACCCCACCAGCATCGCCACCGAACAGAAACGCCTCAACACCATCAACCCGTCTCCTGCCGAGCCAACCGCAACTCGAATTCTTCGAGTTGAAACCGCCCGCTAACGCCCGAAATAACCCCAGACCCCTGTGCCCCCGCTTTGACCGCACCCGGCTTGCGACATCCGAGGGGTTCTTGTCTTGGCCCGGCCTTCTGATAGAGAGGA
This sequence comes from Bradyrhizobium sp. CCBAU 051011, assembly GCF_009930815.1. Lineage (NCBI taxonomy): Bacteria > Pseudomonadati > Pseudomonadota > Alphaproteobacteria > Hyphomicrobiales > Nitrobacteraceae > Bradyrhizobium > Bradyrhizobium sp. CCBAU 051011. The sequence continues at coordinate 2,392,990 of NZ_CP022222.1, read as the reverse complement.
CGGAAAGCCTAGAACCAGAACGCCTGGATTTTCCGCCGAGAATCCGAGGAAGTATTGGGAACCCAAGGGACTTGCCTCAGCAAACAGCCGGATACCGGGACCGCGTGGCCATCGCAGTGTCGAACAACCGGGTTAATGAGACCTGAACGGCGCGCTGCAGCGCACCCCCTCATGAGAGCAGGACATGTCGGTTAAGAAAAAACCTCTCGTCGTCGTCACCCGCAAACTGCCGGACTCGATCGAGACGAGGATGCGCGAGCTGTTCGACGCGACGTTGAATCTCGACGACACGCCGATGACGCCGCAGCAGATTGCCGAAGCCAGCCGCTCGGCCGACGTGCTGGTGCCGACCGTCACCGACACGATCAGCGAGGAGATGCTCAAGCACCCCGACTGCAAGCTGCGCATGATCGCCAATTTCGGCAACGGCGTCGACAATATCGACGTCACGGCAGCGCATGCGCGTGGCATCACGGTGACCAACACGCCGAAAGTGCTGACCGAAGACACCGCCGATATGACCATGGCGTTGATTCTCGCGGTGCCACGGCGGCTGATCGAAGGCGCAACCATCCTCCCCGACGGCAAGAGCTGGCCGGGCTGGTCGCCGACCTGGATGCTCGGCCATCGCATCGGCGGCAAGCGCCTCGGCATCATCGGCATGGGCCGCATCGGCCAGGCGGTCGCCCGCCGGGCGCGCGCCTTCGGCCTGCAGATCCACTATCACAACCGCCGTCCCGTGCCGCCGCGCATCGCCGAGGAGCTCGGCGCGACCTACTGGGAAAGCCTCGACCAGATGCTGGCGCGGATGGACATCATCTCGGTGAACTGTCCGCATACGCCGGCGACCTATCACCTGTTGTCGGCACGGCGGCTGAAGTTGATCCGCAAAGACGCCTATATCGTCAACACCGCACGCGGCGGGGTAATCGACGAGGACACGCTGATCAAGCTGTTAGAGGCTGGCGACGTCGGCGGCGCCGGCCTCGACGTCTACGAGCACGAACCTGCGGTCAATCCGAAGCTGGTGCGGCTCGCCAAGGCCGGCAAGGTAACGTTGCTGCCGCATATGGGCTCGGCCACCATCGAGGGCCGCGTCGAGATGGGCGAGAAGGTAATCATCAATATCCGCACCTTCCTGGACAATCACAAGCCGCCGGATCGCGTGCTGCCCAGCATGCTGTGAGCGGGGAGCACACGTAGCCTGGATGGAGCGCAGCGAAATCCGGGACAACTCAATCCGCGAGTCACACTGTCCCCGGATTGCGCTTCGCTCCATCCGGGCTACGCTTCATTTGCTCTTGCGCTTTTCCCGCTTGCGCCATTCCGCAATGAACGCGACGAATGCGGCAAGTGCCGGCGGCGGCTGACGCCGGCTCGGATAATACAAAAACGGTCCCGGAAACGGCGCACACCAATCGTCGAGCACGCTGACCAGCGCGCCGGACTTGATGCCGTAGCGCACGTAACCCTCAAACGTCATCCAGAACCCTGTGCCGTCATGGACGGCACGCAGCGCCAGCCCCAGATGCGCCGCGACCAGCTTTGCCGGCGGTGAGATTTTGACGACACGCCCGGCCTTCTCGAATTCCCAATCCAGCATCGCGCCGCTGCCGAAACGGGTGCGGATACAGGCGTGATCGAGCAGATCCTTCGGCGCTTCCGGCCGGCCGTGTCGCGCCACATATTCCTTCGACGCCACCACCGCGTAACGCTGCGGCGAACCCAGCGACACCGCGATCATGTCCTGTGCCAGATGTTCGCCATAGCGCACGCCGGCGTCGAAGCCGGCGGCGACGATATCGACAAACGAACTTTCACCGACGATCTCCAGATCGATTTTCGGATGTTTCTGAAGAAACGGCGCCACCATCGGTGCCAGCACCAGGTCGATCGCCGGCGGCGGGGCGTTGATGCGCAGGCGTCCCGACGGCACGCCGCGCAAGCCGCGCACCTGATCGATCGCTTCGCCGACATCCTGCATCGCAGGCGCAACGCGGGCCAGCAGCAGCTCGCCAGCTTCGGTGAGCGCAACGCTGCGCGTGGTGCGGTTCATCAGGCGAACGCCGAGCCGCTCTTCCATGTCGCGCAGCCGCTGGCTGAGGCTCGAGACGGAAACGCCCTGCTCGGTCGCGGCCCGGCGGAAATTCTGGGTGCGCGCGATGGCGACGAAAGCACTGAGGTCGCGGAGGTCGAAATCCTTCATTGTTCGATATACTGAACAAGCTGTTGCGAATTGTCCAGCTTATCGGTTCAGCCGCGAGGGTTCATATCAGCCTCGTCACGACGGCGCGAAACGGCCGCCGGCACATCGAGGAGAACTATCATGGAAAATCGCAAACTCGGCACGACAGGTCCAACCGTCTCGGCCATCGGACTGGGCTGCATGGGCATGTCGGACTTCTACGGCCCCGCCGACCGCAACGAGAGCATCGCCACCATCCACGCCGCGCTCGATGCCGGCATCACTCTGCTCGACACCGGCGATTTCTACGGCATGGGCCATAACGAGATGCTGATCCGCGAAGCGCTCACGGGGCGCAACCGCGACAATCTGCAGATCAGCGTGAAATTCGGCGCGCTGCGCGATCCCAACAAGGGCTTTCTCGGCTATGACAGCCGCCCGGCCGCGATCAGGAATTTTGTCGCTTATTCGCTGCAGCGGCTGGGTGTCGACACCATCGACATCTACCGGCCCGCGCGGCTCGATCCGGATGTGCCGATCGAAGAAACCGTCGGCGCGATGGCCGACATGATCAAGGCCGGCTGGATCAGGCATATCGGCCTCTCCGAAGTCGGCTCCGACACCATTCGCCGGGCGCACGCCGTGCATCCGATCATCGACCTGCAGATCGAGTATTCGCTGCTCGCACGCGGCATCGAAGCCGACATTCTGAAAACCTGCCGCGAACTCGGCATCGGCATCACTGCCTATGGTGTATTGGCGCGCGGCCTGATCAGCGGCCACTGGACCAAGGATCGTTCCAGCGCGCAGGATTTTCGCAGCATGAGCCCGCGCTTTCAGGGCAGCAATCTCGACGCCAACCTGACGCTGGTGGACTCCTTGCGGCGCGTTGCCGACGACGTCGGCGCTTCGCCCGCGCAGGTCGCCATCGCCTGGGTCGCAGCGCAGGGCAACGATATCGTGCCGCTGGTCGGCGCCCGCCGCCGCGATCGTCTTGCCGAAGCGCTGGGTGCCCTCAAAGTGAAGCTGACGCCGGCTCATCAGGCCGCGCTTGCCGAAGCATTCCCACCGGGCGTGGCCGCAGGCGCGCGCTATCCCGAAGCGCAGCTTGCGCATATGGACAGCGAGAAGCGGTGAATACTACGCCGCGTGCCCGCTCAGATCGACGATGACGGGCGTATCGCCGTTGAGCGGGTTTTGCGGATCGCGCGCGTAGCGCAGGGTTTCAAAGCGCATCGCGCGCGCGTCCACCATCACCAGCCGTCCGACCAGGCTTTCGCCGAAGCCGACGATTTCGCGGATCGCCTCCAGCGCCATCATCGAGCCGAGCATGCCCGCCAACGCACCCATCACGCCGGCCTCGGCGCAGGCCGGTACGGTGCCGGGCGGCGGCGGTTCGGGAAACAGGCAGCGATAGGTCGGGTTGAAACGGCCGTCGGCGTCCCGTTCGTGCGCCCGGATTGTCGTCAGCGATCCGTCGAACATCCCCAGCGCCGCCGTGATCAGCGGCTTGCCGGCGAAGAAGCAGGCATCGGAAATCAGATAGCGGGTTTCGAAATTGTCGGAGCCGTCGAGCACGAGATCGTAATCGTCGATCAGCGCCATCACATTCCCCGCATTGAGACGCACCGCATGCGGCTCGAACTGGACATGGGGATTGAGCGCGCGAACCGTCTCCGCGGCACTGTCGACCTTGAGCCGGCCGATATCTGGCGTGGTGTGGATGATCTGCCGCTGCAGATTGGACAGCGAGACGATGTCGTCATCGACCGCGCCGAGCCTGCCGACACCGGCCGCCGCCAGATACATCAGGACGGGCGCGCCGAGGCCGCCGGCGCCGATCACCAGCACCGAGGCCTCCTTCAGCGCGGCCTGCCCGGGGCCGCCGACTTCGCGCAGCACGATGTGGCGGGCGTAGCGTTCGAGTTCGTCGGCCGTCAGCATAGTCGCACTATTTCCTTCTCCCGCATCCCGACAGTCAAACCAGAACGAGGGAAACCGAGAATCCCTGAACCGGGGCGCGGTTGTTGCCGACTAAGCAGATGTGCTTAATTGGCCGGACGTCAATGATCGCACTCCCCTCTTCCGCCGGGATTTGTCATGAGATTGGTGCCTTCAGCAACATTGATGATCGCGGCCTCGGCCTTTGTGATCGCCGGGGCCCCCGCGCAGGCACAAATGACGCCGCCCTCCACAGCGGGTGTCCAGCCGAAACAAGTCACGACGGTGCCGGTACGCCCCGCGCTGCAGAAGCCGGAGGACACCGCCAAGGCGCTGGGACAGGCCGAGCGGCTGGCGCTGCAATCGGATCTGGCCTGGGTCGGGCAATATAACGGCGCCATCACCGGCGACGTCAGCGAGCGCATGGTCAATGCGATCAAGGAATTCCAGAAATCGCGCGGCGGCAAGCAGACCGGCGTGCTCAATCCGCAGGAGCGCGGTGCCCTCGCCGATACCGCGAGGAAAAAGCAGGAAAGCGTCGGCTGGAAGATCGCCACCGATCCCGGCACCGGCGTGCGGCTGGGGATCCCCACCAAACTGGTGCCGCAGCAGGCCAGTGACGCCAACGGCACCAAATGGACCTCGCCGACCGGCACCATCCAGATTCAACTGGCGCGACGCAAGGAGGCCAATCCGACCACCGCCAGACTTGCCGAGCGCGAGAAGAAAGAGCCGGGCCGCAACATCGACTACACGGTGGTCAAGCCGGATTTCTTCGTGCTGTCCGGCCTGCAGGGCCTGAAGAAGTTTTACATCCGCGGCACCTTCAAGGGCGACGAGGTCCGCATTCTCACCATCATGTACGACCAGGCGACCGAGAACACGGTGGAGCCCGTCGTGATCGCGATGTCTAGCGCGTTCAACGCATTTCCTGCGGCCGCGCAAACGGCGGGGCCGCCGCCGCGCAAGACCGTGGAATACGGCACTGGTGTCGTCGTCGGTGACGACGGCGCGATCATCACCGACCGCCAGATCACCGACGGCTGCCTCACGGTGGCGATCTCGGGCTTCGGCAATGCCGATCGAATCGCCGAGGACAAGGAGCACGATCTCGCGCTGCTGCGCATCTATGGCGCACGCGGGCTAAAGGCGTTGAATCTTGCCAATCCCGCTATGAAAACGGCGCTCGATCTCACCGGCATTGCCGATCCGCAGAACCAGGGCGGCGGCGCTGCGGTAACCAGCACCAAGGCTTCAGTGGCCCAGCTTGGCGGCACCAACGATATCGCGCTGACGCCCGCGCCCGCACTCGGCTTTTCCGGCGCCCCTGCGCAGGATGACGACGGCAGATTTGCCGGCATCGCACTGTTGAAGCCGGTTCAGGTAGCGGGGCTGGCGAATGGCGCGCCGGCGGCACAGGCCGTTTTGGTGACGGCCGACACGGTACGAAACTTCCTCAAGGCCAATGGCGTCAGCGCAGCCGGTGGATCGCCGGATGCTAAAGCATCGGTGGTTCGCGTGATCTGCGTAAGGAAGTAAGCCGTCGTCACCCGCGAAAGCGAAAGCGGGTGACCCGGTATTCCAGAGACGGCCCATGCTGGAGCCGATGAGCCGGCGCGAGTTCTCAGCTCAACCCAAACCTTACCCCGGCGCGCGCGAGACCACCGGCGATGCCGACCGGCGTGCCGTCCGCGCGCCAGCACGCCGCGCCCGACATCGTGCCGTCCTCGTGGAACTGGATTGCATTCATGCCGCCGGCGACTGTCGGCATCGGCTGCACCTTGTGACCCATCGCGGCAAGTTTGGCGCAAACATTGTCAGGCACCGCCAGTTCGAGTTCGAGCGCATTGCCCTCGGTCCAGACCCGCGGCGCTTCGACCGCCTCCTGCAAGTTCATGCCGTGGTCGATCAGATTGATCAGTGCCTGCATTGCGCTCGGAAAGATTCGCTTTCCGCCGGGCAGGCCGAGCGCGTAAACGAGCTTGCCGTCGCGCAATGCCATCATCGGCGACATCGAGGTGGTTACGCGCTTGCCCGGTGCCAGCGATAGCGCGTGGCCGGGACGGGGATCGTAGAGGTTCATGTAATTGTTCGGGATGGCGCCGAGCCCGGGTATCAGGATTTTCGCGCCAAACAGGTTGTTGATGGTCTGCGTGGTCGCGACCACGTTGCCGAACGCATCCGCCGCCGTCATGTGGGTGGTATCAGCGCTTTCGAGCTGCGCGATGCCGGCGCTCCAGGCTTGCGCGCGATCAGGATCGATCGCCCGACGACGTTCGTCGGCATAGGCCTTCGAGATCAGGCGCTCGACCGGCACGTTGATGAATTCAGGGTCGCCACTGGCGGCGGCGCGATCGGCAAAGGCGATCTTGAGCACCTCGGCGAGATAATGGATGGTCTCCGCCGAGCCGAAGCCAAGCTTTGCGATATCATAGCCTTCGAGAATGTTGAGCATCTGGGCGATGTGCACGCCGGAGGCCGCGGGCGGCGGCGGCCCCAGAATTTGCCAGCCGCGATAATCGGCGCGAATCGGCTGGCGCTCGACGGCCTTGTAGCCCGTGAGGTCCTCGCGGGCGATGAAGCCACCGTTTTTCTTCATGTAATCGACGAGGATATCGCCGAGCGGACCGTGATACAGCGCCGCCTCGCCATGCTGCGAAATGTAGCGCAGCGTCTCCGCATATTCCGACTGCACCACGCGCTCGCCGGCTTTCAGCGGGGTCCCCTTGGGCAAATAGATCGCCGAGATCGCCTTGTCCTTCAACATCTCTGCGGCGCTATCGGTGATGCATTCGTGCAAGTAAGGCGTCGCCGCATAGCCGCGCGCGGCATACTTGATGGCGGGCTGCATGATGTCGGCAAGGCTCATGGTGCCGAACCGCTGCAGCGTCTCGCACCAGGCTTTCAGCGAGCCCGGCACCGCGACGGCCTTCGGGCCGTTCAGATTTTCATCGCCGACGGTATCGAACACGTCATGCGCCGAGCCGGGCTTCGAGGTGTAGGTATCGGGCCTGACCGCCAGCGGCACCGTGCTCTGGCCGTCGATGAAGCGGTGGCTGCCGTCGGAAGTGCGGACATGGGCCATGCCGCCGCCGATAATGCCGACCATCATCGGTTCGACTACCGTCAGCGCAAACAGGGTCGCGATCGCAGCATCAACGGCGTTGCCGCCGGCCGCGAGCATTTCCGCGCCCGCGCTCGATGCCAGCGGGTGATTGCTGACCACCATGCCGCGGCTGCCGGCCGCGGGCTGCTTCTGGCACTGAAAAGTGGTGGCTGCGCGATCCCGCCAATGACCCGTCATGCTGTTTTCCCGTTTCTTGTTGTGGTTTCACCCGGCACAAAATGCACCACACGGCAGTATTTGCCCGGATGACCACCTTTCCAGAATCGGGCATCATTGCAAGCTGACTGATTCGGACAACCGCGATCCCCTGACCTTTGGATCGGGCTGGGCACGTCTGAGCGAGCGCGTAATTCGACGTCGCAGAATGCGGCGGGGCTCGTGGCGTAATCCAAATGCCTGAAAGCTATCCAGAGGATCCAGAATGCAGACGATCGTATTGGCCACCCAGAAGGGTGGCGCGGGGAAAAGCACGCTCGCCATCAGCCTTGCACTTGCGGCCATCCGGGCCGGGCACAATGTCCGCCTGATCGAGACGGACCAGCAGGGCACCCTTTCGAACTGGAAGCGCCGCCGCCCGTATGCCGCGCCGATCGTCGAGCCGATCTACGCCGCCAGGGAGGTCGAACAGCGCCTGCAATCGCTCGGCCGCGAGGGCGTGACGGTAGCGATCGTCGATACCGCGGGCGGGATCAGCGCCGCGACCAATTCAGCCATTCGTTATGCCGACTTCTGCCTGATTCCGACGCGTCCAAGCATCGCCGACATCGAGGCGACGGCCGCGACGCTCAGCGTCGTCAGGGCCTGGCACAAGCCGTTCGCCTACGTCCTGAATCAGACCCCGATCCGGGCCGCGGCGCGCCTCGCGGGCGCGGAGAACCTGCTGAGCTGCGAGGCCGCGCTCGACATCGGCGACATCCTTGCCAAGCCTCTCATCGTGATGCGCAACGATCACCAGGACGCACTGAGCGCCGGCCTTGCGGTCTGCGAACATGCACCAGACGGCAAATCCGCCGAGGAAATCCGGGCCCTCTGGCAGTGGCTCGACGCGCGGTTGGGCAATGCGGCGACAGCCAGCGACGCGCCGATCATCGAGGCGTTGGTGAAAACGCCCGCGATTCTTCCCGCGATGGCGGCGCTCCCGTCCATCGCGAACGACAGCGCTCGCTTCCTGAGAATCCCAGCTCGAACCTGATAGCCCTCTCCCGCGACGCCAATGCGGGGAGCGAGCGACGACTTATCCGCCGAAGCTCGGCGACCGAAGGCGAAGCAATCCAGCGAGGCTGGTGGCTGGATTGCTTCGCTTCGCTATCGATTCCGGCGCAACCAGTTTTCCCGCGTCACGCGCCATTTTTCCGCAAGCGTCTGACCGTCGTGATGGGCAAGCTCGACATAGCCGAGGAACTCGGCGCCGGTCTTCTGCTTGACCCGGCGCGACGCCACGTTGGTAGCCGCATTGCAGGCGTAGAAGCTCTCGATCCCGAGCGTGCGGAAGGCAAAATCATTCACCGCCGAAACGGCTTCGCTCATCAAACCCTGATTCCAATAACGCTCCGCGAGCCAGAAGCCCCGGTTGCCCTTCACATTGTCCGACCTCGGGCGAAAGCGAATATTCCCGATCGCCTCGCCATCGCCGCCGCGCAGCACCAGCATCCAATTATAGATCTCCTCGCCTGCGGCGACCCTTTCCAGTTCCTGCGTAATGAAGGTCACCGCGCCGTCTTCCGGATACGGCCAGGGAACCACCTGCGCGAGATGCTGGATGATGTTCCAGTTGTTGAAATGGCGCTGGATCGCTGGCGCATCCGACATCGCGAGCGGCCGCAGGATCAGTCGCTTCGTCTCGAGCGTCGGAGTGACGGTTATTTCTGACATTTCGGGCACCAGAAAGTGGAGCGGCCATTCTGCACGAAGCGCCGCACAATGCCGCCGCAGTTCGAGGTCTGGCACTTCTCGCCCTCGCGGTCATAGACCTGGAACGAGTGCTGGAAGTAGCCGAGTTCGCCCGAGGTCAGGCGATGGTCGTTGATCGAGGAGCCGCCGGCCTTGATCGCCTGGTTCAGCACCGAATGAATGGCATTCACCAGCCGCCCGGCATGATCGGTCGGCTCGCCCTTCTTGGTCGCCAGCGTTGCCGCCAGTCGGCGCGGCGACAGATGCGACCGGTACAGCGCCTCGCAGACATAGATATTGCCGAGGCCGGCGACCACGCGCTGGTCGAGCAGCGCGGCTTTCAGGCTGGTCTTCTTGTTGGCGCAGGATGCCGCCAGCATCGCGGCGTCGAATTCGTTGCCGAGCGGCTCCGGTCCGAGATCCTTCAACAGCGGTTCGTCCTCCAGCGCGTTGCGGGCGATGATCTTCATATAGCCGAAGCGGCGCGGATCGTTGAACACGATCGCCGTGCCCGATGACATGTGAAACACCACGTGGTCATGCGCTCGGTCCTCGCTACGCGGATGGTGGAATTGACCGGACGTATCGTTCCGGTCGCCGTCCAGCACCCGGAACGAGCCGGACATGCCCAGATGCATCAGCAGCACGTCGCCGGAGCCGAGATCGGCCATCAGGTATTTGGCGCGGCGGCCGAGGCCGGTCACGGTCTGGCCCTCCAGCCGCGCGATAAAATCTTTTTGAAAGGGAAAGCGCAGATCCTTGCGGCGGGCTTCCGCTTTGAGGATTTTCGACCCCTCCATGGCGGGCTGCAGGCCGCGGCGGACGGTCTCAACTTCAGGCAATTCAGGCATACAGGCATTCACCTTATGGAGGTGACGTGATAGCGCCATTGCGGCCGGCGCGCTATGGTTGGCCTAGGGAGTAAAGTTGATGGACCGGCCGGATCAAACCACCCATTTTGGCTTCAGGGACGTGCCCTTGGGCGACAAGCAGACGCTGGTGAACGACGTTTTTCACAGCGTGGCTCGGCGTTACGACCTGATGAACGATCTGATGTCGGCGGGCCTGCACCGGGTCTGGAAAGACATCATGATTATGGCACTCAACCCGCCGAAAAACGACGCGCCGTTTGCGCTGCTCGACGTCGCCGGCGGCACCGGCGATATCGCCTTCCGCGCGGCGGAAGCGGCAGGCCTGGGTTTCCATGCCACCGTCTGCGACATCAACACCGACATGCTCGAGGTCGGCCGCAACCGCGCGCTGGCGCGCCATCTCGACCATCAGGTCGCCTTTGTCGAGGGCAATGCCGAGAAACTGGCGTTTCCCGATCGCTCCTTCGACGCCTACACCATCGCCTTCGGCATCCGTAACGTGCCGCGGATCGACGCCGCCTTGCGCGAGGCCTATCGCGTGCTGCGGCCGGGCAGCCGATTCCTGTGCCTGGAATTCTCCACCGTTGACGTTCCCGGGCTCGACTGGCTGTACGATCAGTTCTCGTTCAAGGTGATCCCGCCGCTCGGCCGCGCCGTGACGGGCGATGCGGAATCCTACCGGTATCTCGTCGAATCGATCCGGAAATTCCCCCGGCCCAATCAATTTGCCGAGATGATCCGCGCCGCCGGCTTTGCGCGGGTGAAGTGGGAAAGCCTCTCCGGCGGCATCGTGGCTTTGCATTCGGGCTGGCGTTTGTGATTTCTGCGGCGCCCCACATCGCGCGGCTCGTCCGCGCCGCTTACGTGTTCGCACGCGAAGGCGTGTTCGGCGTAGTCGACCCGAGCCTGGTGCCGCCGCCCGGGCAACTCGCGCTGCGCCTGGCGCGGCTGATCGAGCGGCCCGGCACCAAGGTCGGTCCGCGGCTGTCGCGCGCGCTGACGCGGCTGGGCCCCGCCTATCTCAAGCTCGGACAGTTTCTGGCGACCCGCCCCGACGTGGTCGGCGTCGCGATGGCGCGCGATCTGGAAAGCCTGCAGGACCGGCTGCCGCCGTTTGCGCAAGTTGAAGCCGAGGCCGTGATCGCCGCATCGCTGGAACGCCCTGTGGCGCAGGCTTTTGTCAGCCTGGGACCGTCGGTCGCTGCCGCCTCGATCGCACAGGTGCATCGCGGCGAGGTGGAGCGCAATGGCGTACGCCGGGCGGTCGCCGTCAAAGTCCTCCGGCCCAATGTCGCCTCGCGTTTCCATCGCGACCTCGCTGATTTCTTCTTCGTCGCGCGAAATGCGGAAGCGCACTCGGCTGAAGCACGGCGGCTGCGGCTGATCGAAGTCATCAATACGATGTCGCGCTCGGTCGCGATGGAGATGGATTTGCGACTTGAGGCAGCCGCGCTATCCGAGATGGCGGAGAACACGCGCGACGATCCGGATTTCCGCGTGCCGACCGTCGACTGGGACCGCACCACCCACAACGTGCTGACGATGGAGTGGATCGACGGCATCGCGCTGAATGATCACGCGCGCCTCGAAGCATCGCAGGTCGATTTGCCCGATCTCGGCCGCAAGGTGATCCAGAGTTTTCTGCGTCACGCGCTGCGCGACGGCTTCTTTCATGCCGACATGCATCCCGGCAATCTGTTTCTCGACGATGCCGGCCGGCTGGTCGCCGTCGATTTCGGCATCATGGGCCGGCTCGGGCTGAAGGAGCGGCGCTTCCTCGCCGAGATCCTGCTCGGCTTCATCACGCGCGACTATCGCCGCGTCGCGGAAGTGCATTTCGAGGCCGGCTACGTGCCGGGCCATCACTCGGTGGAGAATTTCGCGCAGGCGATCCGCGCCATCGGCGAGCCGATCCACAATCGCACCGCCGAAGAAATCTCGATGGCGAAGCTGTTGACGCTTCTCCTCGAAGTCACCGGCCTGTTCGACATGCAGACCCGGCCCGAGCTGATCCTGTTGCAAAAGACCATGGTGGTGGTCGAAGGGGTCGCGCGCGGCTTCGATCCCAAACTGGATATCTGGAAGGTCGCCGATCCCGTGGTGCGCGAATGGATCGAGCGCAATCTCGGTCCGCTGGGCCGGGTTCAAGGCGCGATGTCCGGCGCGGGCGAGCTTGGCCGCGTGGCGGCGAGCCTGCCTGCGATCGCCTCCCGGGCGGTTGCCGTGATCGAGAACATGGAGAAGATGACCCGCGAGGGCTTGACGCTGTCGCCAGAGACGATCGCCGCCCTGGGCCGCGCCGAGGGCCGCAAGAGCCGCTGGCGGACGGTGGCGCTCTGGATCATCGCAGCGACCTTTATCGGGATTCTGATCGCCGTCCGGCAGTTGTGATTGCAATGATAGCATCATGTGCTAGCATTGCCTGCATATCTCCGCCGGAGCCCCCCGATGGCCAGCCTGACCATCCGAAAACTCGACGAAGCCGTCAAAGCCTATTTGCGACTCCGATCGGCCGGGAATGGCCGCTCCGTCGAAGAGGAGGTTCGGGTCATCCTGGGAGAACTCATCCAGGGACGTCCCGAATTGCCAGGCGCCCCCAGCTCCGCCGCCGAAGCCCCCGCACAGGCCCCGCGCTCGGTCGACGCCTCCAACGCGCGGAACGTCACCCTGATTATTGGCGGCGGCATCGCTGCCTTCAAATCGCTGGAACTGATCCGGCGGCTGAAGGAGCGGCACATTGACGTCCGCTGTGTGCTGACCAAAGCGGCGCAGCAATTCGTCACGCCGCTTTCCGCCAGCGCGCTCTCGCATGAGCGCGTCTATACGGATCTGTTCGATCCCGGCAGCGAATTCGACGCCGGTCACATCCGCCTGGCACGCGAATGCGATTTGATCATTGTGGCGCCCGCGACCGCCGACCTGATGGCGAAGATGGCGCAGGGCCATGCCGACGATCTCGCCAGCGCAATCCTGCTCGCGGCCGACCGGCCGATCCTGCTGGCGCCCGCGATGAATCCGCTGATGTGGAATAACGCCGCCACCCGCCGCAACGTGCTGCAGCTCCGCCGCGACGGCGTCCAGATGATCGGCCCCAATGCCGGCAAGATGGCTGAGTCCAATGAAGCCGGCGTCGGGCGGATGTCGGAGGCCGTCGAGATCGCCGCCGCCGCCATCGACATCCTGCGGCCGCCGCAGCCGCGCCCGCTCGCGGGCAAGCGCGTGCTGATCACGGCGGGGCCGACGCATGAGCCGATCGATCCCGTGCGCTATATCGCCAACCGCTCGTCCGGCAAGCAAGGGTTTGCCATCGCCGCCGCAGCACGGGCCGCGGGCGCTGACGTCACGCTGGTCTCCGGCCCGGTCGAATTACGCGATCCCGCCGGCGTTACGGTGATCCGGGTGGAATCGGCCCGCGACATGCTGCACCGGGTGCAGGCCGCATTGCCGGCGGACATTGCGATTTTCGCCGCCGCCGTCGCCGACTGGCGCGTCGCCAACGAAGGCGAGCAGAAGCTGAAGAAGACCTCTGCCGGCATGCCGCCACTGCAACTGGTCGAAAATCCCGACATTCTCGCGACGATTTCGAAGCTGACGGACAAGCGTCCGCCGCTGGTGATCGGTTTCGCCGCCGAGACCGAGCACCTGATCGACAACGCCAAGGCCAAGATTGCGCGCAAGGGCTGCGACTGGATCGTCGCCAACGACGTTTCGCCCGCAACCGGCGTGATGGGCGGCGATCGCAACACCGTCCATCTGCTGACGCGCGATGGCAACGAGATCAATGCCGACAACATCAAGGTCGAGTCCTGGCCGGCCATGACCAAGGAACAGGTCGCCACCGAACTGGTGGCGAAGATTGCGAAAAGCGTGGAGAAGAATTCGTGAGCGCGACGGTGAAGGTCGACATCCGCCAATTACCGCACGGCGAAGGCCTGGCCCTGCCGGCCTATCAGAGCGCCGATGCCGCGGGGCTCGACCTGCTCGCGGCGGTGCCGGCGGACGCGCCACTGATTCTTTCGCCCGGAAAATTCGCGATGGTACCGACGGCGCTGACGATCGCGCTGCCGTCAGGCTATGAGGCGCAGGTCCGGCCACGTTCCGGGCTTGCCGCCAAGCACGGCATCACGGTGCTGAATTCGCCGGGCACGGTGGATGCGGACTACCGCGGCGAGATCAACGTGCTTCTGATCAACCATGGCGGCGCACCGTTTCCGATCAAGCGCGGCGAACGGATCGCTCAGCTGGTGATCGCGCCGGTGGTGCAGGCGGAACTGGTTCCCGTTGCGTCGCTCTCGACAACCGATCGCGGCAGTGGCGGTTTCGGGTCGACCGGGCGTTGAATTGCGTCGCTAAACACGGCTGAAATTGCTGATCCGCCGATTTCTTCACAGCCAGATTCACGTTCACGGTCTGGACTCTTACCCCTTGAGTCGCGTTTGAGGGATACTCTCACTTGATTCGTGCACGGCGGGGGTAGGGCCGGGCCTGCAGTCGTGCGTTTTTGGGGCAAATAATGTCGGGCGTAGTCGCGGCGATGCGTCGAACCCTGCTGTCGTGCACCTCACTGGCGCGCCACGGTACGATCGCGCTTGCCATCGCTCTCCCCGCGTTGTCTAAACCCGCGTTCGCCGCCGATTTGACTATCACACAGGCAATTTCCGCCTTGTTAGACCTCAATCACCAGGAATTCGCGGCGCTGACGACGGCGCTGTCGTTGCTCGGTTTCACCGTGGTGGCGGCGATCCTCTTGATGCGTACACGCATTCGGGCCACCCGCACCGAACTCAGCCTGCGCTCCGACATCGCCGACCTGCAGGTGCAGGCCGACCGGCTGCGTGCGCTTCTGTTCGCCGAGCCCCAGGTTCTCATCTCCTGGGCGGCGGGCGACAACCGGCCGCAGATCAGCGGCGATATCTCGCTTCTGATCTCGCAGGACGCGCTCTCGAACTCGCCGCAACGCATCCTCGCCTTCGGAACCTGGCTGCCGCCGGAACCGGCGCTGCAGATGGACCATGCGGTCGACGCACTGTGCGCGACCGGCGAAGGCTTTCTGCTCAATCTCTCCACCTCGAACGGCCGTGCCATCGAAGCGATGGGCCGCGCCATCGGCGGACAGGCCATTGTGCGGATTCGCGAACTAGGCGGGCTGCGCCGTGACCTCGCCGAGGCTAATCTGCGCTACAGAACGCTGCTGGAGGAGACGGATCTGTTGCGCGACTTCGCCGCCGCCGCGCCCTGGCCGATCTGGGCCAAGAGCACCGAGGGCAATCTGCGTTACGCCAATACGGCCTATGTGCGCGCCACCGAGGGCTCAAACCTCGCAGACACGCTCCATCGCAATCTCGAACTGCTGGAGAATGACCAGCGCGTCGAGATGGGCAAGGTGCTGAACGACAATTCCAGCTTCAGCGCGCGGCTGCCGATCGTGGTCGGCGGCGAGCGGCGCATCTATGACGTTCAGGCACTCAGGCTCGGCGGAGGCAGTGCCGGCATCGCCATCGACGCCAGCGAGGCGACGGCGTTGCGCGACGCCATGGAGCGGATGGCGGAAGCCCATCGCCGAACCCTCGATCAGTTGTCGTCAGGGGTTGCCGTGTTCGACGGCCAACGGCGGCTGGCCTTCTATAACGAATCCTACCGGCGGCTGTGGAGCCTGGATCAGGCCTTCCTCGATTCCAACCCCGACGATTCCAGCGTGCTCGACCGTTTGCGCGCGACGCGCAAACTGCCCGAACAGCCCGACTTCCGCGCCTGGAAGGCCAAGCTGCACGAAGCCTACCGCGCCGTTGAGCCGGCGACCTACAGCTGGTTTCTGCCGGACGGCCGGGCGCTGAGCGTCGTCACCACGCCAAACCTCGAAGGCGGCGTCACCTATCTGTTCGACAATGTCACCGAAAGCCTCGATCTCGCACGCCGCTACGACCGGCTGACGCGGGTCCAGCATGAAACGCTCGACAATCTTGCCGAGGCGGTTGCGGTGTTCGGCAGCAATGGCCGCGTCGAGCTGTTCAATCCCGCATTCGCCAGAATGTGGAAGCTGTCGGCGGAATCGCTGAAGGAGCAGCCCCACATTGAGACCGTGGAAGCATGGTGCAAGCCGCTGTTCGACGACGCGCTGACCTGGCGGGCGCTCCGTGAAGCGATCACGGGAATCGAGAACCGGGCGCAGCTGGCGCTGAAACTGGAGCGCAAGGACGGCAGCGTGCTGGATTGCATGACCATGCCGCTGCCGGACGGCGCGACGCTACTGACCTTGCAGGACATCACCGACACCGAAAATGTCGAGCGCGCGCTGCGCGAACGCAACGAGGCGCTGGAAGCCGCCGACCAGATGAAGGTCGATTTCGTCCACCACGTGTCCTATGAGCTGCGCGCGCCGCTGACCACCATCATCGGCTTCGCCCATTTCCTCAGCGATCCCTCGACCGGCCCGCTGACGCCGAAGCAGGCCGAATATCTCGACTACGTCACCAAGTCGACCAACGCGCTGCTGGCGCTGACCAACAACATCCTCGATCTCGCCACCATCGATGCCGGCGCCATGAAGCTCGAGCTCGGCCCGGTCAACATCGAAAAAGCCATTCAGGCCGCCGCCGAGGGCATTCAGGACCGGCTGGCGACCGACCGCATCGAACTCAAGGTCGACATCGATCCCAATATCGGCAACTTCACCGGCGACGAGCGGCGCGTGGTGCAGGTGCTCTATAACCTGCTCGCCAACGCCGTCGGATTCTCGCCGCACGATGCCGCGGTCATCATCAGCGCGCGGCGAACCGAGCATCGCGTGATCTTCACGGTCAGCGACTCCGGCCCCGGCATTCCGGCCGATGTGAAGGACAAGGTGTTCGACTGGTTCGAAAGCCACTCGCACGGGTCGCGCCACCGCGGCGCCGGGCTTGGCCTGTCGCTGGTGCGTTCCTTCGTCGAACTGCATGGCGGCCGGGTGCGCGTCGATTCGGTGGTCGGCAAGGGCACGGCGGTCACCTGCGACTTCCCGGTCGACCAGAACGCGCACCGCAACGCCGCCGAATGACCGCCCCGACAACATTCACGGCGGCGCTGGCAAATGAGGCAGCGACGGCGCATCTGATGGCCGACCTCGCGCTGCTGGTCGGCCCGGGTGACGTCATCACGCTCTCCGGCGATCTCGGCGCGGGGAAAACGGCCGCCGCGCGCGCCATGATCCGCTATCTCGCCGATGATCCTGCGCTGGAAGTACCAAGCCCAACATTCACGCTGGCGCAGAACTACGACCAGCCGTTTCCGCTTCTGCACGCCGATCTCTACCGCATCAACGATGCGAGCGAGCTGGAGGAAATCGGGTTATCGCCGTTGCCCGAGGGCACGCTGGCGCTGATCGAATGGCCGGAGCGCGCCCCCGATGCGCTGCCCGAAGACCGCATCGATATCGCCTTCAGCCATCGTCCCGCGCTCGGCTCCGCCGCCCGCGCCGCCGAGATCACCGGCTACGGCAAGGCGGCGGCGCAGGTGGCGCGGCTGAAGGCTTTGCGAAAATTTCTCGAAGACGCCGGCTTTCTGAATGCCGCGCGTGAGCGCATGCCCGGCGATGCCTCGACGCGCTCCTATGCACGCCTGATCGACAAAGACGGCACGTCGATCCTGATGAATTCGCCGCGCCGTCCGGACGGCCCTGCGATCTATGGCGGCAAGTCCTATAGCGCGGCCGTTCATCTCGCCGAGGACGTCAAGCCGTTCGTCGCGATCGACAATGGCCTGCGCGCTCACGGCTTCTCGGCGCCTGCGATCCGCCATGCCGATCTCGAATCCGGATTCCTGATCACCGAGGATTTCGGCAGCGCCGGCATCATCGAAGGCGACCCGCCGCGGCCGATCGCCGAGCGCTATGAGGCGGCGACCGACATGCTCGCGGCGTTGCACCGCGAAGCCCTGCCGGAAACGGCCCCGCTGGCGCCGCGGGCTTCCTACGATATTCCGCGCTACGATATCGATGCGTGGCTGGTCGAGATCGGGCTGATGCTCGAATGGTATCTGCCAGATCGCGGCGCTGAGGTGAGCCAGGAACAACGCGACCAGTTCATCGCGATGTGGCGAACGCTGCTGGAAAAGCCAGCGGCTGCGCCGCGAACCTGGGTGATGCGGGACTTTCATTCGCCCAACATCATCTGGCTCGGTGAGCGCACCGGGATTTTGCGCGTCGGCATCATCGACTTTCAGGATGCCGTGATCGGCCCCGCCGCCTACGATCTGGTGTCGCTATTGCAGGACGCGCGGCTCGACGTTCCCGAACAGCTCGAGCTGTCGCTCTTGACCCGCTACATCAAGGCGCGGCGCGCGACGGACAGTCAGTTCGACCCGGCCAGCTTCGCCGAACTTTATGCCATCATGTCGGCGCAGCGGAATACGCGCCTGCTCGGCACCTTCGCCCGGCTCAACCGGCGCGACGGCAAGCCGCAATATCTGCGCCATCAGCCGCGGATCTGGACCTATTTGAACCGCTCGCTGGCGCATCCGGCATTGGCGGCGTTTCGCGAATGGTATGCCGCCAACGTGCCGCCGCCACTGCCCTGATTTACCTCCTGTTAGCCAACCCGCATCTAATCTGGAACCCGCCATGCTGTGCAGCCATGGCGTAAGCCGGTTTTTGAAACAGGAAGACAGCCATGGCGGGGGCGGAACGGCGCCGGGGAGATCGAGTCGTATTCGAGCGCGGCTTTGCAGCGCACATGATGGGAATCGACGGCACCTGGCGGCGTGATTGCGTGATGGAAGACGTCTCCGAGACCGGCGCCAAGCTGACGGTCGAAGGTTCGGTCGAGGGTCTGCATCTGAAGGAATTCTTCCTGCTGCTGTCGTCCACCGGGCTGGCCTATCGGCGCTGCGAACTGGCCTGGGTCAATGGCGACCAGATCGGCGTCAATTTCCTGAAACAGGGCGACAAGAAAAAGAAGGCGGCCAAGCGCGGGGCCGAGGACGCCGAAGCCTGAGTTTGGACAGCGCCTGTGGCCGTCGTACGGCCGTCATGTGCGGCCACTAAGGCCTCATGGTTGCTGGTTCAAGCGAATCGCCGTGGTATGCTCCGCGGCGTGATTTGATGGTTCGAGAAGCTCCGAAAATGTCCGTTACGCCCACCAAAGCCATGGTCCTTGCCGCCGGTCTCGGCTTGCGCATGCGCCCGCTGACCGACCACATGCCGAAGCCGCTGGTGAGCGTGGCCGGCCAGCCACTGCTCGATCACGTGCTCGACAAGCTCGCCGGAGCCGGTGTCGCCGAAGCCGTGGTCAACGTGCACTATCTGCCCGACCAGATCATCCGGCACACCGCGGGCCGCAAGCGTCCCCGTATCATCATTTCCGACGAGCGCGACGAGGTGCTCGGCACCGGCGGCGCGGTGGTTAAGGCGCTGCCGCTGCTCGGCACGGAGCCGTTCTTCCACCTCAACGCCGACACGATGTGGATCGATGGCGTGCGGCCCAATCTGGAGCGGCTCGCCGAAACCTTCGACCCCGCACGGATGGATATCCTGCTGTTGATGGCGCCGACCACGAGCAGCATCGGCTATGCCGGCCGCGGCGACTACGCCATGCTGCCGGACGGCGCGCTGCGCAAGCGGCGCGAACATCAGGTGGTCCCGTTCGTCTATGCCGGTGCAGCGATCATGTCGCCGTCGCTGTTTGCGGACGCACCCACTGGCGAGTTCTCGCTGACCAGGATGTTCGACCGCGCCAACGAGCAGGAGCGGCTGTTCGGGCTGCGGCTCGATGGCGTCTGGATGCACGTCGGAACCCCCGACGCGGTGCAGGCCGCGGAAGAAGCGTTTTTGGAAAGCGTGGCCTGATCCTGCGCTGGACCGGGGTTCGAACCGATCCGCCGTCGGCGGGACGCATCCGCGATGCGTGCCCGGGAACGCCGTCCGCCGCAAGGCTCAGACAAAAATCTCGAAAACAACCCCATGCAAAGTAGAATGGGCCCGGATGGCAGTGAGTAGCGGGGACGCCGCCCTCACCCGCATGACCTCTCCCTCATCGCTGCCTATATTGGCGCCTGACCTCGAATCAGGAAGCTCATGCGCATTTTCAGCGTTCCCCTCTCCGTGCCGTTCCTGCGCACCGTCATCGCGGCGCTGGTCGACGGCCGGCTGGTTGGGGGATTCGAGGCGCGCAAGGATCCGCTCAATCTCGCGCGCGCGACGCTTTATCTGCCGACCCGGCGCGCCGGGCGGCTGGCGCGGGAGATCTTTCTCGATGAGCTGAAGACCGATGCCGCGATCCTGCCGCGCATCGTGGCGCTCGGCGACATCGACGAGGACGAGCTGGCGTTTGCGGAAGGCTCCGAACAATTCAGCGGCGTGGCGCCGCTCGACATTCCGCCACGGCTCGGTGAGTTGGAGCGCCGACTGACGCTGGCGCATCTGGTGGCGGCCTGGGCCAAGAGCCCGGTGTCGGCGCCGCTCGTGGTCGGCGGCCCGGCCTCGACGCTGGCGCTGGCCGGCGATCTGGCGCGGCTGATGGACGACATGGTGACGCGCGGCGTCGCCTGGGAAGCGCTCGACAGGCTGGTGCCCGACCAGTTCGACAAATACTGGCAGCATTCGCTGGAGTTCCTGCGCATCGCGCGCAAGGCATGGCCGGAGCATTTGAAGGAAATCGGCAGGATCGAACCCGCCGAACGCCGCGACCGCCTGATCGAGGCGGAAGCTGCGCGCCTGACCGCGTATCATGAAGGACCCATAGTTGCCGCAGGTTCGACGGGTTCGATGCCCGCGACCGCGAAATTCCTCACAGCCGTGGCGGGCCTCAAACATGGCGCGGTGGTGCTGCCCGGGCTCGACACCGATCTCGACGAGGAGGCCTGGCAGACGATCGGCGGCATCCGGGACGCGCAGGGCAAGTTCACCACCCAGCCCTCCTCGAACCATCCGCAATTCGCGATGCAGGGATTGCTGGATCGTTTTGGCATCAAGCGGAGCGACGTCGAAATACTGGGCACGCCGGCACAACAGGGCCGCGAGGTGCTGATGTCGGAGACGATGCGGCCGTCGACGGCGACCGAGCAATGGCATGATCGGCTGGCGCAGCCGGATGTATCGCAACGGATCGCCGCCGGCATGACGAAGCTGGCCGTCGTCGAGGCGCCCAGCTCGGAGATGGAAGCGCTGGCGATTGCGGTAGCGATGCGCGAGGCGCGGCACCTCAACAAATCGGCGGCGCTGGTGACGCCGGATCGCGCGCTGGCGCGGCGGGTGATGGCGGCGCTGAGGCGCTGGAATCTTGAATTTGACGATTCCGGCGGTGACGCGCTGATGGACACGCCGAGCGGCATTTTTGCGCGCCTCGCCGCGGAAGCCGTCGCCAAGGGACTGGAACCGCCGACGCTGCTGGCGCTATTGAAGCATCCGCTGTTCCGGCTAGGCGGCGCATCCGGCGCGTTCAGGCACGCCATCGAGACTCTCGAACTGGCGCTGCTGCGCGGCACCCGGCCGCAAGCGGGAACGAGTGGCCTTGCGCGCGACTTCGACCGTTTCCGCGTTGAGCTCGGAAAGCTCCGGCGCAAGGAGACTTCTTCGCTTCACGCTTCCGAGCCGCGCGCAAAATTGAAGGATGACGAACTCGATCAGGCCCAAGCGTTGATCGCATCGCTGCAGAAGGCACTGTCGCCGCTGGAAGTCATGGGCTCGTCAAAGCCGTACGATTTCGCCGAGCTCGCGGTACGCCATCGCGAGATCCTGCTTGCATTGTCGTCAGATCAGAACGGCGTGGCCGTAGCCTTCGAGGAGGCCCAGGGATCGGCGCTGTCAGCGGCGTTCGACGATCTGCTCGCCGAGCAGAAGCCGAGCGGCCTGATGGTCCAGCTCGGCGATTACCCCGAGGTGTTTCAGACCGCCTATGCCGATCGCATGGTGCGACGGCCGGAGCAGGCCGACGCGCAGTTACAGATCTACGGCCAGCTCGAAGCACGGCTCACCGAATCCGACCGCGTCATCCTCGGCGGGCTGGTCGAGGGCGTGTGGCCGCCGGCGCCGCGGGTCGATCCCTGGCTCAGCCGGCCGATGCGCCACGAGCTTGGCCTCGACCTGCCGGAGCGGCGCATCGGCCTCTCCGCGCACGACTTCGCGCAATTATTGGGAATGGACGACGTGATCCTGACCCATTCGGCCAAGGTCGGCGGCGCGCCGGCGGTCGCCTCGCGCTTCCTGCACCGGCTGGAGGCGGTGGCGGGCGAAGCGCGCTGGGAAGAGGCCAGAAGGGCCGGCGATAATTACGTCCGCTTCGCTGCCGAACTCGATCAGCCCGACGCGGTCGAACCGATCGCGCAGCCCGCACCGAAGCCGCCGGTCGAGACGCGGCCGCTCAAACTGTCGGTCACGGCGATCGAGGACTGGCTGCGCGATCCCTATACGATCTACGCGAAATATATTCTGCGGCTCGATCCGCTCGATCCCGTCGACATGCCGCTGTCGGCGGCCGATCGCGGCTCGGCCATCCACGATGCACTCGGCGAATTCACGCAGAAATTTGCCGACACCCTGCCCCCGCAGCCCGCGCTGGTGCTGCGCGGCATCGGCGAGAAATTCTTTGCACCACTGATGGAACGGCCCGAGGCGCGGGCGCTGTGGTGGCCGCGGTTTCAGCGCATCGCCACCTGGTTTGCGGATTGGGAAGAGGCGCGGCGCGAGGACATCGAAAAAATTGCCGCCGAGATCAAAGGCGAGATCAAGATCCCGCTCGACAACGAGCGGATCTTCACCCTGTCGGCGCGCGCCGACCGAATCGAGCAGCGCCATGACGGCAGCTTTGCGATCCTCGATTACAAGACCGGCCAGCCGCCTACGGGTAAGCAGGTGCGGATGGGCCTGTCGCCGCAACTGACGCTGGAGGCCGCGATCCTGCGCGAAGGCGGCTTTGAGAACATCGACGCCGGCTCCTCCGTCGGCGAGCTCGTCTATGTCCGCCTCAGCGGCAACAATCCGCCCGGCGAGCACCGCTCGCTGGAGCTGAAGATCAGGAACAACGATACGCCGCAGCGGCCGGACGAGGCGGCCGACTACGCCCGCGAGCAGCTTGAAGCGCTGATCCGCAAATTCGAAAACGAGGAGACCGCCTACACCTCGCTGAACCTGTCGATGTGGTCGAACCGCTACGGCGCCTATGACGATCTCGCCCGGATCAAGGAATGGTCGGCGGCCGGCGGCCTGGGGATCGAGGAATGGTGAAGGCTCGGCGCATCATCCCCGACGCGGTTCGCGCTACCCAAGCGCGCGCGTCCGATCCGGCAGCTTCCGCTTTCGTTTCGGCGAATGCGGGCTCCGGCAAGACCCATGTGCTGGTGCAGCGGGTGATCCGGCTGCTGCTCGACGGCGTGGCGCCGGAAAAGATCCTCTGCATCACCTTCACCAAAGCAGCCGCCGCCAACATGGCTGAGCGCGTGTTCACCACGCTGGGCCATTGGGTGACGCTCGACGACGACGCACTGGACGCGGCGATCCGCGAGGCCGGCATTCCCCATCCCAGTGTGCGTTTGCGCAAGTCGGCGCGCAAACTGTTCGCCTGCGCGCTGGAGACGCCGGGCGGGCTGAAGGTGCAGACCATCCACGCGCTGTGCACGCGGCTGCTGCAGCAGTTCCCGTTCGAGGCCAACGTGCCGGCGCGCTTCGCCGTGCTCGACGACCGCGACCAGAACGAGATGATGGAGCGCGCCAATCTCGCCGTTTTTCTCGAGGCTTCACGCAATCCCGACAGCGCCACCGGACGCGCACTGATGACGGCGATGGCAAGCGCCGCCGACGTCACCTTCAAGGAAGTGGTGCGCGAGGCCTGTCTCAGCCGCGACCATTTCATGGCCTGGACGGATGCCGCCGGGAGCGCGCAGGCCGCCGCGGCGCAGATTTCGGCGGCGCTCGGCGTCGCTCCCGATGATCGCATCGAGGATGTCGAGCGCGAGATATTGGACGGACCGAACCTGCCGCGATCATGCTGGCAGGAAGTCGCGTCTGCACTGGATAGCGGAAGCAAAACCGATCAGAGCCAGGCCGCACAGCTTCGCGCAGCGTTGATGTTTTCCGGCGCAGCCCAGGTGGAAGAGTATCTCTGCGTGTTTCTCACCGACGCTGACCGCACGCCGCGCAAATCCGTGGTGACGAAGAATTTTGCGCGGGACAATCCAGCCGTTGGACGCTTGTTCGAATCGGAAGCTCGCCGCCTTGGCCCGCTGATCGAACGCCGCCGCGCCGTCGTCGCCCGAGACCGCACCGAGGCCTTGCTCTATATCGCGACCGCGGCGGCCGCGAACTATCGCCGCGAGAAGCAGGAGCGCGGCCTGCTCGACTATGACGACCTGATCGACAAGACGCTGGCCATGCTCGACCGCGTTTCCTCGGGCTGGGTGCATTACAAGCTCGACCGCGGCGTCGACCATGTGCTGATCGACGAGGCGCAGGATACCAGCCCCCGGCAATGGGACATCGTCGCGCACATCATCTCCGAATTCACCTCGGGCGCGGGCGCACGCGACGGCGTGGTCCGAACGGTGTTCGCGGTCGGCGACGAGAAGCAGTCGATCTTTTCGTTCCAGGGCGCGGCCCCGCGCGAGTTCGACCTGCGCCGCCGCGCACTTCAGCGGAAGTTCGAGGGTGCCGGGCTGAAGTTCGACCCAGTATCGTTTACCTATTCGTTCCGCTCGGGACCGGCGATTCTGCATGCGGTCGACCAGGTGTTTCGCGAGCAGGATATCTTTCGCAGCATTCATGCGGTCGATATCGGCAATCCGATCCATCACGCGCTGGCCGACGCTGGCCCGAGCCAGATCGATCTCTGGGAACTCGCGGAAGCCGACGACCGGCAGGACATCGAAGGCTGGCGCGCGCCGTTCGACGGCGTTGCCGCGACCAGCCCCGAAGTGAAGCTGGCCCGGCGCATCCAGGCCGAGATCAAGGCGCTGGTGGCCAGTCGCGCCATGACCGGCAGCAAGGGCGACCGCCGGCCGCTGCGCTATGGCGACATGCTGGTGCTGGTGCGCCGGCGCGGCAACGCGTTCGACGCCGTGATCCAGGCGCTGAAGCATGCCGGCATCCCGGTCGCCGGCGCCGACCGCCTCAAGCTGACCGAGCACATCGCAATCATCGACCTGATGAACCTCGCCGACGCGCTCCTGCTGCCGCAGGACGATCTGGCGCTGGCGGTGGCGCTGAAGAGCCCGCTGTTCGGACTCGACGACGACGACCTGTTCAAGATCGCCTGGCAGCGCAAGGGATCGCTCCGCGCCGCATTGACCGCGCGCGCGCCGACCGACGGCCGCTTACGCGACGCGCTGTGGCGGCTCGAGCAGTGCGAGCGTCGCTTTGCCAGCGAAACGCCGTTTGCGTTCTATGCCTGGCTGCTCGGCGGCGACGGCGGCCGCGCGCAAATCCTGCGGCGGCTCGGACACGAGGCCAACGACGCGCTCGATGAGTTTCTGGAGCTGGCGCTGAACTACGAGCGCAAGGCGCCGGCCTCGCTGCAGGGCTTTATGGCGTGGCTCCGCACGGCCGACCTCGAGGTGAAGCGCGACATGGAGATTTCGCGCGATGAGGTCCGCGTCATGACCGTGCACGGCGCCAAGGGCCTGGAGGCTTCCGTCGTGTTCCTGGTTGATACCACGACCTCGCCTTCGGATACGCAGCGGCTGAAGCTGATCAACCTGCCGGTAGGCAATGCCGATCCGCATGCACCAGGTGTCGTGGTCTGGGCCGGCCGCAAGGCCGAGGATCCGCCGGCCGTCGTCGCGGCCCGCGCGGCGATGATCGGCGATACCGAGGATGAATACCGCCGCCTGCTCTATGTCGCGATGACGCGCGCGGCGGACCGCCTTGTCGTCGGCGGCTGCATGCCCGGCAACATGAAGAGCGTCCGGCCGTTGTCCTGGTACGATCTGATCACCAAGGGGCTCGCCGGTTCCGGATTGCAGCTTCAGGAGATCGAAACGACCGCCGGCCGCGTGAAGCGCTATGCGCGCCCTGAGGAGACTGCGCCATCGGCCGCTCCGGCTGCCACGCCGTCCTCGACGGCGCCGATCGTTCTGCCGAGCTGGCTGCTGACCCCGGCACAGCCTGAAATTTCGCCGGGAAGCCTGCTGCGCCCTTCCGACCCCGCGGACAGCGGGCACCAGCCGGTACGGACGGCCGAATCGCTCATGCAGCGCGCCCGCGCCCTGCAGCGCGGCACGCTGGTCCACCGGCTGCTGCAATCCCTGCCCGACGTCGCCGTCGAACGCCGCCGCGAGGCCGCGCTGGCCTATCTGGCCCGCAATGCCGATGGCTGGACCGCGGAGGAGCGGCAGCAGCTCGCCGAAAGCACGCTGGCCCTGATCGCGGAGGCACGCTTTGCGCCCGTGTTTGCCCCGGGCAGCCGCGCCGAGGTCTCGATCGTCGGGCGGCTGGAGCGGCCGGGCGGGCGTCCGGCGCTGGTGTCCGGGCAGATCGACCGCCTCGTGGTCACGGACAGCGAGGTCCTGATCGTCGATTTCAAGACCAACCATACCCCGCCGAGCCGGCCGGAGGAGGCGCCGCGGGACTATGTCCGCCAGCTCGCGCTGTACCGGGCGGCGCTCGGCAAGCTTTATCCCCAGCTCCCGATCCGCACCGCGCTGCTGTGGACCGAAACCTCTGAATTAATGGAGATTCCGGCCCCCGCGCTGGAGGCCGAGCTGGCATCCATCATCTCGGCGTGACCGCGCTTGACCCGGCAGGATCGCGTTCATAGGTTTGCCACATCATCCCAGGGCGCGATTCTTGACCGCGCCCCTTAATTTCTAACCGAAGAGGTAATTCCGATGGCCGTTGGCAAGGTTTCTGACGCCGATTTCGAAGCCGAAGTGCTCAAGGCCACCGGCCCGGTGGTCGTCGATTTCTGGGCCGAATGGTGCGGCCCCTGTCGCATGATCGCGCCTGCGCTCGACGAGATTTCCGGCGCGATGGGCGACAAGGTCAAGATCGTCAAGCTGAACGTCGACGAGAGCCCGAAGACGGCCTCGAAATACGGCGTGATGTCGATCCCGACCCTGATGATCTTCAAGGGCGGCGAGATGGCCTCCCGTCAGGTCGGCGCCGCGCCGAAGGCCAAGCTGCAGCAATGGATCACCGCGGCGGTCTGATCGTCTCTTTATAGAATTTTTCCGACAACGGCCGGCGAATAGCCGGCCGTTTGCGTTGAGACGGCATGTCTCGCGTAGAAGAATCCCTGAGCCTGCCGTCTGGTAAGGCTCGCCGGAATTCCGCCCCGCTCGCGGCAATGGAAGCGCGCTCGGTCGATGTCATCCCGCGCGGCGCGGAATGGCAGTACGAGCCCAAATGGGACGGCTTTCGCTGCCTGCTATCCCGCCAGGGCGACAAGGTCGACCTCCGGTCCAAGTCGGGGGAGGACCTCGCCCGCTATTTTCCCGAACTGGTTCGCGCCGCGCTGGCGTTGAAAGCCAGCGCCTTTGTGCTCGACGGTGAAATCGTCGTGCCACGCGGCAAAGCGTTTTCGTTCGACGATCTGCTGCAGCGAATTCATCCCGCCGAAAGCCGCGTCAAGAAGCTTTCCCAGGAAACGCCGGCGCTGTTTCTCGCATTCGACCTGCTGGCCTCAGCGACGGACAAGAAACTCGCCGCCTCGCCGCTGCGCGAGCGCCGCCCCGCACTGGAGGCTTTTGCAAAGGCCCAGTTCAAATCCAGTCCGACATTTCGCCTGTCGCCCGTCACCACGAGCTATGCCACCGCGCAAAAATGGCTGAAGCAATCCGGCGGCGGGTCGGACGGCGTGATCGCCAAGCGCATCGACCTGCCCTATCAGGCCGGCAACCGCGACGGCATGCAGAAGATCAAGAAATTCCGCAGCGCCGATTGCGTGGTCGGCGGCTTCCGTTACGCCACCAACAGACTAGCGAACCGCAGGGTTGTCGGCTCCCTGCTGCTTGGTCTCTACGACGACGAGGGAGTCCTGCATCATGTCGGCTTCACCTCCGCCATCAAGCAGGCGGACAAGCCGGCACTGACGGCAAGGTTGGAGCCGCTGATCGCAGCTCCCGGCTTCACCGGCAACGCGCCGGGCGGCCCGAGCCGATGGTCGACCGAGCGTTCGGCGCAGTGGTGTCCCCTGAAGCCGAAACTCGTGATCGAGGTCTGCTACGATCATTTCAGCGGCGAGCGATTCCGCCACGGCACCTCCATCCAGCGCTGGCGGCCCGACAAGGCGCCGCGGCAATGCACCTTCGATCAGCTCAAGCAGAAGGCCGCCGACCCGATGAAGCTGCTGAAGTGAGCGGCCCTATGTCGTGAAGCGGGCGTTGCGCAGGGTTGTGCGACGCACTGTCCCGCGCCCTTTGCGCCACAGCGCAGGAACTCGCCTCCTGATAGGTAGTTCAATGCCTATTGCCCATTGAGGAGGCATTCATGACAAACCCTAGATCGACCGCGCAGATCGCCGGTCACCCAATCCATCCCATGCTCATTCCATTTCCGGTCGCCTGCTTCGTTCTGGCCTTTGTTTCGGATATCGCGTTCTGGCGAACCTCGAACGAGTTCTGGGCCACCGCATCGCTCTGGCTGCTCGGCATCGGCCTGATCATGGCCGCGCTCGCGGCCGTCGTCGGCGTGATCGACCTGATGGGAGACGATCGCATCCGCAATCTCAACGATGCCTGGCTGCACGCCGGCGGCAATGTCGTTGCGGTCCTGATCGAGCTTTACAACTGGTATTCGCGCTACACCGAGGGCACGTCCGCCATCATCCCGACCGGACTGGTGCTGTCGTTCGTCGTCGTGCTGATCCTGCTCTTCACCGGCTGGAAAGGCTGGGAGATGGTCTATCGCGACCATGTCGGTGTGTCCGACGTCGCCGATCAGCCGCGTTGATCGAAACCACGTAGCCCGAGTGAAGCCAACGGGTCGCGCGAATGCGCGCCCGATGACAGGCTCCGCGTAACCCGGGATGTTTCGCTCATTGATGGAGTTGCCCCGGATTGCGCTTCGCTCCATCCGGGCTACAGGGCTACGGGCGTCGGCTATCCGATCCATCCCGTCGCCAGCGCTGACGCGAGTTCGGCCTGACCATTCCGCCGCGCCAGAGCCGCCATCGCCTCGTGATCATACGGCACATGCCGAAACGTCACGCGCCAGACGCCATCGGTGCGTTCGAGGATCGCGTAGCGCGCATCCGGTGTGCCGGCTTCGATGACATGCGGAAAGGGATGGACGTCGCGATAGCCGGGTGAGCCGACGCTGCCGGGATTGACGATCAACCGGCCATCGCGAAGCCTGACCGCGCGCGCAATGTGGGTGTGCGCGCAGAGGATGAGGGATTGCGGGATGCCAAGCGCATGCTGCTCGATCTCATCCAGCGATGACATCCGCACCGTGCCGTCGGGCAAAACCTTTTCCAGCCAATAGATCTCATCGTGCTGGGGCGTGGCGTGACACAGAAAGACCTGATCGCGAAACACTGATGTCTTCGGCACGGCGCGAAACCAATCGAGATGGCGCTTATCGAGTTGCGCATGGGCCGGGCGGTCCCATGATCCCATCTTCTCCGGCGGTCGATCGATCAGATAGCGATCATGATTGCCGAGCACGTGAACGGCATCGAGCGCCATCAACGCGTCCATGGTGCGCCGCGCGTCGAGCGGGCCGCTTGCCATGTCGCCGAGATTGACGATTTCCTTGATGCCCTGCGCGCGGATGTCGGCCAGCACGGCTTCCAGCGCGAGATAGTTTCCGTGCACATCGGCAATGACGGCAAAACGCATATCGATTACAGCTCCGCTGTTCTGTCTCACAATGCAACAACGATGCTGCGGCCACCTACCTCATTTGGGTGAAACCAGCCTGCAACATTATCCTTGTTTCCTATTGCGGAACCCAGGTTCCTACTCGCGGCTTTCAGACACGTTGGTTAGTCTTTGCAAACACCGGGGCTGGCGAATTCCATAAACAATCAATTATTTCTTCCCGGGCGGCCGCTGGAAGCAATTCCAGCGGTCATTTAATTTCTAGCCTGGTGGCGTGCCGTTGATCGCGAGTACATGGCCGGCAAGATAGAGCGAGCCGGTAATCAGAATCCGCGGCGGCACTTCATAGGCGAGACGCGAGAGTGCGTGCAGCGCGGCTTCGACGCTTGCAGCATTTTCCACGCGCATGCCGAGCGCGCGGGCCGCATCCGCCACCCGGTCCGGCGGCATCGCGTTGTCGCGGCCCGGAATCGGCACCGCCATGATGTGGCGCGTGAGACCTGCGAAATTGGCGAGGAACGCGCCGACATCCTTGTTCGCCATCATGCCCGCGATCACCACCAGCGGCCGCGACACCCGCTCTTCGAGATCGCCGAGCGCCGCCGCAGCAACACGGCCGCCTTCGGCATTGTGTCCGCCGTCGAGCCAGATCTCGCAGCCCTTCGGCCCCTGATCGACCAGCGCGCCTGCGACCAGCCGCTGCATCCGCGCCGGCCATTCAGCGCCAACGATGCCGGCCTCGAATGCCGGCATCCCGATCCTGAACGCCTCGATTGCCCGCAGCGTCGCAATCGCAAGACCGGCATTGTCGAACTGATGCCGGCCGAACAGTTTTGGCGCCGCAAGGTCCATCAGGCCGCGCTCGTCCTGATAGACCAGCCGTCCGCGCTCGACGCCGACATGCCATTGCTGGCCTGCCGCATGCAGCGGCGCGCGCATGCGATTGGCCTGCGCCTCGATTACCGACATCGCCTCCACCCCCTGCTCCGCGCAAATCACCGGCGCGCTGCGCTTGATGATGGCGGCCTTTTCACCTGCAATAGCAGTCAGGGATTTACCGAGAAACTCGGTATGGTCCATGCTGACCGGCGTGATGACGGTTGCGACCGGCCGGTCGATGACGTTGGTGGCGTCCAATCTTCCGCCGAGACCGGTTTCCAGCAAGACGACATCGGCGTCATGCTCCGCGAACAGGCAAAACGCCGCCGCGGTTTCCATCTCGAAAATCGTGACCGGCTCGCCTGCGTTGACCTGTTCGCAATGCTCCAGCACCCGGCGCAACTCGGCATCATCGGCCAGCCGTCCGCCGCCGCTCTCGCCGATGCGATAGCATTCGTTGATCCGCACGAGATAAGGTGAAGTGAAGACGTGGACGCGTAGCCCTGCGGCTTCGAGGATCGCGCGCAAGTAGGCGATCGTGGAGCCCTTGCCATTGGTGCCGGCGATATGGATCACCGGCGGCAGCGTCCGCTCGGGATGATCAAGCCGCGCCAGCAGGCGGTGCATGCGATCGAGGCTGAGATCGATGCGCTTTGGATGCAGCGCAGACAGCCGCGCGATCAACTCACCGAGCGGCTGAGGATTGGCGGCCGGCAGGTTCACGCGTGGGGCGCGGCCGGCACGGCTTCCGGCGTCGAGACGATCTGGGCGGGGTCCGTGACCTGCGGCGAAGGCTTGGAGGCTGTTTCAAGCGGCGGCGATTTGGTCAGGATCCGGCACAGCCGCGCCAGCGTCGGACGCATCTCGTGACGATGCACCACCATGTCGATCATGCCGTGGTCGAGCAGATATTCGGCGCGCTGGAATCCTTCCGGCAGCTTCTCGCGGATGGTCTGCTCGATCACGCGCGCGCCGGCGAAGCCGATCAGCGCGCCCGGCTCGGCAATATGGACGTCTCCCAACATGGCATAGGACGCGGTAACGCCGCCGGTGGTCGGATTGGTCAGCACCACGATGTAGGGCAGCTTCGCTTCGCGCAGCATCTGCACGCCGACAGTCGTACGCGGCATCTGCATCAGCGACAGGATGCCTTCCTGCATGCGCGCGCCGCCGGAGGCGGCGAACATGATGAAGGGCGATTTCTTTTCGAGCGCGAGTTCGAGCCCGCGCACGATCGCTTCGCCCGCGGCCATGCCGAGCGAGCCGCCCATGAAATCGAAATCCTGCACCGCGATGACGACGCCGGCGCCTTCCAGCTTGCCGTAGCCGACCTTGATGGCGTCGTTCAGCCCGGTCTTGGCGCGGGCATCCTTGATGCGGTCGACATATTTGCGCTCATCGCGAAACTTGAGCGGATCGGCCGTCACTTCGGGCAGCGCGATGTCGTACCAGGTCTCGTTGTCGAAGATCGACTTCAGCCGCGCCACCGCGCCCATGCGCATGTGGTAGTTCGAGCCGGGGATGACGAACTGGTTGGCCTCGACGTCCTTGTAGAACACGAGCTGTCCGGAATCGGGGCACTTGATCCACAAATTCTCCGGCGTCTCGCGCCGCAGGATGTTGCGGATCTTCGGCCGGACGACGTTGGTGAGCCAATTCATGTTTCGCTCCGAATGCGGTTAACGCATTGACTGGAATATATGGCGGCCTGGCCTGGACCCGGCAAGCCGCTGCCTCCTAGTTTGGCATGATCTTTTTCGGAAAACCGGTCTCCACTTTTCCGGATCATGCCCGCCTATTTCCACGCAAATTGTGGCTTATTCCGCAGCCTGCTTGGCACCCCGGACGCCCTGTGCCAGCGACGCCACCAGATCGGCCACCGCGGCCACCGTCTTGCTGGTCGCCTGCCCCTGCGTGTCGAGGCTGTCGCGCAACGCATCGACCAGGGCGGTGCCGACCACGGCGCCATTGGCCTTCTCGGCAATCGCGCGCGCCGCCTGCGGGGTGCGGATGCCGAAGCCGACGCAGACCGGAAGCTTGGTGTGGCGCTTGATACGGGCGACTGCATCGCCGACGGCCTTCGAATCGGCCGCGGCAGCGCCGGTGATCCCGGTGATCGAGACATAGTAGACAAAGCCGGAGGTGTTCGCGAGCACGGCGGGCAGACGCTTGTCGTCGGTGGTAGGCGTTGCGAGGCGGATGAAGTTGAGACCGGCCTTCAGCGCGGGAATGCAGAGCTCATCGTCCTCCTCCGGCGGCAGGTCGACGATGATGAGGCCATCGACGCCGGCGGTCTTGGCATCGGCGAGGAACTTGTCGACCCCGTAAATGTAGATCGGATTGTAATAGCCCATCAGCACCAGCGGCGTGGTGCTGTCCTCCTTGCGGAAGCCGCGCACCATCTCGAGCGTCTTCCGTAGGGTCATGCCGCCCTTGAGCGCGCGCAGGCCCGCAGCCTGGATCGACGGACCGTCCGCCATCGGATCGGTGAAGGGCATGCCGATCTCGATGATGTCGGCGCCGGCCTTGGGCAGCGCCTTGATGATGTCGAGCGAAGTCGCGGGATCGGGATCGCCGGCCATCAGGAAGGTTACGAAAGCCGAGCGGCCTTCTTTTGCGAGCTCGGCAAAGCGTGCGTCGATACGGGTAGTCACTGCTTCCTGCCTTTCAATATCTCCGTGATCTGCGGAATGTCCTTGTCGCCGCGGCCGGAAAGATTGACCACCATCAGATGGTCCTTCGGCCGCTTCGGCGCGAGCTCGGTAACCTTGGCGATTGCGTGCGCAGACTCCAGCGCGGGCGGAATGCCTTCCAGTCGCGACAGCAGCATGAAGGCGGCAAGCGCTTCGTCGTCGGTCGCGGAAAGATAGGTGACGCGGCCGGTCTCGTGCAGCCAGGAATGCTCCGGGCCGATGCCGGGATAGTCGAGCCCTGCCGAGATCGAATGCGCATCCTGGATCTGGCCGTCATCGTCCATCAGCAGATAGGTGCGGTTGCCGTGCAGCACGCCGGCCCGGCCGCCGGCGATCGAAGCGGCATGGAGTTGTGTCAGCCCGTGCCCCGCCGCTTCGACGCCAAAAATTTCGACCGAGGGATCGTCGAGGAAGGGATGAAACAGGCCCATCGCGTTGGAGCCGCCGCCGATGCACGCGACCAGCGAATCCGGCAACCGCCCTTCGGCCTCCTGCATCTGCTTGCGCGTTTCGTCGCCGATCACCGACTGGAAGTCGCGCACCATCATCGGATACGGGTGCGGGCCTGCCACGGTGCCGATACAGTAGAAGGTGTTGTGCACGTTGGTGACCCAGTCGCGCAGCGCCTCGTTCATGGCGTCCTTCAGCGTGCGCGTGCCTGACTGCACCGGAACGACCTTGGCACCCAGCATCTCCATGCGAAACACGTTCGGCGCCTGACGGGCGACGTCCACCGCGCCCATATAGACCACGCATTCCAGACCAAAGCGCGCGCACAGCGTTGCGGTGGCCACGCCATGCTGGCCGGCGCCGGTCTCGGCGATGATGCGCTTCTTGCCCATGCGCCGCGCGACCATGATCTGGCCGAGCACGTTGTTCACCTTGTGCGAGCCGGTATGGTTCAGCTCTTCGCGCTTCAGATAAATCTTGGCGCCGCCGAGATGCTCGGTGAGCCGCTCGGCGAAGTAAAGCGGCGACGGCCGGCCGACATAGTCCTTGAGATAGCCGTTCATCTCGGTCTGGAATGACGGATCGGCCTTGGCCGCCGCATAGGCCTTTTCCAGATCGAGGATCAGCGGCATCAGCGTTTCCGCGACAAAGCGGCCGCCGAAATTACCGAAATGCCCGCGCTCGTCGGGGCCGGTGCGGAATGAATTGGGCAGGTTAGGATTCATCGGACCATCAGTTCTTCGCTGGCGCGCGCGGCGCGAATGAAATTGCGGATCAGCTCGGGATCCTTGACGCCGGGCGAGCTTTCGACGCCGGAGGACACATCGAAGCCGCCGGCGCGGGTGACGCGGACCGCCTCTGCCACGTTGGCGGCGGAAAGCCCGCCCGAGACCATGAACGGCAGTTGGAGGTCGAGCTTTTCCAGCACGTGCCAATCGAACACCGCGCCCAGCCCGCCGGGCCGCGTGGCGTCCTTCGGCGCGCGGGCATCGAACAGGATGCGATCGGCCACGCCGGCATAGCCCGGCAGCGCGGCGAGATCGGCCGACGTTTCGACCGCGATCACCTTCATCACCGGGAGCGAAAACTTCGCCTTGATGTCGCGCACCCGCGCGATAGTTTCCTTGCCGTGCAGTTGCAGGAGATCCGGCCGCAGCGTCTCGACGACGTTTTCCAGCGTCGCATCGTCGGCATCGACCGATAGCGCCACTTTGGCGGCGCGGCCCTTGGCCTGCCTGCCGAGTTCCCGCGCGGTCTCGAGGCTGAGATGGCGCGGCGACCGCGGAAAGAACACGAACCCCACCATGTCGGCGCCCGCTTCAAGCGCCACCTCGAGCGTCTCGCGCGTGGACAGGCCGCAAATTTTGACGAGCAGGGACATGGTTTCTCGGGCGCCTAGTTCGAGCCCCGTAACCGGCTGGAACCGGGGCTGACGGGGCGGGTTCTACAACGTCGCGCCCTGCTTGTCTCGCCCGGCGGCCCCATAGAATCCGTAACTAGAGGGCGCCGGAAGCCGCTGCTGATCGCCCCGGGACACCGCCGCCGCAGCCCGCAAATCGGCCGTTTCCGCCCTGGCACGACGGGCATCCGCCTCATGGTGGCGCGCCGCCCGGCGCCAGTGCCGCTGGCGGAACCAGGTCGCCATGCCGCCGGCCACGACCCCCAGAATGGCCACCGTAATGATCACGGCAAACAGCGGCATGCTCACCGCGATCGCCGGATCGGCCGCATTGAAAGGATCGAACGACACCGTCACGAAATGGCGGTTGGCGACCGCAAAGACGATGAAGATCAGCCCCAGGGGAATGACGACCAGCGCCGTGAAGAACTTTCGCATGACCATCTCTCGATATGATGGAGAAAGGCGGGTACGAGCCCCGCAACACGGCTACATCCAGTCAAAGCCCGGAAAAGCTTTACGCGCCGGCCTCGGGCGAGCTGTCGTCGCGGTTCAGCCGCTCGCGCATTTCCTTCCCCGTTTTGAAGAAGGGGACGCTCTTCTGGTCGACCGGCACATGCGCGCCGGTGCGTGGATTGCGGCCTGCGCGCGCCGGGCGATGCTTGACTGAAAAAGCGCCGAAGCCGCGCAGCTCGACACGGTCGCCGCGTGCTAGAGCCGCGACGATCTCATCGAGGATCGCGTTCACAATGTTCTCCACATCCCGCTGGTAGAGGTGCGGGTTGTGCTCGGCGATGCGCTGAACAAGTTCGGATTTGATCATCGAAGTTGGGATCCGGGATCGTGCGGATATCCATTTCCGTGAAAATACCTTGAACTGTCAAGACGCTAAATCACTTTTGGGCAACGCGATATGGCATGCCCAGCCGCCCGGAAGGGGTTTGTGACAACACCCGCGGTGCGGGAGAACGTGGCGAAGAGCAGCCGCTGCGGTTCAATTGGCGGCTGCAGGGCGCCACAACGCCAGCATGCCGTCGAGACTGAGCTGATCCACCGCTTGTGCAACGCCGGCCTGCTCGATCTGGCGCGCGATGGAACTCAATCCGAGCGCATCGAATGCGATGGAAGCTGCCGCGCGCAGGAAAGTCAGGTCGCCGAACTGCGGGGTGAGCTTGAAGTCGCGCACCGGCAGGTCGCTTTTGATCTTCTTTTCGGCCACCAGCCACGCAACGGCTGATTTTTCGTCGCCGAGTTGATCGACCAGCTTCAATTCGACCGCCTGGCGGCCGGTGAAGACGCGGCCATCGGCGACCTTTTCGAGCAGCGCCTCATCCATGCCGCGCCGATCCTTCACCAGGCCACGGAACCAGGCATAGGAATCCTTCACCAGCGCATCGAGCGCGGCGCGGGCCTCCGGGCTGGTCGGCTCGAAACCGTTGGGCGCAGCCTTTAACGGCGAGGATTTCACTTCCTCGACCTTGACGCCCACGGTCTTCATCAGCTCGGTGAAATTCGGAAATTGAAACAGCACGCCGATCGAACCGACCAGCGAGCTCTGGCGAGCAACGATATGATCGGCGGCGAGCGCCGTGATGTAACCGCCCGACGCGGCCAGCCCTTCGACCACCACGACCAGCGGCTTCTTGGCCTTCAGCCGCACCAGGGAATCATAGAGCTGTTCGGAGCCGGCCGTGGTGCCGCCCGGCGAATTGATATGCACGATAACGGCCACGTGGCTCGATTTCTCCAGCCGCTCCAGCGCCTCGACGCGCTGCTGGTCGCTGCGGATCAGCCCCTCGATATTGACACGCGCGATCGATCCCGACGCCGTCAGCGCAGCCGGACCGCTCCTGGTCGCGAGCACGCCGACGGTGACGATCGCGGCGATTGCAACCAGGCTGGCCACGACGCGCCAGAATGTCAGCTTCCGGCGGATCCTGCGGCGATCGACGATCACGTCCGAATCGAGCGACATCGAATTTCTCCTGAAATATCCCGGTCGTTTTGCATCTGCAGCGCTAGCGAAGCTTTACCTGATTACATCAATTGCGGTGCAATATGAAGAAAACAAGACCCCTGCCGTCCACGTCGTAGCCCGGATGGAGCGAAGCGCAATCCGGGGCAAGTTCATCCGCGGCAAGGACCCCGGATTTCGCTACGCTACATCCGGGCTACGGGAAGAGGGAAACAAAAAGGCCCCGGTTGAAACCGGGGCCTGATGTCGCAGACAGATAAGCGAGCGCTTACTTCTCGCGGTTCTTCAGCGCGGTGCCGAGAATGTCGCCCAGCGTGGCGCCCGAATCGGAGGAGCCGTACTGCGCGATGGCTTCCTTCTCTTCGGCCACTTCCAGCGCCTTGATCGAGACCTGCACCTTGCGGGCCTTCTTGTCGAACTGGATGACGCGGGCATCGACCTTCTCGCCGACGGCAAACCGTTCGGCGCGCTGATCGTTGCGGTCACGGGCGAGTTCGGAGCGCTTGATGAAGGTGGTGAAGTCGGTGCCCGAGATCTTCACCTCGATGCCGGCTTCCTTCACTTCGAGCACTTCGCAAGTCACGACTGCGCCCTTCTTGACGTCGCCAGGTTCTGCGAAGGGGTCCCCTTCGAGCTGCTTGACGCCGAGCGAGATGCGCTCCTTTTCGACATCGACGTCGAGCACCACGGCCTTGACCATGTCGCCCTTCTTGAAGTTGTCGATGACCTGCTCGCCCGGAAGTTTCCAGTCGAGGTCGGACAGATGGACCATGCCGTCGACGTCGCCGTCGAGACCCAGGAACAGACCGAACTCGGTCTTGTTCTTGACCTCGCCTTCGACGGTCGAGCCGACCGGGAACTTCTCGACGAAGACTTCCCAGGGGTTGCGCATGGTCTGCTTGAGACCGAGCGAGATGCGGCGCTTGACCGAATCGACTTCCAGAACCTGCACTTCGACTTCCTGCGAGGTCGAGACGATCTTGCCGGGGTGCATGTTCTTCTTGGTCCACGACATTTCCGAGACGTGGATCAGGCCTTCGATGCCCGGCTCCAATTCGACGAACGCGCCGTAGTCGGTGATGTTGGTGACGCGGCCGGTGAAGCGCGCGTTCAGCGGGTACTTGGCCTCGATGCCCTGCCACGGATCGTCCAGCAACTGCTTCATGCCGAGCGAAATGCGGTGGGTCTCGTGGTTGATCTTGATGATCTTGACCTTCACGGTCTGGCCGATGGTGAGCACCTCGGTCGGGTGATTGACCCGGCGCCAGGCGATATCGGTGACGTGGAGCAGGCCGTCGATGCCGCCGAGATCAACGAACGCACCGTAATCGGTGATGTTCTTGACCACGCCGTCGATCACCTGACCTTCTTCGAGGTTCTGCACCAGCTCCTGGCGCTGCTCGGCGCGGGTCTCTTCGAGAACCGTGCGGCGGGACACCACGATGTTGCCGCGGCGGCGATCCATCTTGAGGATCTGGAACGGCTGCGAGTTGTTCATCAGCGGCGCGACGTCGCGGATCGGACGGATGTCGACCTGCGAGCGCGGCAGGAAGGCAACGGCACCGTCGAGGTCGACCGTGAAGCCACCCTTGACCTGGTTGAAGATGACGCCGTGAACCTTCTCGTTGTTGTTGAAGGCCTTCTCGAGCTTGCCCCAGCTTTCCTCGCGGCGCGCCTTGTCGCGCGACAGCACGGCTTCGCCGAGCGCATTCTCGATCCTGTCGAGGAACACCTCGACTTCGTCGCCAACCTTGAGATCGCTTTCGCGGCCGGGGCCGGCGAATTCGCGCAACGCGACGCGGCCCTCGGTCTTCAGGCCGACGTCGATGACGGCCATGTCCTTTTCAATTGCAACTACCTTGCCCTTGATGACGGAGCTTTCCTGCAGATTGCCGCCGGCGAAGGACTCGTCCAGCATTGCAGCGAAATCGTCGCGGGTAGGATTATAAGAAGCAGCAGTCGAAGCCATATGTTCTCCAGATGCGGTATTGCCGGCCATTCGGGTTAAGGGACGCGTCGCGCGTGAAGTGTCAGGGGTCCGCAAACCCTAACGACCGCATTTTGCGGGAGTAGCGCAAAAGCGGGCCGGCAGCATGCCTGCACGTTCGATACGTTTGATTTATCCGGGCCTGAAAACCAGCGTGTCGACTTCAGGAGCCTGGAGCGGACTTTCCTCCAATGACGGCAGGGGCTGAAACCTCCTGCCGGCCCGCTCGGACAGCCCTGATCTTATCGACGGCGGCCCGGATGGCCGTGGATATAGCCCCAAGGGCCATTTTCGGCAAGCCGGAAATGGCCCGATTTACGGGCCCTTAAGGCTGACGGACGCTAACCATGAGCCCGCGCTTTGGGACCGCGCATTCAACCCCTTGTTGACCGCATGACGCGAAAGGTCCGCAAGCCCAAGCGAGATGGAACCCGCCCTTAAGCGCCCGCCCCACACGATGGCACGGGTCCAAAAACAGGGAGAGCTCCACCCATGAAGAGCCTGATCGCTCTGACCGCCTTCGCCGTCTTTACCGTCGCCGTGGCCGTTGCCGGCAAGCCGGCCGCTTTTGCGACCGACAAAGCGATTGCCGCTGCCAAGTCGAAGCCCGTCATGATGGCCGAACAGCAATTGCCGTTCGACCGCGCGCGCTCGAAGAACTGACAAAATCCAACTCAATTGAGAGGGCTTGAAGCCGCGGATGCCCTTGCCTCCTGCGGCACAGCCTGACCCGATACCGAAACTTCACCGCCTGGCGCGGACGGCCTCGACGATCGCAATGGCGGCGCTCACGCTGGCCTCGATATCGAGATTTGAGTTATCGAGGATATGGGCGTCGGCCGCGGCCTTCAGCGGTGCGGCCGCGCGGTTCTTGTCCCGTTCGTCGCGCTTCAGGATGTCCGCCAGTACCATCGCCTCGTCGGCGGCTTCGCCGCGCGCCAGCGCTTCCAGCGTCCGGCGCTGGGCCCGCACCTGCGGATCGGCAACGACAAAGATCTTCACGTCGGCATTCGGGCAGATCACCGTACCGATGTCGCGCCCGTCGAGCACGGCGCCCGGCGGGTCGGCCGCGAACTGGCGCTGAAAATTGACCAGCGCCTCGCGTACCCTGGGGATGGCCGACACGACTGAAGCTGCGTCGCCGATGCGCTGCGTTTTCAGCTCGGGATGGCCGAAATTTTCGGGATCGAGTTCCATCGCCACCGTGACGGCGCGCGCCTCATCGGTGAGATCAAAACCCTGATCCAGCAGCGCCTTCGCCACCGCGCGATAGATGACGCCGGTGTCGAGATGGCGATAGCCGTAATGGTGAGCGAGCCGCTTGCCGAGCGTACCCTTGCCGGATGCCGCCGGCCCGTCGATAGCGATGATCATGAGTGCCATGTGCACAGAGCGGCGATGATGGTCAAGACCGCGCGCCAAAGGTTATTGGACCGCCGTCTCGGGGACCGACGGCGTCTCCACTGAGGAACGTGAATTCCGCAGTGCGGACCGACGCGCCCCAGATGCGTCCAAATGTTTCCTCGCCCAGGCCGTTGACCCCCTTTAATCTGAATCTGCCCGGGAATTCCATTCAAGGATCTGCAGAAATAGCACCGGCGGGAGGGACACAATGAGCGCCATTTCACGACGTCGTTTTATCGGCAGCGCAGCCGCCGCCTCGGCGATCCCGCTGATCGGGACTTCGGCCCATGCGCAGACCGACTGGCCAACCAAGCCCATCAAGATCATCGCCGGCTATCCAGCAGGCGGGCAGACCGATTTGTTCGCGCGCACCTATGGCGAATATATCCGGACCGAGACCGGCCAGAACGTGACGGTGGAAAACAAGGCTGGCGCCTCGGGATCGGTCGCAGCGGTTGAAGCCAAGCGCGCCGCGCCCGACGGCTACACGCTGATGTTCACGATCTCGACGACCATGATCATGAACCGCGTTCTGATCAAAGACATCGCTTACGACGCCGAAAAGGATTTTGTCCTCGTCTCGATCATGCCGGCGGGCAGTCTGCCGTTCGTCGCCAGCGAAAAGACCGGCGCCAAGACCCTCGATGAATTCGTCGCCTATGCGAAGAAAGCCGAGAAGGTCAACATCGGCACCTATGGCGCCGGGTCATACGCGCACATGGCCGTCGCCGAGATGAACAAGCAGTACGGCCTCAAGATGGAAGCGGTTCATTATCGCGGCGAGGCACCGATGTGGACCGATCTTGCCGGCGGATTTATCGACGGCGCCCACGGCAGCTATTCCGCGGCACTGTCGGTCCTGCAAAGCGGCCGCGGCCATGCGGTCGCGGTTTCGCGCAAGCGGATGTCGACATTGCCGGATGTGCCGTCCTTCAAGGAACAGGGCGCAACATCGCGCATCTTCCAATTGACCGGCTTCCAGTGCTGCGCCGCTCCCGCCGGCACGCCGGCGGACGTCATTCAAAAACTCTCAAAACTCCTCGTCGCCGGCGGCAAGACCGAAAAGGTGCTGAAGGTCATGAAATCGTTCGGCGTCGATGACACCGCGATGACCTTCGAGGAGACGCAGAAATTGTACAGGGAAGAATCGCCGGTCTGGCTTGAGGCGGTGACGAGCCTTGGGCTTGCGCCGTCCTGAACCCAGCAAGCCCGCCTCTCACGAAAACCCCGCGCCCAGTGCGCGCATCATCGGAATGAAATCCGGGAAGCTCGTCGCGATGAAGGCGGTGTCGTCGACCTTGACCGGCTTGTTGGCGGCCAGTCCCATCACCAGCGCCGACATCGCGATACGATGATCCATGTGGGTGGCGACGAGACCGCCGCCCGGCACGTGGCCGCGGCCCTCGACGATCAGGTCATCGCCGGCAATCTCGACCCTGACGCCGTTGACGCGCAGCATGGCGGCAGTCGCCTCCAGCCGGTCGGATTCCTTGACGCGCAATTCCTGCAGGCCGCGCATGATCGTCGTGCCTTCCGCGAACGAAGCCGCAACCGCCAGCACCAGATATTCATCGATCATCGAGGGCGCGCGCTCCGGCGGCACCTCGACTCCGCGCAGTTTGGAGGCACGCACGCGCAAGGTGGCCATCGGCTCGCCGGCGTCGCCGCGAACATCGTGCTCTTCAATGGACGCGCCCATCTCGCGCAGCGTCGTGAACAGGCCGGTGCGCAGCGGATTGGTCATGACATCGGAGAAAACGATGTCGGAGCCCTCGACGACCAGCGCCGCCACGACCGGAAATGCCGCCGACGACGGATCGGCCGGCACCACGACCTCGGCGCCATGCAGTTCGGGCTGGCCGGTGAGCGCGATCTTGCGGCCGTGGCTGCCTTCCCTGGCCGAGACGATCTCGGCGCCGAAATGTTTCAGCATCAGTTCGGTGTGGTCGCGGCTGGCTTCCTGCTCGATGACGGTGGTGACGCCGGGCGCGGCAAGCCCCGCCAGCAGCACTGCCGACTTGATCTGGGCCGAGGCCACCGGAGTCCGATAGAGAATCGGCACGGGATCGCGCGCGCCATGCAGCGTCAGCGGCAGGCGGCCGCCTTCCCTGATCTCGCCGGCCTTGGCGCCCATCAATTCGAGCGGATCGAGGATCCGGCGCATCGGCCGGGAGCGCAGCGAGGCATCGCCGTCGAACACGGCCGAGATCGGGCAGCCCGCCACCGCCCCCATCACCAGCCGGCACCCGGTACCGGAGTTGCCGAAATCGAGCGGGGAGGCTGGCTGGGCGAAGCCGGCCACGCCGACGCCTGCGACCTTCCAGGCAAACGGTCCGGACCGCTCGACCTTGGCGCCCAATGCCTGCATGGATTTGGCCGTGTTGAGGACGTCTTCACCCTCCAGCAGGCCTGAAATGCGGGTTTCGCCGACCGAAAGTGCCCCCAGAATGAGGGCGCGATGCGAAATCGACTTGTCGCCGGGAACGCGGACTTTCCCGGTCAGGGGGCCGCCGGCGCGGGATTCCAGCGGGGTTTGGGCGGTTGAGTGGGTCAAGATTGTGGTCCTCTGCGGGGGCCGCAGTATCACATGGGCCCCAGCACGTCACGCTGCCGTCAAATGCGACAAACTGCTATTGACACCAGCCCCTCAACTAGCCAAGTGAAGCACCGTTTTTCAGAATTTCCCAGGATCCACACGTGGCTAAATCCGATCTCGGAACCAAACGTATTTGCCCGACGACGGGTAAGAAATTCTACGACCTGAACAAGAACCCGGTGATTTCGCCCTACACTGGCGAGGTCGTGCCGATTGCGCCGATTGCGCCGCCCCGGGCCGCCCGTGGCGATGCCGCACGCGCCGCTGCCGCCGCGACCACCGCTGCCGACATGCCGGAGCCCGCCGAGGCCGAAGAGTTGGTCTCGCTCGAGGAGGCCGATGCCGAGGAGAACACCGGCAAGGTCAAGGCCGTGGTTCCCGAATCGGAAGACGACATCGAGATCGATGAGACCATCGAGGACGATGACGACGACGATTCCACCTTCATTCCGGACGAGGAAGAAGGCGACGAAGACGTTACCGACATCATCGGCGACGTCGGAGGTGATGAAGAGACTTGAGATCGTCCCTGAACTGTGGTTGAGGGACATGCCCGCACGCCGAATTTGAGGCGCGCGATTCTTAAGGGGCCATAGCTCAGCTGGGAGAGCGCTTGCATGGCATGCAAGAGGTCGGCGGTTCGATCCCGCCTGGCTCCACCAGCCTTCGCTTACTTCGCAAGCTACGGCTCGGCAAGCCAGCCGAGCTCCATCGTAGCGAAGCAAGCGAAGGCTGCCGCGGCGTAGCCCGAAGGGCGAAGCCGGGCCTCGGCAAGCCTATCGGTCGAGTGTAGGCTGGACGGCGGGGGCGATCCGCCATGAAGTACGTCTACATTCTCGAAAGTCTCGACTCGCTACATTTCTACGTTGGAATTACCGATGACCCACGTGCGCGACTGGCCAAGCACAATGCTGGTGAAGTCCCGCACACATCGAAGCATGGACCGTGGAGGATCAAGACTTACGTGGCCTTCAGCAATGCGGCGCAGGCGTTCGCCTTCGAAAGGTATCTGAAGTCGGCGTCCGGCCGCGCCTTCTCCAAGAAGCGCCTCTAACCGCCCACCCCCTACTCCCCCAGCACCGCATTCAGCCGGTCGCGCAGCGCGACGATCTCGTTCTTCATCGCCACGAGTTCGCCAACCGAGCAGGCTGACGCCGCCAGAATCGATTGCGGCACGGCCCTCGCTTTTTCCCTGAGCGACTCGCCCTTGATCGTCAACGCGATCAGCACCTGCCGCTCGTCCTCGGTGCTGCGGGTTCGCTTGATTAGGTCGGCGGCCTCCAGCCGTTTGAGCAGCGGCGTCAGCGTGCCGGAATCCAGGAACAGCCGTTCGCCGATATCCTTCACCGGCACGCCGTCGCGCTCCCACAGCACCAGCATGACGAGATATTGCGGATAGGTCAGGCCGAGCTTGTCGAGCAGCGGCTTGTAGACGCGATTGAACGCGTGCGCGGTGGAATACACCGCGAAGCAGATTTGATTATGGAGCCGGAGCGGAAGGTCCGCCGAAGATTTCCTGGCCATCACGACCTCGTTAACGGGCAGCGCCCGGGCGCTGATTTGGGAACCTAAACGCTTGATTTCAATTGCATACAATCAAATTGTGCCGCCCGCAATATTTTATATTGCGCACAATCTAATTGTGTGCAATACATAGGCCATCGAAACGGCAGACCCAAGGGAGATCACCATGTCCGTGAACGTGCTCTACAAGACCAGCGCCAAAGCCACCGGCGGCCGTGACGGCACTGCCGCCACCCTCGACGGCGCGCTCGACGTCAAGCTCGCGACCCCGAAGGAGCTCGGCGGCGGCGGTGGCGCCGGCAACAATCCCGAGCAGTTGTTCGCGGCCGGCTAT
Source organism: Bradyrhizobium sp. CCBAU 051011 (assembly GCF_009930815.1). Taxonomy (NCBI): domain Bacteria; kingdom Pseudomonadati; phylum Pseudomonadota; class Alphaproteobacteria; order Hyphomicrobiales; family Nitrobacteraceae; genus Bradyrhizobium; species Bradyrhizobium sp. CCBAU 051011. Next base: position 2,348,015 of record NZ_CP022222.1, on the reverse strand, counting down.
GCCGCCTGCTTCATCGGTGCGATGAAGTTCGTCGCTTCCCAGGGCGGTCCGAAGGTGCCCGCGGACGCGACCGTGACCTCCACCGTCGGCATCGGCCCGCGTTCGGAAGGCGGCTTTGGCCTCGACATCGATCTCGCCGTCTCGCTCCCCGGCGTTCCCAAGGCGGAAGCGGAAGCGCTGGTGGCGAAGGCGCACCAGGTGTGCCCCTACTCCAACGCCACCCGCGGCAATGTGGATGTCCGCCTGGCGGTCGTATAACGACCGGCCGTCGTCTGACAACACGATCCGGACGGCCCGCCGCTGCTATCGACGGGCCGTTCGCCCCGCGGAATTTTTGCGAGGTTGCTACCGCGTCATGCGGCTGTGCGCGCGACGCCATTGCCGCCGCGCCTGAAGACCGCTAGCTCAGGACCTCCATTCTCATCCTGAGCGAAGGTTTTCTCCATGAGTTCTACCGGCGCAATGACCGGCCTGCGCGTGATCGACCTGACGCGCGTGCTCGGCGGCCCCTATTGCACGCAAATCCTCGCCGACCACGGCGCCGACGTGATCAAGGTTGAACCGCCGGCCGGCGACGAGGTGCGCGACTGGGGCCCTCCTTTCCATGATGAGGACGCGGCCTATTTCGTCGGCATCAACCGCAACAAGCGCTCGATCGGGCTCGACCTCGCTTCCGAAGGCGGGCGCGCCGTGCTGATGAAGTTGCTGGAGACCGCCGACGTCCTGATCGAGAATTTCAAGCCGGGCACGCTCGACAAATGGGGCATCGGCAACGACGTGCTGCGCGCGAAATTTCCAAAGCTGGTGCATTGCCGGATTTCCGGCTTCGGCGCCGACGGCCCGCGCGGCGGCAATCCCGGCTATGACGCGATCATCCAGGCCATGACCGGCATGATCGCGGCGACCGGCTCGCCCGAAAGCGGCCCGATGCGAATCGGCGTTCCGCTGGTCGACATCACCACCGGGCTTTATGCGGCGATCGGCATCCTGATGGCGCTGTCGGAGCGGCAGCGTTCCGGTTTGGGACAGTTTCTAGAAACCACGCTGTATGAAACCGGCCTCGCGATCATGCATCCACATACCGCGAATTATTTCATGCATGGTAAGCCACCGGGCCTGACCGGCAACGAGCACCCGAACCTAGTGCCGTATGCGATCTTCCCGACCAAAACCGACAACATCTTCATCGGCGTCGGTAATGACGGCACCTTCCGCAAGCTCGCCAAGGAAATCGGCAAGCCCGAGCTCGGTACCGATCCGCGCTTTGCCCGCAACAAGGACCGGATTGCCAACCGCGACGCATTGCGCGCCGAGCTTGCCGCCGTGTTCAGCCAGCACGAGGCCGAGCCGCTCTGCAATCGCCTGCTGGCCGCCGGCCTGCCGGCCGGTCCGGTGCAAAAAATCGACCAGGCCCTGACCAATCCTCATACGCTGCATCGCGGCGATATCATCGAAAAGGACTGGTACAAGGGCGTCGCCTCCCCGATCCGGCTGGAGCGGACCAAGCCGAGCCTGCGCCGGACGCCGCCGAAATTCAGCCAGCACACATCAGAGGTGCTCGGCGAGTTCGGCTATTCCAAAGACGAGATCGCGGCGCTGGTCGCCAAGGGCGCGGTCTGCGGCTCCGACCGCAAGCGCTGACGGTTTCGTGTCCCGGGCGCGGTGCAGCCTAGGCGATGCGCAGCATCGTCCGGCAACGCTGCTCCGCAGACCCGGGGCACGTCACCGCTATTCGCCGCAGGCGTAAACGTCCCCTTCGCCTATTTTCCGGCTTCCCTCGGCGCACGCTTTCCCACTACCATCCTTTCGCTTATAGGGTCATTTGCACGTCATCCAGCGCTGTTATCGCGCGAAACGAAGGTGACGACCCCAACCCGGAGGAATTCCATGGCACTTCGACAATTCAGCGCAGCGGCGGCAGTGACTGTTGCGCTGGCGCTCGCAACGCCTGCCCACGCTGTGACCGAGATCCAGTGGTGGCACGCCATGACCGGCGCCAACAATGACGTCGTCAACAGGCTTGCCGAGGAATTCAATGCCAGCCAGGCCGACTACAAGGTCGTGCCTTCCTACAAGGGCAATTACCCCGACACGATGAACGCCGGCATCGCCGCGTTCCGCGCCGGCAACGCGCCGCACATCATCCAGGTGTTCGAGGTCGGCACCGCCACCATGATGGGCGCGACCGGCGCCATCAAGCCGGTCTACCAGCTGATGAAGGACGCCGGCGAGCCGTTCGACCCCAAGGCGTACCTGCCCACCATCACCGGCTATTACTCGACCTCGAAGGGCGACATGCTGTCGTTTCCTTTCAACTCGTCCTCCATGGTGATGTGGATCAACAAGGATGAACTGAAGAAGGCCGGCGTCGCCGATATCCCGAAGACCTGGCCGGAGGTGTTCGACGCCGCCAAGAAGCTCAAGGCCGCCGGCCACGACACCTGCGGCTTCTCCAACGCCTGGGCAAGCTGGGCGCATATCGAGCAGTTCTCGGCCTGGCACAACGTGCCGATCGGCACCAAGGCCAACGGCCTCGACGGCTTCGACACCGAGCTGAAGTTCAACTCGCCGCTGCACGTCAAGCATCTGCAAAACCTCGTCGACCTGCAGAAGGACAAGACCTACAGCTATGGCGGTCGCACCAGCGCCAATGAGGCGCGCTTCTCTTCCGGCGAATGCGCAATCTTCCTGACGTCGTCGGGCTACTATGGCACCGTGAAGGCCACCGCCAAGTTCGACTTCACCTCCGCGCCGATGCCGTACTATCCGGACGTCGCCGGCGCGCCGCAGAACTCGATCATCGGCGGCGCTTCGCTGTGGGTGATGGGCGGCAAGAAGCCGGAAGATTACAAGGGCGTCGCCAAGTTCTTCACCTTCCTGTCGGACACCGGCCGCCAGGCCAAGCTGCACCAGGAGTCCGGCTACCTGCCGATCACCAAGGCGGCCTACGAGAAGTCGATCAAGGAAGGCTTCTATGAGAAGAACCCGGTCCTGCAGACCCCGTTGAAGGAGCTCACCAACAAGGAGCCGACCGAGAATTCCCGCGGTCTGCGCTTCGGCAACATGGTGCAGATGCGCGACCTCTGGGCCGAGGAGATCGAGGCAGCCCTCGACGGCAAGAAGACCGCCAAGGAAGCGCTCGACGCGGCCGTCTCTCGCGGCAACGCAATGTTGCGTACCTTCGAGAAGACTGCAAAGTAAGCGATCTGAAGGCTCACTACCGGCGCTCCCTCCCGTGACCCGGGAGGGGCGCTTGCATCACCCGGCAGACCGCGACGCCTGAATGGAAAAGTCCACCGTCTTCAACAACCGCCTGCTGCCTTATCTGCTGCTGCTACCGCAGCTCGTCATCACGGTTGTCTTCTTCTATTGGCCCGCAAGCCAGGCGATCTGGCAATCCTTCCTGCGCGAGGACGCGTTCGGCCTCGTCTCCGAGTTCGTCGGGCTGGAAAACTATCAGGCGCTGTTCGCTCAGCCGGAATACTACAAGGCGATGCTGACGACGGTGATCTTCTCGACGCTGGTCGCCGCACTCTCGTTGTCCATCGCGCTGCTGTTCGCGACGCAAGCCGACAAGAATCTCAAGGCGGGCGGCCCTTACAAGACGCTGATGATCTGGCCCTATGCGGTGGCGCCGGCGGTGGCCGGCGTGCTCTGGTTCTTCATGTTCCAGCCCTCGCTCGGCATGCTCTCCCGCCCGCTGCGCGGCATGGGCATTGACTGGAATCCGCTGCTCAACGGCAACCACGCCATGACCCTGGTGGTGATGGCGTCGGTGTGGAAGCAGATCTCCTACAATTTTCTGTTCTTCCTGGCCGGCCTGCAGGCGATCCCGAGGAGCGTGATCGAGGCCGGCGCCATCGACGGCGCCCGTCCGATGCGCCGCTTCTGGACCATCGTCTTCCCGCTGCTGTCGCCGACGACGTTCTTCCTGCTGGTGGTCAACATCGTCTATGTCTTCTTCGACACGTTCGGCATCATCGACGCCGTCACCGGCGGCGGACCTGCCGGCGCCACCACCACCATGGTCTACAAGGTCTACGCCGATGGCCGTCTCGGCGGCGACCTCGGCGGCTCGGCCGCGCAATCGGTCGTGCTGATGGTCATCGTGATCGCGCTGACCGCGGTCCAGTTCCGCTATGTCGAACGCAAGGTGCAGTACTGATGGTCGAGCACCGTCCCCTGAGTGATTTCATCGCCTACGCCATCCTGACGCTGGGCGTGCTTATCGTCGCCTTCCCGGTCTATCTCGCGCTGATCGCCTCGACCCATGACGCCGCGACCGTGGTCGGCGGCCATATGCCGGCAACGCCCGGCAGCCAAACGCTGGAAAACTACTACCGAGCCATCTTTGTCGGCGGCTCGCGCACTAGCCGCGAGCCGGTCGCCAACATGCTGATCAATTCCTTTGTCTCGGCGATCGGCATTGCCGTCGGCAAGATTTTTATCTCGATCCTGTCGGCTTACGCGGTGGTCTACTTCCGCTTTCCCTTCCGCAAGACAGCGTTCTGGATTATCTTCATCACGCTGATGCTGCCGGTGGAAGTTCGTATATATCCAACCTACAAGGTGGTCGCTGATCTCCGCATGCTCGACACCTATGCCGGGCTGATCCTGCCGCTGATCGCGTCCGCCACCGGCACGCTGCTGTTCCGGCAATTCTTCATGACCGTGCCCGATGAACTGCTGGAAGCTTCGCGGATCGACGGCGCCGGCCCGTTCCGCTTCTTCTGGGATACGCTGCTGCCGTTGTCGGTCACGACCATGGCGGCACTGTTCGTGATCCAGTTCATCTATGGCTGGAATCAATATCTCTGGCCGCTTCTGATCACCACGCAGGATTCGATGCAGACCATCGTGATCGGCATCAAGAAGATGCTTGTGACCACCGATGAGCTTGCCGAATGGCAGCTCGCGATGGCGACGACGGTCCTTGCCATGCTGCCGCCGGTCGCGGTGGTCATATTCATGCAGCGGCTGTTCGTGCGCGGCCTGGTCCAGACGGAGAAGTAAGGTAGTCATGGCCAACGTCACGCTTCGCAACGTCCGCAAAACCTATCTTGGTGGCTTCGAGGCCATCAAGGGCATCGATTTCGAGGTCGGCGACGGCCAGTTCTGCGTGCTGGTCGGCCCTTCCGGCTGCGGCAAGTCCACGCTCTTGCGCATGGTGGCGGGGCTGGAGACCATCACCGGCGGCGAGATCGATATCGGCGGGCGCGTCGTCAACCAGATCGAGCCGGCCGACCGCGACATCGCGATGGTGTTCCAGAACTACGCGCTCTATCCGCATATGAGCGTCTACAACAACATGGCCTACGGTCTGCGCAACCGCCGCATGCCCGAGGGCGAGATCAAGACGCGCGTCACGGAAGCCGCCCGCATCCTCGAACTTTCGGCAATGCTCGACCGCAAGCCGCGGCAATTGTCCGGCGGCCAGCGCCAGCGCGTGGCGATGGGCCGCGCCATCGTGCGGCAGCCGAAAGTGTTTCTGTTCGACGAGCCGCTGTCTAACCTCGACGCCAAGCTGCGTATCGCGATGCGGGTCGAAATCCGCAAATTGCAGCGCCGCCTTTCGACGACCTCGATCTACGTCACCCACGACCAGCTCGAGGCGATGACGCTGGCCGATATCCTCGTGGTCATGAATGGCGGCCAGGTCGAGCAGATCGGCAATCCGCTGGAGATCTACCAGAAGCCGGCGACCACCTTCGTCGCCTCCTTCATCGGCGCCCCGCCGATGAATCTGATGCCGCTGCGCTCGGACGAACTGAAATCGCAACTGGCCAATGATGCCCGCATTGGTGACGCCGGCATCTTGGGCATCCGGTCCGAGGATTTCGTCATCACGAACGAGACGGTAACCGGCGGCGTCGCGCTCGGCCTCACCGTGGAAGCGATCGAGCGCGTCGGCGCCGAAACCTTCGTCTACGGCACAAGGCAGAAGGAGGAGCAGGGCGTCGCCGCCACCCCGGGCGAACTGCCGCCGGGCGAAATCATCGTGCGGATTCCCGGCGCCGTCGGCCCCGCCATCGGCGAGCGAATCAGGGCGGTGGCAGCTAGCGACAAGCTGCATCTCTTTACCGCCGATGGACGGAAGCGAGTTGGCGACTGACCCCGTCATTCCGGGATGGTCCGAAGGACCAGACCCGGAATCTCGAGATTCCGGGTTCGACGCTTCGCGCCGCCCCGGAATGACCGCCGAAAACACCCGCCGCGGCCGATTTACGCAGCTTTCAGAGGTGCTTGAACCGTCCCCAAATCACCCCCATATTGTTCCTTGACCGGACGGCAAGTCGGCCGGCCGGTTGAATGGGGCGCCGAAAGGGCCCCTCAAAGTCGCTTCGAGAGGACTTTGTGATGTCTCGTGTTCCTTCGTTATCCAGTCCGTTCCTGCTTGGGTTCGACGAAATTGAGCGTGCGCTCGATCGCGTCGTCAAAGGCGCCGACGGTTATCCTCCCTACAACATCGAGCGGTGCGACCGCGCCAACGGCCAGCCCGAACGGTTGCGCATCACGCTGGCGGTGGCGGGTTTTACCCGCGACCAACTCGATGTGACCACTGAGGAAAACCAGCTCGTGATCCGGGGCCGCCAGCAGGACGACAAGGCCCGGCAATACATCCATCGCGGCATCGCCGCGCGCCACTTCCAGCGTACCTTCGTGCTGGCGGAGGGGATGCTGGTGCTGGGCGCGGATCTGAAGAACGGGCTGCTGTCGATCGATCTTGCCAGGCCGGAGCCTGAAAGGGTCGTTAAGACAATAGCTATCAATGAGCACGAATAATGGAACAAGTAGCGGACTCGACCGCTTAGACCCAGAAGGAGTCGAGACCATGAGTGACGTGAGTGTGACCTTCGAATCCGAAAAGGTTTCCGTTGAAGCGCTGGCCCATCTAGGTGAAGGCCACATCGCCTACGTGAAACAAGTCCGTTCCGAGGATGTGCCGGGACTGTTTCCGCAGGCGCCGAAAATCGCGCCAGGGCTGAAACTGTTCGCGCTGCATGCCGCCGACGGCACCCCGATCATGCTGACCGACAGCCGGGAAGCTGCGATCGCCAACGCATGGAGCAACGAGCTTCAGGCCGTTAGCGTGCATTGACGCGGCGTTTGCCGCTGTCGCTGAAGCAGCACGTGCTGCTTCAGTCGCGCGGCGGCCGCCAAGAAGCGCTGCCGTGATGGCCGATTGAGGCCGCAACGAAAGAAAGTTCATCATACGCGGGCGCGTCCTCCAGGACCGGCCCGCGTATTTTTTGGTATTTTTGCGTCTCTTACGCCGCGCGAACGGTGGAGAGGAATTTCTCCACCTCGCCCTTGAGATGGTTGCTCTGTGCGAGCAGCGAGCGGGCCAGCCCGTGCACATGCGTCGAGGCAGCGCCGGTGTCGGTCGCGCCGCGGTTGACGTCGGTGATGCTGCCCGCGACCTGGGTGGCACCCTGCGCCGCCTGTTGCACGTTGCGCGAGATTTCCTGCGTCGTGGCGCCCTGCTCTTCCACGGCTGCTGCGATCGCCTGCGAGATTTCCGCGATGCGGCCGATCGTGCCGCCGATTTCCTGGATCGCCGACACCGACTGATTGGTCGCCGACTGCATCTGGCCGATCTGCTCGCTGATCTCCTCGGTCGCTTTCGCCGTCTGCGCGGCCAGCGCCTTGACCTCGGAGGCGACAACCGCAAATCCGCGTCCCGCCTCGCCGGCCCGCGCCGCCTCGATCGTGGCGTTCAGCGCCAACAGATTGGTCTGCTCCGCGACCGCGCTGATCATCTTGACCACTTCGCCGATCCGGCTGGCGGATTGGGCGAGATCGGCGATGCGCGCATTGGTCTGCTCGACCTGGCTGACCGCCTCGCACGATATCTTGTGCGAGTCCTGCACCCGGCGGCTGATCTCCGACACCGATGACGCCATCTCTTCCGCGGCGGCTGCGGCGGATTGCGCGTTGGCCGAGGATTGCTCCGATGCGGAGGCAACGGTTGCCGAAAGCACCTGGGTCACTTCGGCGGTCTTGGTCAGTTGTCCGGCCGACGATTCGAGTTCGGATGAGGCGGTCGATACGGTCTGGATGATTTTTCCGATCGCAGCATCGAATCCGTCAGCCATCTGCTGCATCGCGGCCTTGCGGTCGCCTTCCGCCTTCTGTTTCAGGTTCACCTGCTCCGATTCCATCGACTGAACGCGCAGCGCGTTGTCCCTGAACACCTGAACCGCGCGTGCCATCGCACCCACTTCGTCATCGCGGCTGAGCGCCGGGACCGAGACAGCGAGATCGCCGCCGGCAAGGCCTTTCATGACCGAAGTCATTTGCGCGATCGGACGAATGACGCCGAAGGCCACGCCGAAAATGCCGGCGCCGATGATAAGGAACACCACGGCAGAGACGCCCCACAGCACCCACGTGAAGGTGCTGACGCGCTCCGTCGCCGCGACTTCGGTCGCCGCATTCTGGTCGTTGGTCTGCTTGACGATATCGTCGATGATGGCGCGGTGCGCGGTGTAACGCGCCGTGATCTCGGCATAGGATTTCGCAGCCGCAGCGCTGTCGCCTTTGGCGAGCGCGGGCAACAGGCCCTCCTGGATCGCGGTCCAGAAGCGTTTCACTTCGCCGTCGGATTTGTCGACCAGCTTCGTCTTCAACACGGGGTCAAGATCGGATTTGACCCAGAAATCGCGCCGCTCGTCGTATTCCTTCTTGAGCTGCGCAAGCCGGTCACGATGTGCCGCAAGCTTCGCCGGATCGTGCAGCACGAGGGTCGCCTCGAGATAGGCTTCGATGACATATTCCGGCGGCGGCAGGATATCGGCAATGAGATCGTTGCCGAGCTTGATCTGGTTGTAGAGCGGGCCACCGACCTTGAGCTGTGACAGCCCGTAAACACTGGTGGCAATTACGGCACCGAGACCCAAGGCGGTAACCAATCCGAAAATCAATATCGCGCGCGAAATCGTCAGCCGCAGCGTCATGGCAATGTACTCCGGGCAAAATGGAAAATCCCAGCACCCGAAATAACCGCTATTTAGCTTAAAATTGCGTTTAACCCGTTCTCTACCAAGAGGGGAATCGTCCCCCAGGAGGGAACTAGGCCGCGCTCGCTGGCGGCAGTGCCAGCACTGAATAGATCGCCTGGGCGTCGCGCGAGGCGCGCAGCTTCTTGGCGACGTCAACGTCACGCAGCAGGCGGGCGATTCGCGCCAGCGCCTTCAGATGATCGGCGCCCGCGCCTTCCGGGGCCAGCAGCAGGAAGATCAGGTCGACCGGCTGGCCGTCCATCGCCTCAAAATCGATCGGGCGCTCGAGCCGGGCGAACAGCCCGAACAGCTTTTCCAGTTTCGGCAGTTTGCCGTGCGGAATGGCGACGCCGTAGCCGACGGCGGTGGTGCCGAGCTTCTCCCGCTGCAACAGCACCTCGAACACCGAGCGTTCGTTCTGGCCGGTCAGGGCAGAAGCGCGCGCCGCGAGTTCCTGCAGCGCCTGCTTCTTGCTGATGACCTTCAACGCGGGGAGAATCGCCTCGGGTGCGACCAGATCGGTAATCGTCATGGGGCGTTCCGAGGTGAATTAACCGTCAGGTTGCGAGATAGGTTCTAGAACCGGGGCGTCAAGAAGATGAGACGGGAGGCGGGGTTAGTCCGGGTCCCGATTTGCTGGGCTTCTACTCCAACGCTTGGCCGGTGCCAACTCCCGGATGCGGGTTCCTGCACTGCCATCGTTAGGGGCGGCGGACCATAGGGAGGGTGGCCCGGGGCGTCAATGCGGCTCGCCATATATGTCATGGGGTAACCGCCGGGGGGTCGACCCAGCCGACATTGCCGTCCGTCCGGCGGTAAATGATGTTCACCCGGCCGCTGGACCCGTGCTGGAATACGATGCAGGAGGCCCCGGTCAAGTCGAGTTCCATGACCGCCTCGCTGACCGAAAGCCGTTTCAGCGACGTGGTCGCCTCGGCAATGATGACGGGGCTGTAGGAGGTGACCTCCTCGTCGCCTTCGGCCGGCGCCTCGATCACATAGCTTGGCGCGTCCAGCGACGGGGTGTCGATCTCCGCCAGCGCCGCGGAGGCCGCATAGGCCTTGCGGGCCGAGCGGTCCTTGAGCCGGCTCTTGTAGCGGCGCAGGCGCTTCTCGATCATCAACAGCGCCTGGTCGGCGCTGGCATAGGCGTCGGTGGCGTTGGAATCGGCCTCCAGCGTAATCCCCGAATCAAGGTGCAGCGCGCAATCGGTGCGGAAGCCGAAGCCATCCTTGCTCAGCGTGATGTGGCCGGAATAGTTGCCGTCGAAATATTTCCTCAAAACCTCATCGGTGCGCTCGCTGACGCGCGAACGAAGCGCCTCGCCGACGCTGATGCTTTTGCCGGAGATTCGAAGGGTCATTTGATGCCTCGCTTGATGGCTCGACTATTCTGGTCTTCCCGGGCCGGCTTGGGGGAACTGAGACTATCGCGATCTGACGCGAACGCAATCAGGCTGGGGCCGTGTCGCGGGACCGGTCGGAGGAGGTGGCGGGAGCGGAAAGTGCGTTACCGAGCATGCTCTGTTTGTCACGGCGGCGCTGGACCGAGGAAGGAATACGCATGGCCTCGCGGTATTTCGCGACCGTGCGGCGGGCAATATCAATGCCGGATTCACGCAATCGTTCCACGATCGTGTCGTCGGAGAGGATCGCGCTCGGGGCTTCCGCGTCGATCAATTGCTTGATGTGGTGACGGACCGCCTCCGCCGAATGCGCCTCGCCGCCATCGGCCGACGCTATCGAGGCGGTGAAGAAATATTTCAGTTCGAAGCTGCCGCGATTGGTCGCCATATATTTGTTGGCGGTCACTCGCGAGACCGTCGATTCGTGCATCTGGATCGCGTCCGCCACTGCTTTCAGATTCAGCGGCCGCAGATGCGCGACGCCATGGGTGAAGAAGCCATCCTGCTGGCGGACGATTTCGGTGGCGACCTTCAGAATGGTGCGGGCGCGCTGATCGAGCGCGCGGACCAGCCAGGTCGCGTTCTGCAGGCAGTCGCTGAAGTAGGATTTGTCGCCGTCCTTGCGGATCGTCTTCGACAGCTCGGTGTAATAGACCTGATTGACCAGCACGCGCGGCAAGGTGTCGCTGTTGAGCTCGACATGCCATCCGCCGTCCGGGCCCGGCCGCACATAGACGTCGGGCACCATGGTCTGCGTCCGTGCCGAGCCGAATTTGAGGCCGGGCTTCGGATCGAGACGCCGGATCTCGCCGATCATGTCGGTGATGTCTTCATCGTCGACGCCGCACAATTTGCGTAAAGCGGCAATGTCGCGCCGCGCGAGCAGGTCGAGATTTTCCACCAGCGCCTGCATCGCAGGGTCGTAGCGGTTGAGTTCGCGGAGCTGGATCGCAAGACACTCGCTCAAATTCCGCGCGCAGACGCCGGGCGGATCGAACTTCTGCAGTACGGAGAGCACGGCATCGACGTCGGCCTGCGAGGCGCCGAGGCGTTCGGTCGCCTGCCCAAGATCCGGCGGCAGGTAGCCCGCATCGTCGACAAGGTCGATCAGATATTGTCCGATCATGCGCTGCGCCGGCGCAGAGAACGCAACCGCGAGCTGTTCGGCGAGGTGGCTGCCGAGTGTCACCTCGGCGGCAACGAAGGCTTCCAGATTGTAGTCGTCGTCGTTGGAGGCGCCGCCGCCCCATTCGGTGTAGGCGGTGGGTGCTGCATCCTGCGCGGCGCGCGCGGCGGCTTCCGCGGGCTCCTCGGAAAAGACATTGTCGAGGGGGGTGTCGAGGGTCTGCTCGATCTCGGTGCGGCTGCCGAGGTCGCTGTTCAACCAGTCCTCCTGGCCGGGCTCGAAGGCCTCGCTCCCCGGGCTGGTGCCCATATCGGAGGCATCGCCGCCGCCATCCTCGCCATAGCTGCCGGGATCGGAGAACTCGGCCCCCTCGGCGGCCGGTTCGCCCGCAACCGGGGGTTCGGGGCCGTCGCTGGCGCGATCCAGCAGCGGATTACGTTCCAGCTCCTCCTCGACGAAGGCCGACAGGTCGAGATTCGACAATTGCAGCAGCTTGATCGCCTGCATCAATTGCGGCGTCATCACCAGCGACTGCGACTGGCGGAACTCTAATCTCTGCGTCAGCGCCATGAGGTCAAGAACCGATCCACTAAAAGTTGGTCCGATTCTTGCTTATATTAGTCTAAAGCCCTTGTACACGTCTTGACGGATGCAAAAAACGGGCTATGGCGCGATCGGCAACGGCGAAAGCCGATTTCGGGCCGGGATACTCCGCGGTTTTCTGAATAAGCGCAATATCTTAACGCCAAACCGTCCGCGCATTCGCAAGGCGCACGCACTACAGCCGGAATTCCTCGCCAAGGTAAAGGCGGCGTACATCCGGATCGTTGACGATCTCTTCCGGGCTGCCCTCGGTCAGGATCTGCCCGGCATAGACGATATAGGCGCGGTCGGTCAGGCCGAGCGTTTCGCGCACATTGTGGTCGGTGATCAGGACGCCGATGCCGCGGTTGGTGAGGTGGCGGACCAGGTCCTGAATGTCGCCGACCGCGATCGGATCGATGCCGGCAAAGGGCTCGTCGAGCAGCATGTAGTTCGGACGCGTCGCCAGTGCGCGTGCAATTTCGACGCGGCGCCGCTCGCCGCCGGACAGCGCGATCGAAGGCGATTTCCGCAAGCGGGTGATGTTGAACTCATCGAGCAGCGAGTTGAGTTCGGCCTCGCGCTTCTTGCGGTTGGGTTCGACAACCTCAAGCACGGCGCGGATGTTCTGCTCCACGGTCAGGCCGCGGAAGATCGAGGCTTCCTGCGGCAGGTAACCGATGCCGAGCCGCGCGCGCTGATACATCGGCAGTTTCGTCACGTCGTGGCCATCGAGTTCGATGGCGCCGCGGTCCGCCTTGATCAGGCCGGTGATCATGTAGAACACCGTGGTCTTGCCGGCGCCGTTCGGACCGAGCAGGCCGACCGCCTCGCCGCGGCGGACATAGATGCTGACGCCGCGCACGACCTGGCGCGTGCCGAAACTCTTTTCCACGCTATGCACCGCAAGAAAACCGGGCCGCTTGATCAGGCGTGGCGCTTCGCCGCCATTGGCCTTGACGTTGGACTTGGGCCGCGGCGCCTGAGCCCGCGAACGTGGCCGCTCTTCGCGCGGCGGTTCGACGTCGGGCTCGGACTGCGGCAAGTCCAGCCCGGGCAGTGAGGCGGCACGCGCCATCGGCGGCGCATCGCGCACCGGGCTCGTCATCATGTCACCGAAGGAATCGCCGAGCGCCGTGATGTCCTCGCGCGAGCGCGCAAAGCCAGGTGCGCCGCGTTTCGCGGGGCGTCGACGGAACATGCCGAGTAAATCCACCATTCCGCTTCGCTTAAGCCTTTCACGGTGATACCGCGACGCGCCCGCCGGCGAATCGCTACGCCCGCGAACCATGAATGAATGGATGTCCCCTGCCCAGCGAAACACCCCCCCGTGCGCCCTGCCAGTAGATACAGGCTCGCACCTCAAGCTTCAACCATCCGCGCCCATAAGAATCTTTAAAGCACTGATCTATCTTATTTTTTACCGGGGATCAGCGACGGTATGGCAACCGGCGCCTGCTTCGCCCCACCTGAGCCGGACCCGCAATTCTCACCCTGGATGAACATGCCCTGCACTTTGCCGCTGTCGGATTCGACCCGCGACACGCCGGTGGTCATGTCGACCTTGAGGCGGTCGCCGCGGAGCACGTTCTTGCACTGGGTCAGCACCACGCCACCCACCATGGTGATGAGGTTGGCCCGGGTGTCGAAGATCGCGGTCTCGCCGGTCACGACCTGATCCTTCTGCGTCACCACGACGGAGCCCTTGGCTTCCAGCCGGCGGATCGACGAGCTGCCGCCGGGTCCGGGAGTCGCAGACTGCATCGATCCGGATTTCGATCCCTTCGGTGCGGCGGGTTGCGGCGCGGCCTGATCCGAGCCGGAATCGTAAAACACCACCAGCGACTTCGAGGTCATGGTGGTGTCGCCCTGCACGACCTTCACGTTGCCGGCGAAGGTCGCCTCCTTTTTCTTGTCGCGCATCTCGAGCGAGGCCGCCTCGATCTGAATCGGCTGATCGCGGTTTTGCGAAAAGCCCTGCATCGCATTCGGCACGCCTGACATCGCGCCTTGCGCGAAGACGTTACCGGAGGCGGTCAAGGCGAGCGCAAGCGCGGCTGCCGCAAAACTGCGCGAGAACAACTGCATCATAAATTTCATTTCGTGTTGGCCGACTTGCCGGTAACGGACCGCGTCTTGGGCGGCGGCGCAGGCTCCGGTTCGGGCTCAGGCGCCGGAGGGCTTTCCATGATCAGGTTCATCACGACATTGCCTTCGAAACGCACGACCTCGCCGCTGTTGATGATCCTCAGCCGATCAGCGGTGAGCGTCCCGTTCAGCAATTTGACGTCGACATGCTCGTCCGACGTCACCGAACCCTTGTTGATATCGACATAGGCCTGCGACAGCTTCGCCTCATAGCCGGTGGAGGATTGCAGGAAGATATCCTTGCGCAGGTCCAGCATCTGCTGCTTGCTGTCGAAAAATCCGGTGCGGGCGTCCATCGTCACCGTGCTCTTGTCCTCCATCATGACCTTGGCCCGCAACGTCCTGAGCTCGACGTGGTCGGGGTTGGCCAGATCCTGGACCGCCGCCTTGGCCCACAATTCGTAAGGGCGCTGATCGGTGGAGAAGCCGGCGAGGTGCGGCGTTTCCATCGTGATCTTGGTGCCTGACACCACGAGATTGCTGATGTCGACGGGCAGCTTCGCCAGCTCCGTAATCTTGAACGGGTTGAAGATGGCGATGTAGATGACGACGGCCATTGCCAGCGCCACGGCCGTGGGAACCGCAACCCGCAGCATCCGCACCATCCGGCTATGGCGGGCGGCCGCCGCAAAGCGGGCCTCCATTCCGGTGGCATAGGCTGGATTCTGTATCGAGTTCACCGCGGCTCCAAGGGACGCTAAGACGCCCAAGAAAGCGTCATTCTACCCGCAATCGCGGGATTATGCAGCCCGGACACTCGCGATCAGTGTGACCGAAACGGGGCGGAAGCGGGCTCCGCGGCGCTTCAAATGGTCTCGGTCACGAATGCGCGAAGATGTCCTCGGCTTCCCAGCCGCCGAGATCGAGCTTGGCCCGGGTCGGCAGGAAGTCGAAACAGGCCTGCGCCAGTTCGTTGCGCCCCTCCCGCGCCAGCACGGCATCGAGCCGCTCGCGCAGGGCATGCAGATGCAGCACGTCGGAGGCGGCATAAGCGAGCTGCGCCTCGCTGAGGCTCGCCGATCCCCAGTCGCTCGACTGTTGCTGCTTCGACAGATCGATGTTGAGCAGTTCGCGCACCAGATCCTTCAGGCCATGCCGGTCGGTATAGGTGCGGGTCAGCCGCGAGGCGATCTTGGTGCAGTAGACCGGCTGCGGCATCACGCCAAAGGTGTTGTAGAGCACGGCGAGATCGAAGCGGGCGAAGTGAAAGATTTTCGTGATGGCCGGATTGGCCAGCAGCGCCTTCAGGTTCGGCGCATCGGTGTGGCCCTTCGGGATCTGGATGACATCGGCGCTGCCGTCGCCATTCGACATCTGCACCACGCAGAGCCGGTCGCGATGCGGGTTGAGCCCCATGGTCTCGGTATCGATCGCCACCGAATCCTTGTAGCGGGACAGATCGGGCAGATCGCCGCGATGCAGGCGGATGGTCATGAAGGAAAGCCTCGTGTCTCTGGTCGATTCGACGGAACACTAGCGCTCCGAGCCGCGGGAGGCGAGCGGCTGGGCGTGGCTTATAGGGCGGGAATTTGCGGCCTCGCCGGGATTTTTGCACGCGGGACGTGCATTCCCCGGCCTTGGCGCGACGCGGTCGCGACGGCGTGGCAGGCCTTATTTAGGGGCATTCGGAGGAGCGGCCTTCTTGTCGGACAATGTCGGCGGCTGCAGCTCCGGACTATTGGCCCAGCGGTCAAGATTCTCGATGACCTTGGCGTGGCTCGGTCGTCGCGGCGGCGGACATTCCTGCTCTTCGGACAGCTTACGCGGCAGCTTGATGTGCTCTGTCATGGCCGTACTCCAGGGGCCAGATCATGCGCTTGGGCTAACCGTAAATCAACCGCTAAAATACTGTTTTTACTGATGTATTTAGCTAATTTGAAGTCGGAATCGGGTTTGATGGAACCGGCTGCAACGACGCGCGTTGAGTAAGCGGCTCAATTGGACAACCCTGCTCAATTTCCTCAATCAGGACCTCTTGCCATGGCTGATACCCGCGGTGAACGGCTCCAGGTGATGCTCTCCCCCGAGGAACTGACCGTGATCGATGATTTCCGCTTCAGGCACCGCATGCCGACCCGCGCCGCTGCGGTGCGCGAGCTGTTGAAGCTGGGGCTGACGGTTGCGACGGCAAACGGCAACGGGATGAAATCCAGCGACTATGGCGTGTTCAGCCGCGGTCGGGACGGACATACGTCGGAGCACGATCCGGATCCGGCGGCATAGCCCGCAGATCTGTCGCGTCACCGCGGTCGCGGGCTGGCTCACGCTTCAGAAAAAATCCGCCCGCGGACATAGCGGCCCGGCGACCTCGAACCCGGCGCGCCTGCGCAGCGACCAAATCCTCGCCGAATTGGCATCGAGGTGAGGCTGTGGTTCGCGACGTCATATTGCTGCTCGGGCTTGCCCTCGGCCTCGCCGCCTGCTCGCCATCCGACGACTTCGCGGCCTGCACGGCCGGTGACGGCGGCCCTGAAGCCGTCAGCGCCTGCTCGCGCGTCGTCCTGATTACAAAAATCCTGCCGCTCGGCCGGCAATTCAAGACCCACGACCTCGCCAAGGTTTACACGGCGCGCGGACGCCATCTCGCCGCCACGGGCGAACTCGATTCAGCGATCGTCGATTTTGGCGAGGTGATCCGGCTCGAACCGCGTGAGACACAGGCATTGCTCGAACGGGCCGCGGCCTACCAGAAGCTCGGCAACCACGATCTGGCCATCGCCGACCTGAGCGAGCTGATCCGCCGCGACGCGCGGCGTGCAAGCCATTACGCCGCGCGCGGCAAGGCCTATCAGGCGAAGGGCGACGACGAGGGCGCGCTCAGGGATCTCAACCAGGCGATCGCGATGGATCCAGGCGATCCGTTCTACAAGATTGCGCGGGCGGCGAGCCACCGCCGCAAGCGCGATCACGACCGCGCCATTGCCGACGCCGCCGCGGCGATCGCGATCCAGCCCTACTTCGCCGTGTTCTATCTTGAGCGGGCCGACAGCCTGCTGCGCAAAGGCGGCAGCGCCGAGCGCGCGCTCGCCGATCTCGATCAGGCGATCAAGCTCGAGCCTGGCCTGGCCATCGCGCACAGCCGCCGCGCCGTCGCCCTGACCTTGTTGAAAGCGCCCGGCGATCCGCTCGCCGAAGCCGAGGAAGGCGTGCGGCTCGATCCGAAGTCGGCCGAGGCGCGGGTCACGCGCGGCACGATTGCGCTCGCCGCCGGCCAGCGCGAACGCGCGGCGGCCGACTTCGACGAGGCGATCCGCCTCGATCCCAGACATGCCGAGGCCTACGAGGCCCGCGGCATCCTGCGGCGCGCCGGCGGCAATCTCGATGGCGCCACCAGGGATTTCAGCGAGGCGATCCGCCTCGACCCGCGCATGGTCGGCCCCTATGTGCAGCGCGGCGGCATGTTTCGCGAGCGTGGCGCGCACGACAAGGCACTCGACGACTTCACGCTCGCGATCCGCAACGCGCCCATGCAGGCCGGCCTCTATGTCGAGCGTGCGCAAAGCCACGAGAAGCTCGGCCGGCTGCCGGAAGCGCTCGACGATTTCCGAATCGCCCGCGGGCTCGACCCGCGGATGCCTGCCGCAAGCGAAGGCTATGCGCGCATCGAGGCGGCGTTCGCCGCGAGCGGCCGACCGAAGCCGTCGGAAAATCCCTGAGGTCGGTGCGCACGAGGGCCCGGTGGTATTGCGGACCCGGTCAGCGGATCAAAGAGACCGCATTTCAGCGAATCATGGGCAAGGGCACTTGGTGCCCAGGGCTTTCTTTTGGGTCGATGAGATCAACGGCACTTGAGCGGTGTCCTTAAGTAGTCCGTAACGGCGACTCGCCTAAAAGTTGTTAGCGATAAAGCCAAGCGGATTGCTGCGAAAAGCAGAGAGGGAGCAAGGAATGCATATTGCGCGTGGGCTATTCTTGCTGGTCGGCGCTCTTGTCATCGCATGGACCCTCTCGATCCCTACGCCGGGCCAAGCCCAAGACTTTGGCCGTGCAAATGGCACGTGGGAGGGCAGTCTTGGTCCTGTCAGCGGTCCCGGGTTGTTCGCGTCTGATAAGCCTCTCCCAATCCGTATGATCATTCGAGACGAGGGGCCTCAAGTGTTCACTGGTGAAGACTTCACCGTTGAAGCCAAGCCAGGGAAATTCAAGATCGACCGAGTCGCGACCAATATGATCGTTTCTGCGATTGACTCAGGCGAGGACAATGACGGGGTTTGGGTCGAAACATGGGCGTTCGTAATTACACAGAAGGACCGAAATACCTTGATCACGAACTTTTATCGCGTGGTCAACAACACTGACCTGCCTCAGCAATGATGATAGCAAATTTTCCTCGGCAAAAGCTGGCGAACTCAAGCGAGTTTCACCGGAATAGCGTCACAACGGCCCACAGCCTGATGAAAAATGGTCAATCGGCAGCCACTTGCAATCGTGATCCGAATACCAGACGTCACCTTGTCGCGGCCTGACTTGGAGACGGCGTTGGGACGGCCTCTGGACCGCTACGAGCAGGCAAGGGACAGCGCCTCCGCATATGCTCAGATCGACGGGCGGAACGGCGTGCATAGTCATTCAGTTTCTCGGCGACGGATAAAAGAATGAAGTTCTTGGCCCGAGACGAAGCGACTTTGTTGGAGAAGAAGCTTCGTCGTGAGATCTCAGAACAGGCTGATCCGAGATCAGTTCTCTATTACGAGAGTGGCAACCGTGATTATGCGGCCGCCGCGAATACAATCGCGCTATCGATCGGGAAATTTTCCGAGGCTACGCTGGTTTTTTTGTGGTGCCTTAGCGGCGACGGGTGGGACGAGCCTTCGGCGTCGACAGAAAGCTGGAGGCGGTACAGAAAATGGCGAGCTGCGAATAATGAGGAGCGTCGACTGTACCAAGCCCCTGGCCATCGGTTCGAAGCGAACGAGGTCGAACGGTTGTCCAAGACGGTGAAGTTTGCCCTTGAACTGGGCTGGGACGCTTTGGTCGAGGCGAAGCCGGGACGACAGCTTCTGTTCCTCTCGCACGACGATCGTTTGGAAATCTACCGAGGCTTCAGTGGCGGGTTGCTGGTCAGGCAGTTGACCGGGCTCGGATATTGGCGTCGCGCTGATCGGTAACGAAGTGACGGAATGAAAAATGGTCAATCGGCAGCCCCTTGGAATCGTGATCCGAATACCAGACGTCACCTTGTCGCGGCCTGACTTGGAGGCGGCGTTGGGACGGCCCCTGGATCGCTACGAGCAGCCAACGGATCGCGTCTGCGCGTATGCCCAGATCCACATTCCAGGTGATCAGGACCAATGGGCTGCTGCTCTCGATTGCGTTCAATCGATCGGTGCCCGCATGCAGCGGCTGGTCTCAGAAAACCTCATTGGATCCTCGCAGATGGACATTGCGGTGGCATTTCCCGATTCGGCCGTCATGAAGTCCCTGGAAATTCCTGCACGACTAGCTGCCGTTGCGGGTGAGACAGGGATGGATATCGGCATCTCCATCTATCTAACTGACGCTTGAGGCTCGGAAAATGGGCGAACGATCAGGAGCACCAGAGACTGAGGCAGATGCAGCGAAGCTGAGCTTACAGGAGCTGAACGGCTGGATCGCCCGCGCCGAATTTATGGCGTCGCATTTGAAACGCGCTGCCTCACTCAAGAAGTCGGCGATGAAACGCCTGGTCTGGCTCGAGCCCAGCGCGAGAGGCTTCATGGCGTGCCTGCCCCGGATCGTAGCCGGTTCTGATTGCATCCTGATGAGCAAGAAACCCCATAGGCCGCCTCAGGCACGTCCTCGCCTCGTCGACAGAATTCAACTCGCGAGGTCCACCGGCCGGCACCTTGATGGAATCTGGATCGGATGTTGGCGCGGCAGGCCCGAAGACTTGACGCGCGTCGAAGGTGCGTTGCTGCTCATCAAGCAGCATAGCCCGCTGGACTACGCACGCATCACCCGCGAGCTTGAACGAGTTTGGTTGCACCTGCTGCCGCACGGCCTTGGCGCATACAACCATTCACTCAGGGCCTGCGTCCTCGATGAGCGATATGTGGCCGACCCGGCCACGACGGTCGAGCAGATCGCATCAACGATCGTGCACGAAGCCACACACGCAAGGCTCGAACGATGCGGGATCGAATACGAGGAACAGCGGCGCGCAAGAATCGAGGCCATCTGCTTCCGCCGAGAGCTAGCCTTTGCTGTTCGCTTGCCCGACAGCGCCGAACTGCAGGAGGGTATTGCGCGATGTTTGGAGTGGTACGCCAATCCAGAGCACTTCAGCGATGCTCACTTTCAAGAAGCTCACGCAGCGGGTGCAATTGAAGCGCTGCGCCACCTGGGGAGCCCTGGCTGGTTCGTCAAAGCCTTCTCGCTGGCCCTGCCAATCGTCAGCCGGGCGAGGAGCCTGTTCCGTTTCCAATCGCGATGAGTCGGCTGCCCGCTGTGCCCGGTCTCGTGCACCCGTCAGCGGACCAAGCAGCCCGCATTTTCGCGAATCATGGGCAAGGGCAATGGTGCCCAGGAAAGGACTCGAACCTTCACGGCCGTGAAGCCACTGGCACCTGAAGCCAGCGCGTCTACCAATTCCGCCACCTGGGCCCGGGCGGGTTAGTAAGGAACGGTCACGCGCTTGTCAAATCGCTTCATCGCCTTCCGAATACGCTGTACAGCAGGGTCACGTTGGCGTATCGCGAATCCGCTAAATCCCACCGTTATCGTTCGAATTTGACCGGCAGGAATTGACCCGATGACATCGAACCTGGAAACGCTCGTTACGGTCTTTGGCGGATCGGGGTTTCTCGGGCGAAACGTGGTGCGGGCGCTGGCCAAGCGAGAATACCGGATCAGGGTGGCGGTGCGGCGGCCGGAACTGGCCGGGCACCTGCAGCCGCTCGGCCGGGTCGGCCAGATCCACGCCGTGCAGACCAATCTGCGCTATCCGGCCTCCGTCGAGGCGGCGATGCGCGATTCGGCGGTCGCCATCAACCTGGTCGGCGTCCTGGCCGAGAGCGGTGCGCAGACCTTTGACGCCGTACAGGCCAAGGGGGCCGAAACCATCGCCAGGACGGCAAGCGCCACCGGCGCGCGAATGGTGCATGTATCCGCGATCGGCGCCGACGAGAACTCGCCCTCGGCTTACAGCCGCGCCAAGGCGGCCGGAGAGAAGGCCGTCCTTGCGGCGGTGCCCTCCGCCACCATCCTGCGGCCCTCGCTCCTGTTCGGGCCCGAGGATCAATTCACCAATCGCTTTGCTTCGCTGGCCCGGATCTCGCCCTTCCTGCCGCTGATCGGCGGCGGCGAAACCCGGATGCAGCCGGCCTATGTCGCCGACGTCGCGGCCGCTGTGGCCAATGCCGTCGACGGCAAGACGAAGCCGGGCGCCGTTTACGAGCTCGGTGGACCGGAAGTGCTGACCATGCGCGAGATCATGGAAACCATTCTCGCGATCACCGAGCGCAAGCGCATGCTGCTGTCGCTGCCGTGGGGACTGGCGCGGTTTCAGGCACATTTCCTGCAATTTGCGCCGGGTCCACTGAAGCTGACGCCGGACCAGGTGGCGATGCTGCAGTCGGACAATGTGGTGTCTGACGCCGCCAAGGCAGCAGGGCTCACGTTGGAAGGGCTCGGCATCACCCCCGATTCGATGCAGGCGGTCGCCCCGCAATATCTCTGGCGCTTCCGCGCCGCCGGGCAGTTTCAGCGCAAGAGCGCGTAGTTTCGTAGGGTGGGAAAGCGAAGCGTGCCCACCATTCGCGCCGCCGAGATAAATGGTGGGCACGGCGCAAGAGCGCCTTTGCCCACCCTACAATTTTCGGATCTTACTTCCCCAGCGCCAGCGCGATCAGGCCGATCGTGCCGATGACGACGCGCCACCACGCAAAGAACGTGAAGCCGTGGCGGGTGACGTAGGTCAGGAACGTCTTCACCACGATCGCCGCCGTGATGAAGGAGACCACGAAGCCGATCGCGAGGATGCCGACGTGATCGAGTGTCATCTCGGCGCGGTTCTTGTAGAAGTCATAGGCGAACGCGCCGACCATGGTCGGAATCGCCAGAAAGAACGAGAACTCCGCCGCCGATCGCTTGTCACCACCGAGCAGCATTGCCGCCACGATGCTGGCGCCGGAGCGCGATACGCCGGGAATCATCGCCACGCATTGCGCGATGCCGATCCAAAGATACATCAACAGCGGATAGCGCGTGGCGTCATCCTCGGTCGGCTTCAATTCGAGCTGATCGACCCAGAGCAGGATCGCGCCGCCGACAATCAGCGTGAAGTTCACCACCCATGGATTGAACAGCAGCTCCTTGATGTATTTTCCCGCAATCAGGCCGATGACGACCGCAGGCAGGAATGCCAACAGCACGCCGATGACGAAGCGGCGGTCGTCGGGATTTGTGAACATCCCGAGCGCCACGCGCGACAGCTTGACGAAATACAGCATGACGATGGCAAGGATCGCGCCGAGCTGAATCAGGATCACAAAACTCTGCCAGAAGGCGCCCTCGCCGAGGCCAAAGAAGCGTTGCGCGAGCAGCATGTGGCCCGTGGAGGAAACCGGGAGAAATTCCGTGATACCCTCGATGATGCCGAGAATCACCGCCTTCACTGCATCCGACATCATGGTGTGGTCCATTCTGGCTGGAAAAAGCGCGTTCTTCTCGCCTATTCCTCCCCATGCCGCAATCGCAAAAAAACGCCAAACATAGGTTGCCTCATGCGCCTGCTTGGCTAGTGTCCCGATTCGCATGACGCGGTTTGAGGGTTCCTTCAGGCGCGATTTACCCCAAGGATTTCATGTACACGCTTTATCACCACCCGTTCTGCCCGCATTCGCGCTTCATTCGCCTGGTGCTCGGCGAACACGGCCTCGACCTGCGCCTGGTGGAAGAGCGGGCGTGGGAGCGGCGTGAGGGGTTCCTCGTGCTCAATCCGGCCGGCACAACGCCGGTGTTGATGGCCGACGGCTTTCCGCCGATCCCGGGCGCCGGCGTCATTGCCGAATATCTCGACGAGACGCACGGCCTGGAAGCGGGTGACCGGCGGCTGCTGCCGGCCTCGATGGGCGAGCGTGTCGAGGTGCGCCGGCTGATGGCGTGGTTCAACGAAAAATTCTTCGAGGAGGCCTCGAACCCGCTGGTGACCGAGCGCATCTACAAGCGGTTCATGAGCGAGGAGAATGGCGGCGGGGCGCCGGCGGCCGACGTAATCCGCGCGGCCAAGGCCAATGTGCGCTATCATCTGGCCTATATCGGCTGGCTGGCGCAGACGCGGAATTTCCTCGCCGGCGACCGCCTGAGCTACGCGGACCTCGCCGCCGCGGCGCATCTTTCGGCGATCGATTATCTGGGCGACGTGCCATGGAGCGAGGACGACGCGGCAAAGGCGTGGTACGCGCGGGTAAAATCCCGCCCGTCGTTCCGCCCGCTGCTGAGCGAATGGCTGGCGGGCGTGCCGGCCTCGCGCACCTACGTGGACCTCGACTTCTGAACAAGGCCGTCAAACTCTCCGCCGCCGACTTGAAGACCGCGCTCATGCGCGAGGCGGAGACACTCGGCTTCGACTGCATCGGCGTGACCGGTCCGGACGCGATCGCTAGTGCCGGAAAATATTTCCGCGAATTCCTCGCTGCCGGCGCGCATGGCGACATGGACTGGCTCGCGGCGCAGCCCGAGCGGCGGATGGACCCGCGCGTGCTGTGGCCCGGCGTCCGCTCGATCATCATGCTCGGCGTCAACTACGGCCCCACTGAAGATCCGCTTGCACTTCTTGCCAAGCGCACAAGCGGGGCGATATCGGCCTACGCACAGGGCGACGATTATCATGACGTCATCAAGAAACGTCTGAAGACGCTGGCAAGGTGGCTGGTCGCGGCCTCAGGCGACGAGGTGAAGGTGTTCATCGATACCGCGGCCGTGATGGAAAAGCCGTTGGCGCAGGCGGCGGGAGTTGGCTGGCAGGGCAAGCACACCAACCTGGTCTCGCGCGAATTCGGCTCATGGCTGTTTCTCGGCGCGATTTTCACCGCATCCGACCTGCCGCGCGATGCCGCCGACACCGATCATTGCGGCTCCTGCAACGCCTGCCAGGAGATCTGCCCGACCGCGGCGTTTCCGGCTCCCTACAAGCTCGATGCGCGGCGCTGCATTTCCTATCTCACGATCGAGAACAAGGGCCCGATCCCGCGCGAATTTCGCAAAGCCATCGGCAACCGCATCTATGGCTGCGACGATTGTCTTGCGGTGTGCCCGTGGAACAAGTTTGCAAGGAAAAGCAGTGAAGCCAAACTCGCCGCGCGCGCCGAATTGCGAGCACCACAGCTTTCCGATCTCGCGCGGCTCGACGACACCGCGTTTCGCGCGCTGTTTTCGAAATCCCCGGTCAAGCGCATTGGCCGCGACCGTTTCATCCGCAACGTGCTGATCGCGATCGGCAATGCGGAGGATGCGTCGCTGGCGGCAGAGGCCGAGCGTTTGCTTGATGACGCAAGCCCGCTGGTCCGCGGCGCGGCGATATGGGCGCTGTCGCAGTTGGTGGATCGCGAGAGATTTAACGCACTGGCGGCGAAGGCGATCGGCACCGAGACGAATGAAGACGTTCGGACAGAGTGGCGCCTCGCCACCGCTGCCTGACCGTTCACCCTGAGGCGCGCACAGCGCGTCTCGAAGGGAGAGGCCACCGGCCGGGCCTCTTGATTTCACGCAACGAAATCCGCCATGGTCGCC
The DNA here is from genome assembly GCF_009930815.1 of Bradyrhizobium sp. CCBAU 051011. Taxonomy (NCBI): domain Bacteria; kingdom Pseudomonadati; phylum Pseudomonadota; class Alphaproteobacteria; order Hyphomicrobiales; family Nitrobacteraceae; genus Bradyrhizobium; species Bradyrhizobium sp. CCBAU 051011. Next base: position 2,323,041 of record NZ_CP022222.1, on the reverse strand, counting down.
GTGCATGACAAAAAACCAGCCCTTTTTCACGCACGACCGCGCCAACGACATCTTCATGCCCACGCCCGTCTCTAACGGCCCGTGGGACCCCAGTTCGCTGCACGGCCGCGTCGTCATCGGCCTGCTTGCGCACGTGATCGAGCAGCGCCACGGCTCCGATGATTTCGTGCCGGCGCGGCTTACCGTCGACATGTTTCGCCTGCCGAACATCACGACGCCGATCGAGGTCAGGAGCAGGCAGATCCGTGACGGGCTGCGCATCAGGGTGGTCGAGGCCGAATTCTTCAGTGGCGGCACCAGCATGGCGCGCGCTTCCTGCCAGTTATTGCGCAAGACGGAAAACGCGCCGGGCAATGTCTGGTCGCCCCCGAACTGGGACGCGCCGAAGCCGGCGGACATTCCGAAGCCCACCGATGTCAGGCTCGGCATGAACGGCAAATGGACCACGCGGCCGATCGTGGGTCACATGGGTTCGCCTGGGCCGCGGCGTCTCTGGATGAGCGAGGTGCGCGAACTGGTCGAGGGCATCCCGATGTCGCCCTTCGTGCATGTCGCAACGGGCGCCGATTTCGCCAGCCCCTTCGCCAACGCCGGCGACCAGGGCCTCGGCTACATCAACAGCGACGTCACGCTCTACCTGCACCGGCTTCCCGTGACGCCCTGGATTGGCTTCGAGGTGGTGAACCACCACGCCACCGACGGCGTCGCGATCGGCGAATGCTGGCTCTATGATGAGCAAGGCCCGATCGGAACGTCGACGGTCGCGGCGCTGGCGCAACGCAAGCCGATGGCGAAGTTGCCGCCGCCGTAGTCGCATTCGTTATTGCACACGCTCTCTCATCCGTCATTGCGAGGAGCGAAGCGACGAAGCAATCCATGCTTCCGCAAGCGGAGAGATGGATTGCTTCGCTACGCTCGCAATGACGGTGGAGAGGCAATCACTCCACCAAATGCCGCTTCATCTCCGGCCGCGCCTTCAGCGCCGCGCCCTGCTTGGCAACGATCTTCGCAATCCGCTCCGGCGCAAATTTGAGATCTACGAAGGCCGGCGCGGTGTTGGCGACCTCGTGATATTCCGCGATCTTGCCGTCGCGCAGCCGCATGACCGCGACGCCCTCGAACATCGCCCGCGCGCCCTCCGCTTCCGGCAGCGTAGAGCGGTAGCTGAATGTGTAGCGCGCATAGAGCGTCTCACCGTCGCTGACGGGATCGTGCATGTCCCAGCGAAAATCGGTGGCCGTGCGATAGAACCAGTCGTCGATCATGCTTGCGATTTTGGCGCGGCCTTCGAATGCGCCGTAGAACACGTCGTGATAGACGCCGTCTTCGGTGAACAGTTCCGAGAAAGCCTTGCCGTTGCGCAGTTCGACAGCGTCGCAGAAGGCGCGGAGCATTGTGGCGGTGTTCATGGCGTTGCCTCCCGGCTCGTCATTTTTTCTTCCCCTCTCCCCTTGTGGGAGAGGGTGGATCAATCGCGCGAAGCGCGATTGAGACGGGTGAGCGACTATCTGGTTTGTCAAGTTGCATTGGCATACGCGGTTCGCGCGTCGCGAGCTTTTGCGTTGAGCCTGACGAGGAGCTTGCGGGCAAGGGCAATGCGAACGACCATTTTCTCCTTGCCGGCCTTGAGCAGCCTGTCGCGGAACTCGGCAAGGCTTTTGTCGTAGCGGGCGGCGATGGCCGCGACGAGGAAGAGGATCGAGCGGACGCCGGCGCGACCACCGCGGGTGGGTCGCTTGCCCTTTCGCTTACCGCTGTCATTGGCGATCGGGGCAAGGCCGGCAAGCTTGGCAATGGCTTTGTTGGAGAGCGTGCCAATTTCCGGTAGTTCGGCATGAAGGCGCGCAACGGTCCGCCCGGCGACGCCCTTCATCTCGCGCCAGGTCTCGGCGAGCTTTGCCCACAGCGGATCGTCATCGATCATGGAGGCGATTTCCCCCTCGAGCGAGCGGGATTGGCGCTTGAGCAGGGCGATCACTTCGTCGAGGCTGGCCAGCATCTCGGGGTTATCGAGCAGGCTTGCGCGACGCTGCTTCTGCACGGTGAGATCGTCGGTGACCTGCCGGAGCCTTGCCACAAGCGCCTTCAGGCGCTGCTGGGCTTGGCTTGGCAAGGGGGTCGGAGCCAGGTTCTTGGCATGGGCGAAGCGGGCAATGACGGAGGAATCGATCCGGTCGGTCTTTTCCAGAATGCCCATCGCCTCGGCGTAGCGGCGGACGTTGCGTGGATTGGTCAGCGCGCAGCTGATGCCTTTTTCCCACAGCTCGACGAATGCCCGTCGCTCGTACCCGCCACTGGCCTCCATCACCACCAGCGTGACGGCATGTTCACGGCAGAACGCGGCCAGTTCCGCAATGCCTGCCGTATCGTTATTGAAGCTCGCAAGCCGATGCCCGGGCTCGATGCAGACATCGAGCTTGGCTTTCGAAACGTCCACTCCACAAATTGTGTTCTTCACGGTAACCTGCCTTGTCCATGCGATCGGAGCTCAAGCGACTGTTCGGTCGTGCGTGACATGGCGAAGATCCCAAAGCTCACCCACGGTTGTAGCCGGAGGGGGAACGGGCGACATCGCCACGCGTCTTGGCCGGTGGCCACCGGCCAAGACGCTAAGTCGCTTCCATCGCACAAATCTTGGCCGTGCAGATACAAGGGGTCTGTCTCCGCGGAGAGAACCCCTCATCCGGCTCGCCGCCGCTTCGCGTCAGCGATCCACCTTCTCCCACAAGGGGAGAAGGAAAAGAAGATCACCCCATCTCCGCTACCGCGGCCATGATGCGCGCGATGTCCTGCGGGCGCGACAGGCGGTGGTCGCCATCCTGGATCATGGTCAGCACCACGTCCTCGGCCGGCAGCCGGTGCGCCAGCGCAAACGCGTGTTGCCAGGGCACATCAGGATCCTTCGCGCCCTGCAGGATGCGGACGGGGCAGCCGACCTCGATGGCGCTGCCGAGCAAGAGGTGATTGCGTCCCTCCTCGATCAGCGCGCGGGTGATCGGATAGGGCGTGCCGTCGCCATACTCCGACGGCCGCATCCAGACGCCCTTGGTCCTGATCTCCTCGCGGATCTCGTCCGAAAAATTGTTCCACATCAATTGCTCGGTGAAGTCGGGCGCCGGTGCGATCAGCACCAGCCCGGCGAGGTTCGCCTGCTTTGCCTCACGGTCGGCGATGGCGCGCGCCAGCAAGAGCGCCATCCAGCCGCCCATCGAGGAGCCGATCACGACCTGCGGGCCCCGGCAGAACTGCTCGAATACCGCGACGGCTTCTTCCAGCCAGCGCCCGATGGTGCCGTCGATGAAGGCGCCGCCCGATTCGCCGTGGCCGGAATAATCGAATCTAATACAGGCGCGGCCGTGTTCCGCGGCCCAGGCGTCGAGCGCCAGCGCCTTGGTGCCCCTCATGTCGGAATTGAAACCGCCGAGCCAGAACAGTCCCGGCCCGCTGCCGGCGCGGGCGCGCACGGCAATGCGGCGGCCGCCGTCGCCCTCTCCCACCTCGATAAAGGTCGGTTCCTGGTCGATCGCTGCTGAATTGGTCATGGATCGGTCTCTCGCCCTGCCGCTTTGTCCGCGAGCGCGCTTCACGGGTCAAGCGCGACCCTCTGGCGCTTGCGGATCAGGTGGCCGGCCTATATTTGGCTGAAGTGACCGAATTGCCTCGCATTTGACGGTTTTCGGGCGCAGTGAGCGAGTTCGCTTGCTGTCTTCGGCATATTGCTTCAAACTACGGCCCTTCCTTTCACAACTTTGGAGAGTTACCCATTCGCCGTCCCAACAGAGCCCCGCCCGCTGCAACCAAAGACGGGCCGCGCACCAATGATGATATCCGCAACGCGCAGATCCAGCTGATCGATCAGAACGGCACCAACCACGGGACCATCGAGACCGTGGTGGCCATCAAGATGGCCCTCGAGGCGGGCATGGATCTTGTCGAGATTTCGCCGAACAACAATCCTCCCGTCTGCAAGATTATGGACTACGGGAAGTTCAAGTATTCGGCACAGAAGAAAGCGGCCGAAGCCCGCAAGAAGCAGAAGATCGTCGAGATCAAGGAGATCAAGCTGCGGCCGATGATCGACGATCACGACTACGACGTGAAGATGCGCGCGATGCAGCGGTTCTTCGAGGAAGGCGACAAGGTCAAGATCACCTTGCGCTACCGTGGCCGCGAAATGGCGCACCAGGAGATCGGCACCAAACTGTTGGACAAGGTGAAGGCCGACGTCGCCGAATTCGCCAAGGTCGAGCAGGACGCCAGGTTCGAGGGCCGCCAGGTCGTGATGGTGCTGGCGCCGCGCTGAGTTTAGTCGGTTGTAAGATATGAAGCGGCCCGTCAGACGATCCGGCGGGCCGTTTTCATTTCTCGTAGCCCGGATGGAGCGAAGCGCAATCCGGGGCAGGTCGATCCGCATACGCAGCACCCCGGATTTCGCTTCGCTACATCCGGGCTACGGCTCTTAAAAGTCAGCCCCGCGTAGCCTGCCAGGTACCGCTACAGTAATCGCCGGTGATGATGCCGCGCCACGAGCCCGCGCCGTAGCTGCCCACAAGCCGGCCGCCGCCGCTGGCGCGAGATGCGCCGACCGAAACCCGGACCGCAACCACACCGGCGCGACTGACCGATCCCGAAACCCTGCCGCCGCCGGCCGATGAAACCCGGCTGCCGATGACGGTGAAGGGAACGCTGTAGCCTGAACTGCAATTGCCCCGCGTGGTGGCGAAAACCACGTTCCAGATGCCGTCATAGGCTCGGATTGCCCTGGCTCCCCTCGGCGCAGCTTCGGCGGTGACCGGGGCCGCCATGACGGCCAGAGCGGCGAAAACGGGAAGCCAGCGCGAGGCCCGAAGGCCGGGAGAAGTGCCAAAACCGGCAATCGATCGCTGAAAATGGGTCATTGTTCCTGCTCCGGACGGGGTGTTAATGACGTCAGCGATAGGTAGCGGCGTCGGGCGCCGCGGTTCATCGTTGCCAATTGGCGTTTCCTCTGTCATAAGCCCGACCTTCATCGCCCGGCTGATCAAGGGCTGCCGTGTCGATGTCCGTGCGGGTTATTCCTTTTTCTGGGAAAACCTGAGCACTTTCAACGCTCTAACGAGCATTTTAGCCGGCACAACGCCTTCACGGGCGTTTTCGTGTTGCGGCCACAGGAGAGCCAAATGCCCAAGCTGAAGACCAAGTCAGGCGCTAAAAAGCGCTTCAAGGTGACTGCCACCGGCAAAGTGATGCACGCCCAGCGCGGCAAGCGCCACGGCATGATCAAGCGGACGAAGAAGCAGATTCGTCAGCTCCGCGGCACCCGCGTGCTGTTCAAGACCGACGGCGACAACGTCAAGAAGTACTTCTTGCCGAACGCCTGATCGCGTTCACGCCGATACAGCCGAGCCGCGCCTGCGCGCGGCGATCCCGTCACCTCATTTCTGATCAAGGATTCCAGTCATGTCTCGCGTCAAACGCGGTGTGACCTCTCACGCCAAGCACAAGAAAGTCTACAAGGCCGCCAAGGGTTTTTACGGCCGCCGCAAGAACACCATTCGCGCCGCCAAGGCCGCCGTCGAGAAGGCCGGCCAGTATGCGTTCCGCGATCGCAAGCGCAAGAAGCGCACCTTCCGCGCGCTCTGGATCCAGCGCCTGAACGCGGCCGTGCGCCCGTTCGGCATGACCTACAGCGTCTTCATCAACGGCCTGTCGAAGTCGGGCATCACGGTCGACCGCAAGGTGCTGTCGGATCTCGCCATCAACGAGCCGGCGGCGTTCCAGGCGATCGCCGAGAAGGCCAAGGCCGCGCTGGCGGCCTGAGGCCGGCCTATTTGGCCGCCTTGAGTGCGCGCTGCGAATAGCGCTGGGCGACCTTCGCCCGGCAGAACGCCGCGAACGAAATGTACATAGTGCCTTCCTCGTGGCTGAACTTTCGGTCGCAGGCATCCTTCTCGCGCTGATAGGTCCGCTTCTGCTGCGCGCTGAGGCGGGCCAGGAAGTCACCCTCGCATCTCGCCTTGACGGCGTCGGTAAGCCCAACGTCGCCGGTGGCCCCGCCCGAGCAGGCCGAGGCTATCTGCATGGCGCGCTTGCAACTCGGAGCCGCCTTCATCGCCGCCGTGACCTCGTCCCTCGACTTCGCCGGACAATCTTCGGCGGCGGCCGGTGCGGCAAACGATAGAACGAGGGCCAGAACAGCCATCCCGGGTCCAAAACGTATCTCGAGCTCCATTGATCGAACTCATCTTGGTGCGGCTCCGCGTGAATTGGTTCAAGGGTGCCGGGCCGCCGGTCCGACATTTGACGGGCTTTTTGCTTGACGTTTTGGCCCCCGAGCGGCGACAACCCGGCGGCCTTTTGCGAAAGAGATTTGACCGTGTCCGACCTCGCCACACTCGAAAAGTCCGTTCTCGACGATATCGCCGCCGCCGGCGATGAAGCTGCCCTCGAAGCCGTCCGCGTCGCAGCGCTCGGCAAGAAAGGCTCGATCTCCGCCTTGCTCGCCACCCTCGGCAAGATGTCGCCGGACGAGCGCAAGACGCAGGGCGCGGCGATCAACCTCGCCAAGGACAAGGTCACCCAGGCGCTCACCGCGCGCCGCGATGTCCTGAAATCCGCCGCGCTCGACGCCCGGCTTGCCTCCGAGACCATCGACGTCACGCTGCCGCTGCGCGAGGCGCCCGCGGAAGCGGGCCGCATCCATCCGCTGAGCCAGGTCTGGGACGAGCTGACGACCATCTTCGCCGACATGGGATTTTCCGTCGCCGAAGGTCCCGATATCGAGACCGACGATTACAACTTCACCAAACTGAATTTCCCGGAAGGGCATCCGGCGCGGGAAATGCACGACACCTTCTTCTTCATCCCTGGAGAAGACGGTTCGCGCATGCTGTTGCGCACCCACACCTCCCCGGTGCAGGTGCGGACGATGTTGTCGCAGAAGCCGCCGATCCGCGTGATCTGCCCGGGCCGCACCTATCGCATCGATTCCGACGCAACGCACACGCCGCAATTCCATCAGGTCGAGGGCCTCGTCATCGACAAGGGCTCGCATCTCGGCCACCTCAAATGGATCCTGCACGAGTTCTGCAAGGCGTTCTTCGAGGTCGACCACATCAACATGCGGTTCCGGCCGTCGTTCTTCCCATTCACCGAGCCCTCGCTCGAGGTCGACATCCAGTGCCGGCGCGACAAGGGCGAGATTCGTTTCGGCGAAGGCGAGGATTGGCTCGAAATTCTCGGCTGCGGCATGGTGCATCCAAATGTGCTGCGCGCCTGCGGCATCGATCCCGATGTCTATCAGGGCTTTGCCTGGGGCATGGGCATCGACCGCATCGCCATGCTCAAATACGGCATCGCCGATCTGCGCCAGTTGTTCGAGAGCGACGTGCGCTGGCTCTCGCATTACGGTTTCAAGCCGCTCGACGTCCCGACGCTCGCGGGAGGCCTGAGCACGTGAATTCGGTCCCTGAAAAATATCAGGGTTTGCGCTCGTTCGCGTTCGGCGACGGGCCGGAGCTGGCCGACGAGCTGCTCGACCTCGTGATCAGGGGCCTCAAGACCGCGACCTGCTCCACCGAGGACGAGCCGAACACGTCGACGCCTGGCGAACAATGGGTCGTGCTCGACGGGCGTGGCGCGCCACGTTGCGTGATCGAAACGATCGAAGTCACCTATCGCCGCTTCCCCGAGGTGAACGCTGCCTTTGCCTATGATGAAGGCGAAGGCGATCGCAGCCTCGACTACTGGCGACAGGCACACCGCACCTATTTCGGCCGGCAAGGCAAGTTTCGCGAAGACATGATGCTGATGTGCGAACGCTTCCGGCTGGTCGAGGTGTTTGGGCAGGCGAAGCAGTCATGAGCGGAGTTGAGCTGACATCAGGCTCCGCCGTGCCGTCCCTCGTCATCATCGTCGCGGAGAGAGCCCCCACCCTAACCCTCCCCCGCAAGCGGGAGAGGGAATGGACCGCCGTTTGGGCGACTAGCTTTCTTCACATGGATACGGACCCTCCATCCAGGCAAGCGGTCAAGCTCCCTCTCCCGCTTGCGGGGGAGGGTTGGGGTGGGGGTATCTCCGCATCGGAGGTGTCGATGGTCGATCCGGAACATCCCAACTGGAAGGTCTCCGACAGGCTGCGCACAAACGCACGGGCGCTTCGCAGGAACTCGACAGACGTCGAACGAATCCTCTGGTCGGAACTCCGTAATCATCGCCTGAACGGCGCTAGCTTCCGCCGTCAGGTCCCCATCAAGAACTTCATCGCCGATTTCGTCTGTCATGCGGCCAAGCTCGTGATCGAACTCGACGGGGGCCAGCATTTTTCTGATCAGGCAGAGCAAAAAGACGCCGTCCGATCCGCCGCTATTGAAGCGCAAGGCTTCAAGGTCCTCCGTTTCAGCAATCACGACGTCATGACAAACCGCACCGGCATTCTCGAAACAATTGCCGCTGCTGTTGCGGAGAGAGCCCCCACCCTGCCCCTCCCCCGCAAGCGGGAGAGGGGACAAGAGAAGCAAACACCATGAAATTCACGCTCTCCTGGCTGAAGGAACATCTCGACACCGACGAGCCCTTGGAAAAGCTCGCCGAGAAACTCACCATGATCGGGCTCGAGGTCGAGAGCATCGAGGACAAGGCGAAGGCGCTTGCGCCGTTTTCGATCGCGCGGGTGATCTCGGCCGAGCAGCATCCGAACGCGGATCGCCTGCGTGTCTGCATGGTCGATACCGGCGACGGCGGCGCGCCGGTGCAGGTCGTCTGCGGCGCGCCGAACGCGCGCGCGGGCCTGGTCAGCGTGTTTTCGCCGCCCGGCACGTTCATCCCAGGCAAGAACATTACGCTTGGCGTCGGCACCATCAGGGGCGTCGAGAGCCGAGGCATGCTGTGCTCGGCAGCCGAGCTCGAGATTTCCGAGGACCATGACGGCATCATGGAGTTGCCGGCCGATGCGCCCATCGGCAAGGGCTATGCCGAATGGGCGGGCCTCGGCGACCCCGTGCTCGAAATCAACCTGACGCCGAACCGCCAGGACTGCACCGGCGTGCACGGCATCGCGCGCGACCTCTCCGCCGCCGACATGGGCAAGTTCATCGATCCCGGCATCAGGCCGGTCAAAGGCGAATTTCCCTGCCCGGTGAAGGTGACGGTGGAAGATACCACGCTGTGCCCGGGCTTTGCGCTGCGGCTGGTGCGCGGCGTCAAGAACGGTCCCTCGCCGGAATGGCTGCAGAAGCGCCTGATCTCGATCGGATTGCGGCCGATCAATGCGCTGGTCGACATCACCAACTTCATGACCTACGACCGCGCCCGTCCCCTGCATGTGTTCGATGCGAAGAAGGTGACGGGCAATCTCAGGGTTCGTCGGGCGAAGGAAGGCGAGAGCCTGCTGGCGCTCGACGGCCGCACCTACACGCTCGATCCCACGATCTGCGTGATAGCGGATGAGCACGGCGTCGAATCGCTCGCCGGCATCATGGGCGGCGAGACCTCCGGCTGCGACGAGAACACATCAGACGTGCTGATCGAATCGGCGCTGTGGAACGAGATCAACATCGCCCAGACCGGGCGCAAGCTCGGCATCAATTCGGACGCACGCTACCGCTTTGAGCGCGGCGTCGATCCGGCGTTCATGGTGCCGGGGCTCGAGCTTGCGACCAAGCTGGTGATGGAGCTCTGCGGCGGCACGCCGTCGGAAACCGTGGTCGTCGGCAATGCCTTCGGCGACGACCGCATCATCGATTTCCCGCTCGCCGAGGTGAAACGCCTCGCGGGGATCGAGGTGCCGCTGGTCGAGATGCGGCGCATCCTCGGTCACCTCGGCTTCATGGTCGCCGGCAACGGCCCCGTGGTGAAGATCGCTGTCCCCTCCTGGCGCACCGACGTGCACGGCAAGGCCGATATCGTCGAGGAAATTGTCCGCATCGTGGGCGTCGAGAAGGTGCCGATGACGCCGTTCGAACGCGGCGACGATGCACGCAAGCCGGTGCTGACCACGATCCAGTCCCGCACCCGCCGCGCCAAGCGCGCGCTGGCCGCACGCGGCATGGTGGAAGCCGTGACCTGGTCGTTCATCTCCAAACCGCACGCCGAATTGTTCGGCGGCGGCCAGGCGGAGCTTGTGCTCGCCAACCCGATCGCGTCCGACCTCTCCGACATGCGGCCGAGCCTGCTGCCGGGCCTCGTCGCCGCGGCGCAGGCCAACACCAACCGCGGCTACCCGGATGTCGCGCTGTTCGAAGTCGGACAGGTCTTCAAGGGCGACAAACCCGAAAACCAGTTTGTCGCAGCCTCCGGCGTGCGCCACGGTTTTGCTTCGGCGAAGGGCATGGGGCGGCACTGGTCCGGCTCGGCCCAGACCGACGCGCTCGACGCCAAGGCCGACGCCTTCGCTGTGCTCGCTGCCGCCGGCGCGCCGATGCAGGCGCTGCAGATCGTGCCGGGTGGCGCGAGCTGGCTGCATCCGGGACGCTCCGGGACGATCCAGATCGGACCGCAGAACGTGCTCGGCTATTTCGGCGAGTTGCATCCGCGCACGCTTGAAGCGCTCGGCGCCGACGGCCCGCTGATGGCGTTCGAGGTGATCCTCGACCGCATTCCCGAAGCCAAGAAGAAGCCAAGCCGCGCCAAGCCGCTGCTCGAACTCTCCGCGTTCCAGCCGGTGTCGCGCGATTTTGCCTTCATCGTCGATCAAGGCGTCAAGGCCGGCGACATCGTTCGTGCCGCGCAAGGCGTCGACAAGAAGCTGATCACGGACGTATCGGTATTCGACGTCTATGAGGGCAAGGGCATCGATCCCGCCAAGAAATCGATCGCGATCGCCGTGACGATCCAGCCGCGCGAGAAAACGCTGACCGATCAGGAGATCGACGCGGTAGCGGCAAAGATCGTGGCCGAGGTGACGAAGAAGACCGGCGGCACCTTGCGGGGATGATGCCGCATGAGTCCCGCGGCGCTCATTCCGGCTGACGTTAGCCTCAACGCGGCGATGGCGATCTGCGCGGTCGCCTTCGTCTCAGGCACGGCGCGGGGGTTTTCCGGGTTCGGCTCGGCGCTGATCTTCATGCCGCTGGCGAGCTCGATCGCCGACCCGCGGCTGGTGGCGGCGCTGCTCCTGATCATCGACTTCGTTGCGGCCGCGCCACTGCTGCCGAATGCGTGGGAGAAGGCCGACCGCAAGGCGACCGCGGTCATAGTTACAGGCGCCTTGATCGGCGTGCCGATCGGCACCTATTTCCTTAGCCGGCTGGAGCCGGTGACGACGCGCTGGATCATTTCCATCTTCGTATTCGCGCTGCTGATGCTATTGCTCTCGGGCTGGCGCTACCGCGGCAAGGACCACGCGGCGATTGCGATCGGCATCGGAGGACTATCAGGCTTTTGCAGCGGGCTGGCGCAGACCGGCGGTCCGCCGATCGTCGGCTACTGGCTCGGCCGCCCGATTCCTTCCATCATCGCGCGCGCCAACATCGTGCTGTTCTTCGGCGCGTCGGATCTCTTCTCGGCCGTCAGCTACACCGCGACCGGGCTGATCACATTGGATGCGATCAAGTTCGCGTTCGTGGTCGGCCCCGTCTACGCCTGCGGCGTCTGGTTCGGTGCCTCGCTGTTCGGCAAGGCCAGCGAGACCGTATTCCGCGCGATCTGCTACGCGCTGATCGCGGCGGCGGTGATTTTTGGATTGCCGGCGCTGGATGGCGTGCTGCGCTGACATGCGAGATGCGTAGAGTGGGCAAGGCGCAGCGTGCCCACCACAACACGCACCGTCAGCGGAATGGTGGGCACGCTTCGCTTTGCCTACCCTACGGCCCTGCTATCAGTTGGTCGGGGACCCGCGCCGCCGCTGCTTCGACGGCCGCGCTTCCGGCTCGGGATCCCTTAACGCGCCGATCCGCCGCAACGCAGATTCGGCGGCGCGCTCGCCGCTCTCCCAGGCGCCGTCGATCGTTCCCCACAGCGTTTCATGGGTGGCTTCGCCGGCCAGATACATGCAGCCGATCGGCTCGGTCAGAACCTTGCGCGAGGACTGCCCGCCGGGCCCGGCTGCCGACATTGCGCCGAGCGCGAACGGCGCGGCGTTCCAGCGCGTCGCGCTCGATTTCTTCACCGCGGCCGCCGCCTCGCTGCCATACAGCTTGGTCAGCCATTCCACCGCAAACGCCACCATGGCCTTCTCGCCCTGCGCCGAGAGATCGCGACCGAACGAGCCGGCGACATCGAGGATGCAGAGGGACGAGCCGCCGATGTTGGCGTACATCAGCGCTGTCCTGGTCGAATTGCTCTGCTCGATGATGACGTCGTCACGGGCAAGGCCCATCGGATTGCCCGACATCTGCAGCGCGATCCGGTCGTAGCTGCCGAGACTGAGTTTCGACGCTGCATCAAGCATGCGCTTCGGGATGTCGGGCGCGAATTTGATATTGCCCGCGGCCAGCACGTTGGTCGACACCGTGACGACAGCGGCGCGCGCGACGATCTTTCCGGCTGACGTTTCCACCATGACGTCGCGGTTGCTCCAGGACATCCGGTTGGCCGGCGTCGACAGCGCCACCGGCACCTGCTCGCCGAGTTTTGCGATCAGCGTACCCAATCCCTGCCGGCAGCCGATCGCGGTGTTGCGGTCCTGCGCGCGAGACTTGTCACCGACAGAGACGTCCTTCAGATCCTTGCCGGAGAAGCTGGCCCCCAACACGAATTCCGTTGCGCCGGCCCAGTCGCCGAGATCCTTCGGCAATACCGATGCACAGGAGACGTCGAACCGCCGCGCGGCGTCGTCGATAGCGCGGTTGGCGCGCACCAGAGCGGCGAGAAACTCCTCGGTCTCGCCTGGCCGGGCGTTACGGCGGCCGATGCGAATCCTCTGGCCCGAGGGCGCGGTCGCGATCTCGAGGCCCGCTGATCGCGCCAGCTTGATCATTGGATTGGTCTCGGGATTGTGCATCCAGCGCGCGCCGCGATCGAACGGCACGTCGAAGGTGGAAGTGTCGGTCTGGCAGCGGCCACCGATCTGGTTGGCCGCCTCCACCACGATCACCTTGCGATTCGCCGCCATGATCCGCCGCGCCGCAGCAATGCCGGCCGCGCCCGCGCCGATCACGACGATGTCAGCGTCGCGTGGCAGGGGTGCCGCTCCCGCCCGTCCTCCGGAAAAAACCGGAATCGCCGCCAAGCCGGCGGACGCCGACAGAAAGGTGCGGCGGGTCAATGTCATGTCATGGTTTCCACGGCCTGAAGGAAGCGAGAACAGCTAGCGAACTGTGCCGCATCTCACGTGACGCAGCAACACTCATGGTAAATCAATCATGATTGATCCGTCCTGTGCATGAACTAAATTGAAACGGCTTGCGACCATGATAAGGAAACAAAAAAAGCGGGAGAAAAGCCGCTCTGGGGGAGTTTCATGGGCGTAATGCTCGACACTATCGGCCAGGTGATTGCGGGCTACCTGCAGAAGGAAGTCCCGGGCTATGAGCCGTTCACACCCAGCGACCCCGAGCATCTGCGCGGCGTCATCGAGCCCGGCGATGTGCTGCTGGTCGAAGGCAACAACCGCATTTCCGGCATCATCAAATACCTCACGCAATCCACCTGGTCGCACGCCGCGCTCTATGTCGGCCCGGTCGACGGCGCGACCGAGCCCGACGGCGAGCCGCATGTGCTGATCGAGGCCAATATCGGCGAGGGCGTGACCTCGGCCCCGCTATCGAAATATTATCCCTATCACACCCGCCTCTGCCGCCCGATCGGCCTGTCCTACGAGGACCGCACCACGGTGTGCCGCTACGCCATCAATCGCATCGGCTTTGGCTACGACACCAAGAACATCGTCGACCTCATGCGCTACCTGATTCCGCTGCCGATACCGCAGCGCTGGCGGCGCCGCATGATCGCATTCGGCTCTGGCGATCCCACCAAGATCATCTGCTCGGCGCTGATCGCGCAGGCGTTCGACGCCGTTCGTTATCCGATCCTGCCCAAGATCACCCGCGCCGCCTCGCGAAAAGCCCGGCGCGAAATCCTGCACATCCGCGATTCCTCGCTCTACATGCCGCGCGATTTCGACATCTCGCCCTATTTCGAAGTCGTCAAACCCACCATCGTGCACGGCTTCGACTACACCGCCCTGCACTGGGCCGACAAGCAGAAGCCGCTCGCGGAGGTAGCGGGCGAATTCGGTGTGTTTCCAGAGGTCAAGTCGCCGCCGCTTGTTCCTGAAGAGGTTGACCAAGAGGCGCCGCTTCCGGTTGCGGTTGAAGAAGTGATCGTCGAGGAAATCACCGTCGAAACGACGATGGTCGAACGCGTCACCGTGTCGGAACATTATCTCGCCGTCGAATACGTCCCGGTCCGCCCGCCGGAGCGCCGGATGAAGCCGCGCGAGATGGTGACGTAAGCACGGATTGTAGGGTGGGCAAAGCGAAGCGTGCCCACCATTACAAGCCAACAATTCGAGTCAAGCGTGCCGACTGGTGGCTTGGATGTGAATTTTGTATTCGGTGGAGTGGCGGCGCGCGGAGCCATGCGTAGCGCAGCGTGCCGCCGCGGTCGGTGCGCTCAGGAACTGGCTTCCGACGATTTATGCAGCGTCTCACTGCATCACCTCATATCCGGTCGGGCGTACAGCCCGGTACCCACATTCCGCATGCATGCGGCGAGGAAGCCACGAGGATGAGACCCATCTACGAAACGGCCTGTTGATTTGGCCCGAGGGTGGCACGGTCATCATCCATTCCGCGCGGACCGCGGCCGATGCCGCGACGCCTTGGCGTTGGTTGAAGCGGTTACGCCTTTGCGGTCTTGAGTCTTGCGCCATCCGGCACAAGCCCGGTCGTGAGATAGCGCCAGAGCGCCACCACCAGCTTGCGCGCCAGGGCCACGATGGCGACGCGCTTGATGCGCTTGCCGGCATTGAGCGTGCGTCGCCGGTACTCTTGGGTGAGTTTGCTGTCCGGCTGATGCCGCAGCCACAGCCAGGCCAGTTCGATCGCGGCACAGCGGGCGCGTGGATTGCCCGCCTTGCTGATCCCCTGGTCGCGGTCGACCCCGCCGCTCTGCCACGGACTGGGCGTCAACCCGAAATAGCTCCCAACCTCACGCCGGTTACGGAAGTCCTTGTAGAACACCTCGTTGGTCAGCGTCGTCGCGAACGCAGGGCCGAGGCATTTGAGCCGGAGCAACAGCTCGCTACGCTCGGTCATCTGCGCCGCCCCAGGGGTTGGATCCGCTGAGGCCTGCTGCGCGAGTGCCTCAAGCCGTTCGCGCACCAGCATCAGTCGCGCGTGTTCGTGCCTGATCTCGCTCAGCATCCGTGGCGGCACCGCCTGGCCCTGCCAATCCCGCTGCACCGCCAGCCAGCTCAGCCAGTCGCGCCGGCGCGGATTCCCGACCGCCATGCCCAACAGCCGCAGCAGCGCCTTGATCCGGCTGGTGTGAGCGGTCTGTTCCTTGACCAGCCGGCCGCGTTCGCGGCTGGCGCGGCGGGCGTCCTCTTGCTCCGGCGCCGGCACCCGCACGATCCGCACCACCCGTGGCTCACCGCGCAGATACGCCATCAGCGTCCGCAACATCTTCTCGCCGTCGATCCGGTCGGTCTTCACCCGCCGCGCCCGCTGATCCACAGCAATGCTCGCAGGGTCAAACACGTAGTTCGTGATTCCTGCCGCCAGCAGAAGCCGGTGTAGCCAGAACCCGTCATAGCCGGCCTCGTAGCAGCTCACCACCGCCGGAACGCCTCCCAGCGCCCGAGCCGCCCGCTCCCGAACCCGACTGATCAACGCCAATAGTTCGACATCATCGCCACCCTCCAGCTTATGGCGGGATAGCTTGTCTTTGTCCGGGCTGTGCAGCGTCACCAACCAGCTCTTCTGGCTGAGTTCAATCGCAACGAAAATCGTGCCAAACTGTGCGGCGGTGGGCGTGTCTACGGTCGATGCTTGCATCTGACTCTCCGATGGTTCGAGTGTGGAAACCCAAACCTACCGGAGAGGGCACGCTCACCGCCCCATGGAATCTACAAGCTAAAACCTCCCCGCCAGCGTCAATCTCACTGCCAATGGTTCGGCGGGATGCACATGCCGGTCGGCCACGCCACCGATCGGCTCGCCGGGCAATCGCGACAGATAGTAATATTCGATCTGGTTGGTCCGCGCGTTGAAGAGATTGAGCACGTCGAGTTGCAGCTGCAGGCCGTTGTCGAATTTGTAGCCGGCCCGCGCGTTGAAGATCAGCGACGCTTGCGAACGAACACTGTCGTCCTCGATCAGGGGACGCGGGCCAAAATAACGCCCGCGCAGCGCGCCGAACCAGCCGGTCTCCCCGCCGAACGTCACGCCGCCGGCCGCCACCCATGCCGGCGCGCCCGGGATGAAATTGCCAGCGGCATCGAAATCGGTGAAGCGAGCGCGGGTATAGGCGACGTCGAGATCGAGCCGCATCCAGGGCAGCACCTGATATTGATTGGTCCACTCTACGCCGACCCGCCGGCTCGGCCGGCTGGCTTCGGTAGTCCCGGCATCGCCGACGAACAGCAGTTCGGAATCGAAGTTCAGCACGAACACCGCGAGCGAACTCGTGAGCCCTTCAACCGCCTTGGTGCGGATGCCGACCTCCGCGCCCTTCGAGCGGACCAATAGCGGCACGCGATCCTGCGGCGTCACCTTGTCGATGGGATCGACGGTAATGGTCGCGCCCCTGATATCGTTGGAGTGCAGGCCGTAGCCGGCATTGCCGTAGAATTCAGTCCTGTACCACGGCCCCAGCACGAAGCCGGCCTTGGGGCTCGTCATCGACGCCTGCGCATTGCCGGAATTCTGCGGCGTGTCGCTGATCACCCTCCCCGCAAAATAATCCTCGCGGATGCCGATCGTGGTGCGCAGCCAGTCGGTCCAGCGCGCCGTCGTGTCGGCCCACAGGCCGACATTGCCCTCGCGCACGCTGTCTTCGCGAACGGTCGAAAGCGTCTCGCGCTGCAACGTCTTGAACAGGCCGACGCGGATATCGTCGCCGCGCGTCTGCAACCCGACACGAGTCTGCGTTTCGATACCGCCCACGCGCATGTCGAAGGCGTGGCTGGCGTTGAGGCCATAGACCGTGCGTCGATCCATCTGGCTGAACTGATCGCCATTGACGGGGTCGTCGAGAAAGTAGGTGAAATTGTTGTAGAGCCGCAGCGACGAGTTGATCACATAGGCGTTGATCTTGCTCTGTCCGTACGCACTCGATTGCGCCCAATTGCTCGACAGCGAGAACCGGCTCGCGACGCCGCCATCGGTCGGATCGAGCGAACCGAACCGGCCGATAATGCCCCGATCGATCGCACGCTGCGCCACCTGATCGGTCGAATTCCAGCCGTTGGAATAGGCCATCGCCGACAGGGTGAACCCGTCGGTGGCATTGCCCTGGCTGTAGCGCAGCACGCCGTTGAGCTTGCGCACATTGTCAGGCACGTCCCACGGGCCGTTGTGTTTGACGCCTTCGACAGCCGCGAGCAGCGTGCCTGCACCGACCGCAGTCGACCCTGCCGCTAAGCCACGGTGATAGCCAAAACTGCCATTGGTTGTCTCCAAAATGTTCTTCGGCAGCCTGTTGACATAGTCGATCGCGACCGATCCGGCGGAGCCGAAGTCGCCGACATCAGCGAAGTATGGACCCTTGCGGACATTCACCGACTGGATCAGCTCGGGAATCATGAAATTGATGTCGGCATACCCCTGACCGTGGCCATGGGTCGGCATGTTGACGGGCATGCCGTCGACGCTGATGGCAAGATCGGTGCCGTGGTCGAGATTGAAGCCGCGCAAGAAATACTGGTTGGCTTTGCCCTCGCCGGAATGCTGGGTGACGATCAGCCCGGGAACCGCCTCCAGCGCCTCGCCGACGCGCGAGAACGGCCGGGCATTCACCTCAGCGCCGCTGATGCTGATAGCACTGGCGGCGGTGGGTTGGAGATATGCCGGACCAGATGTCGCGGAGCCGGCCGTCACGCCGCTACTGACCTGGGGCGGAATTTCAGCGCTTGGTTGGACTGCGGATGAATTTCGCGCACTTCTCTCGCGGCGGGGCAGCTTGGTCCGGTTACGTGGCCATGCTTGGGGCGGAGTAACCGTCACCGCGGGAAGCTGGCCGGACCCTGCCGCAGCGGTACTCTGCGCATCTGCGGGAGATGCCATGACGAACAGGGATGCGGCAGCGGAGAATGCTCCCCAGGCAGTTCTACGCAACGCTCATGCCCCGCAGGATAACTGCTACAGTCGGCATGCGACCGCATCAATTCGACTTAACCGGCGCCTCACGCTAGCAAGCGCAGTATGACGATACAATAGAAATATCATACTCCGGCTCAGGACAGAATTTTCCATGCAACGGATCACCATCACGATCGAAGACGATCTGCTCGCCGAGATCGACGCGGCGGCGGAAGCCCGCGGCTATCAGAACCGCTCCGAGATCATCCGCGATCTCGCCCGCGCCGGCCTGCAGCAGAACGCCGAGGACGCAGCGCCGTCAGGCCAATGCGTTGCGGCGCTGGTCTATGTCTACGATCACGCCGCGCGCGACCTGTCGAAACGGTTGGTGCAGAGCTTCCACGGCCACCACGATCTGTCGCTAGCAACGCTGCATGTCCATCTCGACGACGACTCTTGCATGGAGGTGACGGCGTTGAAGGGCGCCAGCGGTGAGGTCCGGCACTTTGCCGATCACATCATCGCCGAGCGCGGCGTACGCTACGGCCGCGTGGTGATGATCCCGACGGCGTCCGACAAGAAGCCGAAAGCGCGCAAGCACGGCCATCACTACGACTAAGGCGCGTTGCTGCCTTATCTGTCGGAGCGGCCGATCACGGCCATCAGCTCCGCGATCTTCTCGCGCTGGTCGGCCTTGTTGCCGCTGGTGATGGCGTGCTCGACGCAATGCGAGACGTGATCCCGCAGCACTTCCTCCTCGACGCGGCGCAGCGCAGCCCGCACGGCGGAGATCTGCGTGACGATGTCGATGCAGTAGCGGTCCTCGTCGACCATCTTTGACAGGCCGCGGACCTGGCCCTCGATCCGGCTGAGGCGCTTTTGACAGGATGCCTTGATGTCTTTTCGCATGGAGCCTATATACCCCTACAGGGTATAGGTTTCAAGCGCCGGAGCGGATGATGAACAGGAATGAGAACGCCGATCGAGACGGCGCGTCCAACAGCGCCTGCTGCGGCGGCCATGGCCATGCTCACCATCATCACAGTAACGCTGCCGCAACCGTGCGCGACCCCGTTTGCGGCATGACCGTGAACCCCGAGACCAGCAAGCACCGCTTCGACTACAAGGGCGAGACCTTTCATTTCTGCTCGGCCGGTTGCCGGACCAAATTCGCCGCCGATCCCCTCGCCTATCTCGAAAAGGACAAGCAACCGAAGGCCGCGGTGCCGGAAGGGGCGATCTACACCTGCCCGAT
The DNA here is from genome assembly GCF_009930815.1 of Bradyrhizobium sp. CCBAU 051011. Classification (NCBI taxonomy): domain Bacteria; kingdom Pseudomonadati; phylum Pseudomonadota; class Alphaproteobacteria; order Hyphomicrobiales; family Nitrobacteraceae; genus Bradyrhizobium; species Bradyrhizobium sp. CCBAU 051011. Next base: position 2,303,625 of record NZ_CP022222.1, on the reverse strand, counting down.
GCACCCGGAGATCCGCCAGGTCGGCCCCGGAAGCTGCCCGATATGCGGCATGGCGCTGGAGCCGGAGGTCACGAGTCTGGATACGCCGCCCAATCCAGAACTGGCCGACATGACGCGCCGCTTCTGGATCGGCCTCGTGCTCGCGCTGCCCGCGGTCGTCCTCGAAATGGGCGGTCACCTCGTCGGCGGCCATGGCTTCGTCGATCCGACGCTATCGAACTGGATCCAGTTCGCGTCCGCCACTCCCGTCGTGCTCTGGGCCGGCTGGCCGTTCTTCGTGCGCGGCTGGCAATCGCTACAGACGCGCAATCTCAACATGTTCACGCTGATCGCGATGGGCACCGGCGTCGCCTATGTCTACAGCGTCATCGGCACGGTCGCGCCCGGTATCTTTCCCGCCACCTTCCGCGGCCATGGCGGCGCCGTCGCGGTCTACTTCGAAGCGGCTGCCGTCATCACCGTGCTCGTACTGCTCGGCCAGGTGCTCGAACTGCGCGCGCGTGAAGCGACGTCAGGAGCGATCAAGGCGCTGCTGCAGCTTGCACCGAAGACGGCGCGCCGGATCGGCGACGATGACGCGGACCATGAAGTCGAGATCGACACCCTCGCCGTCGGCGACAGATTGCGCGTGCGGCCGGGCGAGAAGGTGCCGGTCGACGGCGTCATTCTCGAAGGCCGCTCCTCGCTCGATGAGGCACTGGTGACGGGCGAATCCATGCCCGTGACCAAGGAAGCCGGCAGCAAGGTCATCGCCGGCACGCTCAATCAATCCGGCGGCTTCGTCATGCGCGCCGAGAAAGTCGGACGCGATACGCTGCTGTCGCAGATCGTGAAGATGGTGGCAGACGCGCAGCGCTCGCGTGCGCCGATCCAGCGGCTGGCAGATCAGGTCGCTGGCTGGTTTGTGCCGACGGTGATCGCCGTGGCGCTGCTTGCGTTCGGCGCCTGGGCATGGTTCGGCCCCGAACCGCGCCTGGCATTCGGCCTGGTCGCTGCGGTCAGCGTGCTCATTATCGCTTGTCCCTGCGCACTCGGCCTTGCCACGCCGATGTCGATCATGGTCGGCGTCGGGCATGGCGCGCAGGCCGGCGTGCTGATCAAGAATGCGGAAGCGCTGGAGCGCATGGAGAAGGTCGATACGCTGGTGGTCGACAAGACGGGCACGCTGACCGAAGGCAGGCCGAAGGTGGTCGCCATCGTTCCGGCAGACGGATTTAACGAGACCGATATTCTGCGGCTGGCTGCCACCGTCGAGCGGGCGAGCGAACACCCGCTGGCCGATGCGATCGTGCGATCAGCCAGGGAGCGCAATCTCGATCTCGGTAAAGTCGAAGAGTTCGACTCGCCGACCGGCAAGGGCGCCACCGGCAAGGTCGACGGCAAGACCATTGTGCTTGGCAATGCGAACTTCCTGCAATCGCTCAACATCGACGCGAGCGTATTGAACGATGAGGGCGAACGTCTCCGCGGCGAGGGCGCGACCGTCATCAGCATGGCCATTGATGGCAAGCTCGCGGGCCTTTTCGCCATCGCCGACCCGGTGAAGGCATCGACGCCAGACGCGCTGAAGGCGCTGGCGGCTGAAGGCATCAAGGTCATCATGCTCACGGGCGACAACCGAACCACCGCGAACGCCGTAGCAAGAAGCCTCGGTATCGCCGATGTCGAAGCGGAGGTGCTGCCCGATCAGAAGAGCGCGGTGGTGGCAAAACTGCAGAAGGCCGGAAGGATCGTCGCGATGGCGGGCGACGGCGTCAACGACGCCCCGGCGCTCGCCGCCGCCGAGGTCGGCATTGCCATGGGCACCGGCACCGATGTCGCGATGGAAAGCGCAGGGGTCACGCTGTTGAGGGGCGATCTTGTCGGCATCGTCCGCGCTCGCCGCCTGTCGCAGGCGACCATGCGCAATATCAGGCAAAACCTGTTCTTCGCCTTCGTCTACAACGCCGCCGGCATCCCGATCGCCGCCGGCATTCTCTATCCGGCGTTCGGCTTGTTGCTATCGCCAATCATCGCCGCTGCGGCGATGGCGCTATCTTCGGTGAGCGTCGTCGGCAACGCGCTGCGGCTGCGGATGACGCGGCTGTAGTTGGGAAGGCGAGCCGTTGCGGTCGTCGGCAAGGAAGGCATGGATGGCCGGGTCAAGCCCGGCCATGACGAAAGGCGTTCAGGCCGCCCTCGCCGCTCTCCCGCGCGGCAAGCCGGCCCGCGCCAATCCGCCATACAGCGCCTCACCGGGCATTTCGGATTTCAGAATTCCGCGCACCGCAATCAGCTTCTCGATATCGATGCCGGTGGCAAATCCCTTGCTCTCGCACAGGAACGCGAGGTCCTCAAACACGACATTGCCGGTGGCGCCCGGCGCGAACGGGCAACCGCCGAGACCACCGAGCGATCCGTCGAGCACACGCGCCCCGGCATCGAGCGCGGCGGAAGCGTTGGCGATGCCCATGCCTCTGGTGTCATGCAGGTGAATGCAGATCGGCCTGGCTCCCGCGATCTTCACCGCCCCTGCGACGAGTTCACCGACCTGCTTCGGCCCGGCATAACCGACCGTGTCGGCGATCGCGACCATGTCGACGCCAGCTTCGAACAGCTTTTCCGTCAACCGCAACACTTCCTTTAGGTCTACCGGCCCCACGATCGAGCAACCCAGCGCCATCGAGATCGCGGAATTTACCACCGGCTTGTGCGCGCTGGCGTCGCGCAACTCGCAGAGCCGCCTGACGTTGGCGATCGCAGATTCGCGCGAACGGTTGGCGTTGGCCTGGCTGTGCTCCTCGGTCGCCGAAACCACCGTCGCCACTTCCGCAACGCCCGACGCCAGCGCCTCGTTGACACCGCGCTCGTTCAGCGTCAGCGCGATGCCGTAAGCGCCGGGCAGCGATGCCACGGTCGCGATGATGTCCTGCACATCGGCGAATTGCGGAAACGTCTTCGCCGGCAGGAATGAGCCGACCTCGAAGTGCCGCACGCCGGCGGCATATTCGTCGCGGATCCAGCGCTGCTTGGCGGCGGTGGACGGAAACGTCTTCACGAGCTGCAGGCCGTCGCGCAGGCCTACCTCGCGCAGCACGATCTTGTTGTCTGGATAGAGTTCCTGAACACGGGTCATAGCAGCCTCTAGCGGCGTTGTTTTTTGACGGCGGTTCGCCTCCCGGGAGCCGGCAGGCTCTTGCCGAAACCCCTGGGGCTATCTACCTCTCGCGAGGGTTTTTTCACAAGAGGCCAGACCGCCATGTTGGACGCCGCCGTCAAGGCGCTTTCGCAGATCCTGTCGCCGCCGATGCGTACCATTTTGTGGCGCTCGATCGGGCTGGCGCTGGTGCTGATCACGGTGCTGGCCATCGGCTTGCAGCGCGCGTTGAGCTGGTTCGCCGAATACGGCGAAGGCTGGGCCGAGGCAATGCTGGGGCCGGGCTTCCACACGACGCTCAACATCCTTTCCTGGATCATCTCGATCGCGGCCGGGCTCGGTGTCGTCCTCGGCGGCATTTTCCTGATGCCGGCAGTCACCTCGCTGATCGCCAGCGTGTTCGTCGACGACGTCGCCGAGCATGTCGAGCGCGAACATTATCCGGCCGAGCGCCCCGGCGCCGCGCTGCCGCTTGGCATCTCGATCCCCGAGGGCATCAAGACGGCGCTGCTGACCATCCTGGTCTACCTGATCGCGCTGCCCTTTGTGCTGTTCGCGGGTGCGGGTTTTCTGATTTTCTTCATCGCCACCGCATGGCTCTTGGGCCGCGAATATTTCGAACTCGCCGCCATGCGCTTCCGCTCGCCGGCGGAAGCCAAGGCGATGCGCAGGGACAATGCGGCGACCGTGTTCACCGCCGGCCTCTTCATCGCCGCCTTCGTCTCGATCCCGATCGTCAATCTGGCGACACCCGTGTTCGGCATGGCCTTCATGGTCCACATGCACAAGCGGCTGTCGGGCCCCCGGCCGGAGCTGATCGAGCCGGCGAGGAAAACGGGAATGCCGGTGGCTTAGTTCTCCCTCTCCCCGCTCTTCGCGGGGAGAGGGTTGGGGTGAGGGGCTCTCTCCGCGTGCTCCGTCAATTGATGGACCTGTACCCCCTTGTATCTGCACGGCCAAGATTTGTGCGATGGAAGCGACTTAGCGTCTTGGCCGGTGGCCACCGGCCAAGACGCGTGGCGATGTCGCCCGTTCCCCCTCCGGCTACAACCGTGGGTGAGCTTTGGGATCTTCGCCATGTCACGCACGACCGAACAGTCGCTTGAGCTCCGATCGCATGGACAAGGCAGGTTACCGTGAAGAACACAATTTGTGGAGTGGACGTTTCGAAAGCCAAGCTCGATGTCTGCATCGAGCCCGGGCATCGGCTTGCGAGCTTCAATAACGATACGGCAGGCATTGCGGAACTGGCCGCGTTCTGCCGTGAACATGCCGTCACGCTGGTGGTGATGGAGGCCAGTGGCGGGTACGAGCGACGGGCATTCGTCGAGCTGTGGGAAAAAGGCATCAGCTGCGCGCTGACCAATCCACGCAACGTCCGCCGCTACGCCGAGGCGATGGGCATTCTGGAAAAGACCGACCGGATCGATTCCTCCGTCATTGCCCGCTTCGCCCATGCCAAGAACCTGGCTCCGACCCCCTTGCCAAGCCAAGCCCAGCAGCGCCTGAAGGCGCTTGTGGCAAGGCTCCGGCAGGTCACCGACGATCTCACCGTGCAGAAGCAGCGTCGCGCAAGCCTGCTCGATAACCCCGAGATGCTGGCCAGCCTCGACGAAGTGATCGCCCTGCTCAAGCGCCAATCCCGCTCGCTCGAGGGGGAAATCGCCTCCATGATCGATGACGATCCGCTGTGGGCAAAGCTCGCCGAGACCTGGCGCGAGATGAAGGGCGTCGCCGGGCGGACCGTTGCGCGCCTTCATGCCGAACTACCGGAAATTGGCACGCTCTCCAACAAAGCCATTGCCAAGCTTGCCGGCCTTGCCCCGATCGCCAATGACAGCGGTAAGCGAAAGGGCAAGCGACCCACCCGCGGTGGTCGCGCCGGCGTCCGCTCGATCCTCTTCCTCGTCGCGGCCATCGCCGCCCGCTACGACAAAAGCCTTGCCGAGTTCCGCGACAGGCTGCTCAAGGCCGGCAAGGAGAAAATGGTCGTTCGCATTGCCCTTGCCCGCAAGCTCCTCGTCAGGCTCAACGCAAAAGCTCGCGACGCGCGAACCGCGTATGCCAATGCAACTTGACAAACCAGATAGTCGCTCACCCGCCGCGCAAGAGCGCGTCGACCTCTCCCCGCAAGCGGGGCGAGGTTGAGAAGAAACTCACACCGTCTTTTCCGGCCAGTGGCAGAGGTCGTTGATCAGACACACCTCGCAGCGTGGCTTGCGGGCCAGACAGGTGTAGCGCCCGTGCAGGATCAGCCAGTGATGGGCGTGCAGCATGAATTCGGACGGGATCACCTTCTCCAATCCCAACTCGACTTCCAGCGGCGTATTGCCGGGTGCAAGCCCTGTGCGGTTGCCGACGCGGAATACATGCGTATCAACCGCCATCGTATGTTCGCCATAGGCCATGTTGAGCACGACATTGGCGGTCTTGCGCCCGGCCCCCGGCAGCGACTCGATTTCGGCCCGGGTGCGCGGCACCTCGCCGCCGAACTCGGCGATCAGCTTTTCCGACAGCGCGATGACGTTCCTGGCCTTGTTGCGATAGAGCCCGATGGTCTTGATGTACTCGCGCACTTTCTCTTCGCCGAGCTCAAGCATCCTCTCGGGCGTGTCGGCGACCGCAAACAGCGCGCGCGTCGCCTTGTTGACGCCGGCATCGGTCGCCTGCGCCGACAGCACGACCGCCACCAGCAGCGTGTAGGGATTGAGGTGTTCGAGCTCGCCCTTCGGCTCCGGATTGGCCTTGCGAAAACGGCTGAAGGCCTCATGGATCTCGGCCGGCGTCCAGGGCTTTGGTTTCAGAGATTTTGGCTTGGCTGATTTCTTCGCCGGTTTGGGCGGCGCCTTGGCGGCCTTCTTGGCCGGTTTTTTCGGCGCGGATGGAACGCCGGGTTTTTTGGCGCTGAGAGAGCGGATGATTTTGGCCATGATCGGGATATACTGATACGCGATGACAGCAAGCAACGACTTTGATCCGGCGCTCGACCAGCCGACGCTTTTTTCGGCGCGGGTGACGCCGCATCGGTCGCTCAACCGCACTGGCTTTCTGGTGCTGATGGCATTCATCGGCGCGGTGAGTTTTGTTGCCGGCATCGCATTTTGCCTGATGGGTGCCTGGCCGGTGCTCGGCTTTTTCGGCCTCGATGTGCTGGTGATCTACTGGGCGTTCCGGATCAATTTTCGCAGCGCTGACGCCACCGAGGACATCGTGGTGACGCCGTCCGAATTGCGGGTGCGGCGGGTCAGTCATCGCGGTCATCTGATCGAATGGTCGTTCAATCCGCTCTGGGTGCAACTCGAACAGACCGGCGATCCCGAATTCGGCATCGAGCACCTTTATCTGGTATCCCGCGGCCGCCGGGTTACGATCGGCCATTTTTTGGGTCCCGACGAAAAGGCGAGTTTTGCCAAAGCCTTACTGGCTGCGCTGCAGACCGCCAAGCGCGGCATTACTTACAACCCCGTCACCTGAGGCTTTCTTTTTTACGCGTTTTCTTCGCGCGAACCGGTTCCCACTTCGCTCGAAAACGCTACGTTGGGCTTGTCGGAAATCGGGTGGTTTGAGCCGCGCATGAGCCCTAAATCAGAACCCATGATGATATCAGCCATACATGACCAGCGCCTGGCCAAGCCGGGCCTCCAGAGCGCCGCGCAGCGCGACTATGATTCCGTGCGCCGCGCCATCGCCTTCATCTCGGAGCACTGGCGCGCGCAACCGACCATCGAGGCGATGGCGGACGCCGCCGCCTTGACGCCCGATGAACTGCACCATCTATTCCGCCGCTGGGCCGGGCTGACGCCGAAGGCTTTTATGCAGGCGCTGACGCTCGACCACGCCAAGGGCCTGTTGCGCGATTCCGCCAGCATCCTCGATGCCGCGCTCGACTCCGGGCTGTCGGGCCCGGGCCGGCTGCATGATCTGTTCGTGACCCATGAAGCGATGTCGCCCGGCGAATGGAAGAACGGCGGCGCCGGCATGATCCTGCGTTACGGTTTCCATGCCTCGCCGTTCGGCACCGCCATCGTGATCGCCAGCGACCGTGGGTTGGCGGGGCTTGCCTTCGCTGACCCCGGCCAGGAACAGGTCTCCTTCGCCGACATGAAGCGGCGTTGGCCGAACGCGACCCATGTCGAGGACCACGACGGCACCGTTGGCCTTGCGCAGCGCATCTTCGATACCAGGCTGTGGCGGCCGGACCAGCCGCTGCGCGTGGTCCTGATCGGCACCGATTTCGAGGTGCGGGTGTGGGAGACGCTGTTGAAGATCCCGATGGGCCGCGCGGTCTGCTATTCCGACATCGCCACCAAGATCAAAAGCCCGAAGGCCTCACGCGCCGTCGGCGCCGCCGTCGGCCGCAACCCGGTGTCGTTCGTCGTGCCTTGCCACCGCGCACTCGGCAAAGGCGGCGCCCTGACCGGCTACCACTGGGGCATCACCCGCAAACAGGCGATGCTCGGCTGGGAAGCGGGACAGGTGGGGCTGCATTGAGAACTTGTAGGGTGGGCAAAGCGAAGCGTTCCCACCATTTCAGACCGATGATGCCAATAGATGGTGGGCACGGCGCTTGCGCGCCTTTGCCCACCCTACGCGCCCTAATTCACGCCGCCAGGTCAACCTTCGTCGCCACCGTCGAGTCCGCATTCAGCCGATAGATCACCGGTGCGCCGGTGGCGAGTTCGCGCTTGAGGATCTGTTCGGGCGTCAGTTTCTCCAGCACCATGATCAGTGCACGCAACGAGTTGCCGTGGGCGGCGACCAGCGTACGCTGTCCGCGCAGCACGCCGGGCAGAATCTCCTGCACGTAATAAGGCAGCGCACGCGCCAGCGTATCCTTCAGGCTCTCGCCGCCGGGCGGCGGCACGTCGTAGGAGCGGCGCCAGATCAGCACCTGGTCCTCGCCCCATTTCTTGCGGGCGTCATCCTTGTTGAGCCCGGAGAGATCGCCGTAGTCGCGTTCGTTGAGCGCGAGGTCCTTCGTCGTCGGCAGTCCGGTCTGGCCGATCTCGGCGAGCATCAGTTTCAGCGTATGCTGGGCGCGGGTCAGGTCGGAGGTGAAGGCAACATCGAACGTCAGCCCCTGCGCCTTCAATTTGCGGCCCGCTTCCTTGGCCTCGGCAATGCCCTGCTCGGTGAGGTCAGGATCTTTCCACCCGGTGAACAGGTTCTTCAAATTCCAGTCGCTCTGGCCATGCCGCACGAGCACGAGAAGACGATCGCTCATTACAAATTCCGTTGTTCGATGGTTAGAAGTCGGTCAGGCCGAGCACGTCGGTCATCGTGTAGAAGCCGGGCGCCTTGCCCCGAGCCCACAGTGCGGCCTTGACGGCACCCATCGCGAACATGGTGCGGTCCTCGGCGCGGTGGGTCAGCTCGATCCGCTCCATGGCGCCTGCGAAGATCACAGAGTGATCGCCGGTGACGGTGCCGCCGCGCAGCGAGGCAAAGCCGATGTCGCCCGGCCGTCGCGCGCCGGTCTCGCCGTCGCGGCCGCGCGCGGAGCGGGCATGCAGGTCAACGCCGCGGCCGGCAGCGGCGGCTTCGCCGAGCAGGAATGCCGTACCCGACGGCGCATCGATCTTGGCCTTGTGGTGCATCTCGACGATTTCGATGTCGAAACTTTCGTCCAGCGACTGTGCGACGCGCTTGACCAGCGCTGCGAGCAGATTGACGCCGAGGCTCATATTGCCTGATTGCACCACCACCGCGCGCTGGGTAACGCTCTTGATCACGGCCATGTCGGACACCGACAGCCCGGTGGTTCCGACAATGTGCACGAGGCCGCGTTCGGCGGCGATCGCGACATTGGCGATGGTGGCGGCAGGCACGGTGAAGTCGAGAATGCCGTCGGCATTGGCCGACAGCGCCCACAGGTCGGCGGAGAGTTTGACGCCATTTTCCGGCAACCCTGCGAGCACGCCGGAATCCTTGCCCAGCAGTTCCGAGCCGGGCGCTTCCAGCGCGCCGGTCAAAACCGCGCCCGGCGTCTCCGAAATGACGCGCACCAGCGCGCGGCCCATCCGGCCGCCGGCCCCCGCTACGATCAATCGCATATCGGCCATGGCTCTTACCTCTGCACGGGGTATAGCCGGGGCGGGCGATTACGGCAACTTCCCGTCAGGTAGCGGATCAGGCCTCTTCGGACAGCCCGGGAACATCGTAGCCTTCGATGACGATGAGCTCGGCAGTCGAGTGCGGCTGCCGCACCTTGATATTGGCCTGGTATTCCGGCGAGTTGTAGCAGGCCAGCGCGGCCTCGTAGCTGTCGAACTCGATCACGACGTTGCGCGAGCGGCTTTGGCCTTCGACAGCGGTGAACTTGCCGCCGCGCACGATGAAGCGCCCGCCGAATTTCTGGAAGATGGCCGGGTTGGCCGCCATGTAAGGCTTGTAGCCTTCCTCATTGTGAACGTCGACGCGACCGATCCAGTATCCCTTCGCCATCTCACTCTCCCGTTTTTTGTTTCGCCGGTTGGACTATCCGAGCGCCTGCATGATTTCCGCTTGGACGGCATCCGCCGCAGCCTTCGGGTCGGCAGCTTCCGTGATCGGGCGTCCGACCACCAGATAGTCCGCGCCGGCGGCAATCGCACGCGCCGGCGTCATGATGCGCTTCTGGTCGTCGGTCGCAGCACCTGCCGGGCGGATGCCTGGCGTCACCAGGTTCATCTGGTGGCCGACAATCTTGCGCAACGCCGCCGCCTCTTCCGGCGAGCTGACGAGGCCATCGACGCCGAGCACCTGCGCCTGCTGCGCGCGCGCTTCCACCAGATCCGAGACGTTGAGGCGATAGCCCGCGGCATGCAGATCGCCGTCGTCATAGGAGGTAAGCACGGTGACCGCGAGAATCTTCAAACCCGATCCGGCGCGGGCCTCGACCGCGGCCTTCATGGTCTGCGGATAGGCATGCACCGTGAGGAAAGTCGCGCCGAGCTTTGCGACGCTCTCGACGCCGCGCGCCACCGTGTTGCCGATGTCGTGCAGCTTGAGATCGACGAATACCTTCTTGCCCGACTTCGCCAGTTGCTGCACCAGCGGCAATCCGCCGGCATAAGCGAGCTGGTAGCCGATCTTGTAAAAACTCACGCTGTCGCCGAGCCGCGAGACCATCGCTTCTGCCTCAGTCACCCCGGGCAAATCAAGTGCGACGATCAGGCGGTCCTTGGCTGCGATATCGGCTGGCTGCATGTCACCTCACATCATGCGTTGGGAAATGTCGATCAACTGCCGCACCATTGCTTTCAGCCCGTCGCTGTCGGCGGCATTCTTCAGGCGGTCCATCTCGTCATAGGCATCATCGGCGAATGGCAGCGCGAACTGGTTCGGGATCACCTGGGCATGGCAGGCCGACAAGATCAGCCGCAGCGCGGCCAGCGCGCGGGCGCCGCCAAGCCGGTTGCCGGAAGCCGAGGCGATCGCAAACACCCGGTCGCGAAACACCTGGCCGCGGGTCTCGTGCGCGTCCTGCACCCGGCTCACCCAGTCGATGGTGTTTTTCACCAGCGCCGGCACCGAGGAATTGTATTCCGGCGTCACGATCAGCACGCCGTGATGGGCTGCCATCATGCGCTTCAGGTTGACCGCGTGCTTCGGTACGCCGGACTTCGCCTGCAGATCGCCGTCATAGATCGGCAGCGGAAAATCGGACAGCGAGATACGGGTGACTTCGGCGCCTTGCTGCGCCAAGGCATGCGCCGCAACAGCGGCCAGTTTCGCATTCAGCGAGCCTGATCGTAGCGATCCCGGGATCACGAGGATTTTCAGCGCGGACATGTTTCAGAAATCGCGGATCAGGACGGGCCCTGCGCGACAACGCAGGACGGCTCAGCCCTTGCGATACACCCAGACCCGCGCCGGCGGAAGGTTCATCCAGATCCGCTCGGAGGCTTCTGTGGACACGCCCGGCAGCGATTTCGGGATCGGCGGCGCGACCGAATAGGTGAACTGTACGAAGGGCGCGCCGGGGGCGAGCGCCGCGAAGGCATCGCGGATCAGCTTCAGGCGCGTCAGCATCGGTTTTGTCACAAGCGGCAAGCCGGACACCACCGCGGAAGCCGGCGCATCCAGTATCTCGCCAAGCGAGGCGCGCAGCGCATAGGCATCGCCCTGCACCACCTTGGCCTGCGGATAGCGATCGCGCAGCAGCGCGCAGAAGCCCGGATTGTACTCGACCAGCACGAGCCGCCGCTGATCGACGCCATGTTCGATCAGCGCATTGGTGATCGCGCCGGTCCCGGGCCCAAGTTCGATGACCGGCCCTTCGGATTCGACGTCGACATATTGCGCCATGGTCCGGGCGAGCAGCTTGCTCGACGGCATCACCGCGCCCATGTGCAGCGGCTTTTCGATCCATGAACGGAGGAAGCGAACCTCATCGTCGAGACGGAGAGGCTTCTTCAACGCACGCACGGACGATTGCAAAGGCATGTCGCTACCAGGCGGGACCCCGCTGACGAGCGGGATGTCAGAAAACAGTCATAAACACGTATAGGTCGACGGGGATATGGTCAAGCCAAACGGTGATGCGTCAGCCGCGCCAAAGTGCCCGCGAGCCCGCGATAAGACACTGTGCAAGCTGAATGAATCATGACTGCGCGATGCCGCGCCGTCCGGCTATCTCCGCGCGTGCGGCCTACGTGCCCGCGCGGTTGCCGAAGAAGTCCTTGACCTTGGTGAAGAAGCCCGCCGCTTCCGGCTGGGTGGCCCCCGACGACAGTTTTTCGAACTCGGAGAGCAGTTCCTGCTGCTTCTTGGTCAGATTCTGCGGCGTTTCGACCATCACCTGGACATACATGTCGCCAGTCTGGCGCGAGCGCAGCACCGGCATGCCCTTTGATGCAATGCGGAAACGGCGGCCGGACTGTGTTCCGGCCGGCACTTTAACCTTGGTCTTGCCCTTGTCGATGGTCGGGACCTCGAATTCGCCGCCGAGCGCGGCTGACACCATCGAGATTGGAACCCGGCAGTGCAGATCGGCGCCGTCGCGCTGGAAGAATTCGTGGGTCGCCAGCGACAGGAAGATATAGAGGTCGCCCGGCGGGCCGCCGCGGACGCCGGCCTCGCCTTCACCGGCGAGCCGAATGCGCGTGCCGTCCTCGACGCCTTGGGGGATGTTGACCGACAGCGTGCGGTCGCGCGTCACCCGTCCCGAGCCCGAGCAGTTCGGGCAAGCATCCTCGATCATCTGGCCGCGGCCCTGACAGCCGGGACAGGTCCGCTCCAGCGTGAAAAAGCCCTGCGCCTGGCGAACGCGGCCGGCGCCGCCGCAGGTCGAACAGGTCTTCGGCTTGGTGCCGGCCTTGGCGCCGGTGCCCGAACAGGGTTCGCAGGTGACGGAAACCGGAATCTCGATCTGGGCGGTCTTGCCCTGAAAGGCTTCTTCGAGCGTGATTTCCATGTTGTAGCGCAGGTCGGCGCCGCGCTCACGGCCACCGCCGCGCCCACGCTGGCCGGCCATGCCGAACAGGTCTTCGAAAATATCGGAGAATGAGGAGGCGAAGCCGGCGCCGAAGCCGGGGCCGCCGCCGCCCATGCCCTGCTCGAAGGCAGCATGGCCGTAGCGGTCATAGGCGGCGCGCTTCTCGCCGTCCTTCAGGACCTCGTAGGCTTCGTTGATTTCCTTGAATTTCACTTCGCTGGTGGCATCGCCCGGATTGCGGTCCGGATGCCATTTCATCGCCAGCTTGCGGAAGGCCGCCTTGAGCTTGCCGTCATCCGCGCCCCGTTCGACTTCCAGCGTTTCATAATAGCAGCGCTTGGTGGACATTAGTCAAACCCGCCCGAATTTCGTCTTCGTACCGAAAACACCCTCAATCGAAGATGCCGCCATCGGCTTAAAGAAAAATGACCCCCACCCATCGAACGCAAGCCGCGCGCTCTGTTGGATGAGGGTCATGATCGAAAGCCCGCTTTAAGCCGACTTCTTGTTGTTCTTGTCGTCGTCGACCTCGGTGAACTCCGCGTCGACCACGTCATCCTTGGCAGCATCCCGCTTGGCGTCTGCCTCGGCCTGCTGCTTGTACATGGCCTCGCCGAGCTTCATCGAAGCCTGCGCCAGCGTGTTGGTCTTGGCCTTGATCGCCTCGGCATCCTCGCCCTTCAGCGCTTCCTTCAGGTCGCTGACGGCGTCCTCGATGGCGCGGCGCTCGCTTTCCTCGACCTTCGAACCGTGCTCGGCCAGCGCCTTCTCGGTGGAATGCACCAGCGCGTCGGCATGGTTCTTGGCGTCGACCGCCTCGCGGCGCTTCTTGTCCTCGGCCGCGTTGGCCTCGGCGTCCTTGACCATCTTCTGGATGTCGGATTCCGACAGGCCGCCGGAGGCCTGGATCCGGATCTGCTGCTCCTTGCCGGTCGCCTTGTCCTTGGCCGAGACGTTGACGATGCCGTTGGCGTCGATGTCGAAGGTGACCTCGATCTGCGGCATGCCGCGCGGCGCCGGCGGAATGCCCATCAGGTCGAACTGGCCGAGCACCTTGTTGTCGGCCGCCATTTCGCGCTCGCCCTGGAAGACGCGGATGGTGACCGCGTTCTGGTTATCCTCGGCGGTCGAGAACACCTGGCTCTTCTTGGTCGGGATCGTGGTGTTGCGGTCGATGATGCGGGTGAACACGCCGCCCAGTGTCTCGATGCCGAGCGAAAGGGGCGTCACGTCGAGCAGCAGCACGTCCTTGACGTCGCCCTGCAGCACGCCGGCCTGGATCGCCGCACCGATGGCGACGACTTCGTCCGGGTTGACGCCCTTGTGCGGCTCCTTGCCGAACAACTGCTTCACCACTTCCTGAACCTTGGGCATGCGGGTCATGCCGCCGACCAGCACCACTTCGCCGATTTCGGCGGCGGTGAGGCCCGCATCCTTCAGCGCCTTGCGGCAGGGCTCGATGGTCTTCTGGACGAGATCGTCGACCAGCGCCTCGAACTTAGCGCGCGTCAGCTTCATCGTCAGATGCTTCGGCCCGGTTTGGTCGGCCGTGATGAACGGCAGGTTGATTTCGGTCTGCGTGGTCGACGACAGTTCGATCTTGGCCTTTTCAGCCGCCTCTTTCAGGCGCTGCAGGGCCAGCTTGTCGTTGCGCAGGTTGATGCCCTGCTCCTTCTGGAACTCATCGGCGAGATAACCGACCAGACGCATGTCGAAGTCTTCACCGCCGAGGAAGGTGTCGCCGTTGGTCGACTTCACCTCGAACACGCCGTCGCCGATCTCGAGGATCGAGACGTCGAAGGTGCCGCCGCCGAGATCGTAGACCGCGATCGTGCCGGATTTCGATTTGTCGAGGCCGTAGGCGAGCGCTGCCGCCGTCGGCTCGTTGATGATGCGCAGCACTTCGAGACCGGCGATCTTGCCGGCGTCCTTGGTGGCCTGGCGCTGCGCGTCGTTGAAGTAGGCGGGCACGGTGATGACGGCCTGCTCGACCTTCTGGCCGAGATGGGCTTCCGCGGTCTCCTTCATCTTCTGCAGGATGAAGGCCGAGACCTGCGAGGGCGAATAGGTCTTGCCGTCGGCTTCGACCCAGGCGTCGCCATTCGATGCCTTGACGATCTTGTAGGGAACGAGCTTCTTGTCCTTCTCGACCATCGGGTCGTCGTAGCGGCGGCCGATCAGGCGCTTCACTGCGAAGAACGTACGCTCGGGATTGGTCACCGCCTGGCGCTTGGCGGGCTGGCCGACGAGACGCTCGCCGTCATCGGTAACGGCAACGATCGACGGCGTCGTGCGCATGCCCTCGGCGTTCTCGATGACTTTGGCAGTCTTGCCGTCCATTACGGCGACGCACGAATTCGTGGTGCCGAGATCGATCCCAATGACCTTTCCCATGGTCCTCATATCCTTCTTTTTGCGGCAGGTTGGCTGGGCCCTGGACGGCGCACCTAACCGAACCCCCAACGTTCAAATACTCGCGATATTGCGACGGTGAGCCTCATATAGGAGGGTGGGTTATGCCTGCAAGGACCGAACGCAAGCTTAGGGCCTGAAAAGCCTGACGTTTGAAAGAATGTGTCAGCCCGGGGCGGGCCCGGGGTCCGCGCCTGGAGCGGCGTTAAGAAATCGGCAAGGCCGCTTATCGCCCGCGCCACGGAGGCGTTGCGCATTGGCCCGCCGCCGCCTGGGAGGGGGGAGCGGTATTTGGCCGCTGGAAGCGCCTCAAAAACAGCCCGGAGAGCGGGCAGAAACCCGCAAAAAAGCCGAGATATCGGAGGAACGGACGCCTGCCCTGCCCTGTTGCAGGGACGTCAAAACCGCTAAAAGCGGGCCGACCGGAACGACCCTGTCGTTCCCGCAAGGCCCGAAAGATTCCACTCGAGATTCCACGCGCCGCATCGTCGGGCCGCTGAACGGCCTCCATGCAAACCCGGTAGATACTCCATGAAGCCCCTTCCATATTTTGCTGCGGTTGCCCTGATCGTTGCCGCCCATTCCGCCGTCTTCTCTTCCGCGTTTGCCGCCGACCCGGTCTTCCCGCCGGGCGCCAGGGTCGGCATGACGCCGCTGGTCGGCCTCAACAAGGCGAGAGCGTTCATCGGATTCGAGACCGAGGATCAGGGCGTCAAGGTCCTGGTCGCGGACCTGCCGGCCGAGGCCTATGGCGAGGTCGCCAATGCCTTCAAGGCCAACCCGGGCGGCACCGGCGGCATCAAGCCGGAGAGCATCGAGACATCAGCAGGACTTGGTTACTACACGGTCGAAAACGGCAAGGATGGCTCAACCAATGTGCGCCGCTATTCGATGATCCTGCCCGGCCCTACCTTCTCCGGCTATGTCGCCGTTCAGGTGCCGGAGAACGCCTCGAAGATCTATACCGACGATGCCGTGCGGCAGATGTTCGCTTCCGCCAAGATCCGCAACGAGGTGCCGGTCGAGGAGCAGCTCGGGCTGATGCCGTTCAAGATGAGCGAGCTCTCGAGCTTCAAGAACATCCGCACGTTGGCGCCGGGCGCCGCCCTCATTCTCTCCGATAGCGACGAAAAGAAGGGTTTTGAGATCGCGCCCTTCATGATCATCGGCCTGATCGGCTCGACCGCGGCGTCGCCCGACGATCGCGGCCGCTTCGCCCAGCAGATCGCGACCACCATTCCCGGCGTGCGCGACGGGCGGATCACGATGTCCGAGCCGGTCCGCATCGACGGCCAACCCGGCTACGAGACGCGGATCGACGCCATCAGCGGCAAGGACAATACGCCTGTCACGATCGTGCAATGGCTGCGGTTCGGCTCCCAGACCTCGATGCGCATCATCGGCTCGTCGCCGCGCGACGACTGGAGCAAGGCCTTTCCGCGCTTCCGCGCCGTGCGCGACGGAATTCATCCGCGGGGCTGAATGCGAAATTTGCGGCCCGCGCCGCAATTTCGAGCTTTCGTTCGTACACACATGGAACTAGCCTTGCCTCCTGTCGGGTTCGCAACAGGGGAGACGCGCTATGCTTTCTCGCAGGCTGGTTCTGACAGGTATCGGCGCGACATCGGTCGCTGCCCTCGCACCAGGAGCACTCATGGCCGCACCGATCAAGCCGGATAACGCTTCCGCGCTCATCGTCATCGACGTGCAAAATTGCTTCCTTCCCGGCGGCAGTCTCGCGGTCAAGGACGGCGATCAGGTCGTTCCCGTCATCAACCGCATCGCCAAAGGCTTTGCCAATGTGGTGATGACGCAGGACTGGCACACGCCGGGCCATGTCTCCTTCGCAACATCCCACTCCGGCAAGAAGCCGTTCGAGACGGTCGATCTTCCCTACGGCAAGCAGGTGCTGTGGCCGGATCATTGCGTCCAGGGTACCGAGGGCGCGTCGCTGTCGAAGGATCTCGCAATCCCGCATGCCGGGCTCGTGATCCGCAAGGGTTTCAACAAGAACGTCGACAGCTATTCGGCCTTCACCGAGGCCGACGGCAAGACCTCGACGGGGCTCGCCGCCTATCTGAAGGCGCGCAAGGTGAAGCGGGTGTTCCTCGCCGGCCTAGCCACCGACTACTGCGTGGCATGGAGCGCACTCGACGCGCGCAAGGCCGGCTTCGAAACCTATGTGATCGAGGACGCCTGCCGCGGCATCGACCTCCAGGGCTCGCTCGCCAAGGCCTGGGCCGACATGACCAAGGCCGGCGTCAAGCGCATCCAGTCGGGCGATATCGCGGCGTAAGGCGCGTCAGCTTCAGAGGCCTGGAATGTCCGATCCGGCGGCTCCGTTCGCGTTCGAGATGATCCGTCGTGCGCCGTCACAGCGCATGGCCGGCCTGATCTCGGGATTGACGGGCTATCGCGAAACGGCGCGTGGCCGGTTTTTTCAGCGCGAAATCGCGGGCCTGGTGGTGCCGCTGATCATCAGCTTCGGCACGCCGTTCCTGATCGCGCTCGGGCGCGATCCTGACGCTGATGACCGGCAGCCGAGTTTCGCCGCCGGACTTTATGCCGGCCCGGTTCACATCGAATCCGATGGCGGCGCCGAATGCGTGCAGGTGGATTTCACGCCGCTCGGCGCCTATCGCTTCTTCGGCGGCGCCGTCGTCGATCTCGCCGCGCGCATGGTCGACATCGGCGAGGTGCTGGGCCACGAAGGCTGGCGACTGCGCGAACGGCTTGGCGCGACATGCAGCTGGCAGGATCGCTTCGATTTGGTCGAGGATTTTGTAGCTAGCCGTGCCAGCCATCTGCCTTCTCCCGAGATCGCATTCGCCTATGGACAGCTCACACGCAGCGCGGGCGGCGTGCGTATTACTAGGCTTGCAAGCGAGATCGGCTGGAGCCGCAAGCATCTGGTCGATCGCTTCCGGGCCGAAATTGGTTTGTCGCCGAAGCCGGTCGCCCGCATGATGCGCTTTCATGAAGCGTGCCGGCTTGCGCGGACGGAAACCGCAAGCGGCTGGGCCTCCATTGCGGCCGAAAGCGGTTATTCCGACCAGGCGCATCTGGCCCGCGAATTTGTCGATCTTGCCGGCGAGACGCCGACGGCCTGGGCCCGGCGGCTGACGCTGATCGACAGCCGCCTGACGCGGCCGCTCGAGGCGCTAGCTGCGTAGCCCGTCGGGTAACAAATCTTCAAGCCGGAACTGGAGCACTAGGGCATAGTTGGCGCAGTAGAGCAGCCAGCAAGGAGTTGCCCGTGACCAGTCCAGGCCAAAGCGAAGCGCCCCGCCTCTATCCAACGATGCGCTGCCGGGATGCCGAGGCCATGATCGGGTGGCTGAAGGACGTGGTTGGTTTCACCGAACGCGTCGTCTACCGCAACGGCGGCATGATCCATCATGCCGAACTTGCCTATGGGCCCTCGATCCTGATGTTCGGCCAGAGCAGGGACGATGAATATGGCAAGCTTGTCGGCGATATCGGTGGTCGCCGCACGGATGCGATTTACGTCGCCGTCGACGATCCCGACACGCTGCACGCCAAGGTGAAGGCGGCCGGCGGGCGGATCGAAATGGAGCTGCGGGACACCGACTACGGCAGCCGCGACTTCGCCTGCCGGGATCCGGAAGGCAATCTCTGGAGTTTTGGGACGTATCGTCCGAAAGCGGACGAGAAGCCGCTGTAGGTTTTCGGCTTAGCTCGCCACGTCCGCCGCCGGCGCGGCCTTGGCGCCGCCCTTGGAGACGCCGACCAGCGCCGGGCGCAGCACGCGTTCGCCGATCATGAAGCCGGCCTGGACGACCTGAACCACCGTGCCCTGCGGCACCGACGGATCGGGCACTTCGTACATCGCCTGCTGGAAATTCGGATCGAACTTCTCGCCGGACGGATCGAACTTCTTGACGCCGTTCTTCTCCAGCGTGTTGAGCAGCGAGCGCTCGGTCAGCTCGACGCCTTCGATGAAGGCCTTGATGCCGGGATCGGCGGTCTCTTTCACGTCGGCCGGGATCGCATCGAGCGCGCGCTGCAGATTGTCGGCGATCTCGAGAATGTCGCGGGCGAAGCCGGTGATGCCATAGGCGCGCGCGTCGGCGACCTCCTTGGCGGTGCGCTTGCGCAGGTTTTCCATCTCGGCCAGCGTGCGCAGCATCTTGTCGCGCGCTTCGGTCGCTTCCTTGACCAGCAGCTCCACCGATCCTTCCTCGGGATCGTCGGGCATGATGTAGGGCTTTGAGACCACGGGCTCGCCCGTCTCTGCCGGGTTTGCCGTGTTGTCATTCGGCCGCTTGGGATCGGTCATAAGGCTGCCTTCTCAAAAAACGCGTCTGGCTCAATGGGGATTTGCTGCGGGGGATATCGTGCTTTAGAGGCGGAAAATCAAGCACAACCGCGCCGGATATAAGGCCAATTCGCCCCCGGGATCAGCCACCCAGCATCCGGCTGACGATCCGGGCGGCATAATCCACCGTCGGAATCACCCGTGCATAATTGAGCCGGGTCGGCCCGATCACGCCGAGAACGCCGACGATGCGGCCCGACGCGTCGCCATAGGGCGCGATGATGGTGGAGGAACCGGATAGCGAAAACAACTTGTTCTCCGATCCGATGAAAATCCGCACGCCCTCGGCGCGCTCGGCGCGGCCCAACAGATCGATAACGCCGCGCTTGGTCTCGAGATCGTCGAACAGCGATTTGACGCGTTCGAGATCCTCCAGTGCGTGCAGATCTTCCAGGAGATTGGCGTGCCCGCGCACGATCAATTGGCGCTCCTCGTGTTCGCCGCCGGACCAGCTCGCAATGCCCGCCTCGATCACCTTCTGCGTTAGTTGATCGAGCTCGACGCGGCTCTGCGCCATCGCGTTTTCCAGCTCAAGCCGCGCTTCGGCCAGCGTACGGCCGCGAATCCGCGCGTTGAGGAAGTTGCTCGCCTCGGTCAACGCCGACGAGGGAACGCCGGGCGGCAGCGCCAGCACGCGGTTTTCGACCTGGCCGTCTTCGCCGACCAGCACCACCAGCGCGCGCTCCGGCTCCAGCCGCACGAATTCGATGTGCTTCAGCCGCGAATTGGATTTGGCAGTGAGCACCACGGCGGCCGCCCGCGTCAGGCCGGACAGCCGCGTCAGCGCTTCGCCGAGCGCGGCCTCGACCGATTGCGCGCGGCCGACGGATGCAAGCTGGCTCTGGATCGATTCCCGTTCCGGTTCGGTAAGGTCCCCGATCTGCATCAGGGCGTCGACGAAGAACCTCAGGCCGAGTTCGGTCGGCAGCCGCCCGGCCGAGGTATGTGGCGCATAGATCAGCCCGAGGTGCTCGAGGTCCGACATCACGTTGCGGACCGAAGCCGGTGACAACGGCACCGCGATCAGGCGCGAAATGTTGCGCGAGCCGACCGGCTCGCCGGTGGCGAGATAACTCTCGACGATTTGCCGAAAAATGTCGCGCGACCGCTCGTTGAGCTGAGCCAGCCCGGCATGCGGCGCGATCAGTCCAATCGGATCGTGGTGGGCCACTAACTCTTCCTCCCAGCACCCCTAATTTGTCCATCCGGGGCGCCGATGACAAGCGCGCTCTGTTCATGGCGTTTTCCGGCAGAATGGCCGCAATTCTCGTGAAGAAAGCGCGTCAAAACATCATGAAATTGCAGGCAAAAGCCCTTGCCGCTGCCCGTTCCCCCTCCTACAAGCACCGCGAACGAATTTTCGCCTCGTTTTCGAAAGGATTTCCCATGCGGCCAAGCCGCCGTGCGCCCGATCAGTTGCGCCCCGTGTCGCTGGAACGCGGCGTGGTCAAATACGCCGAAGGTTCCTGCATGGTGAAGTTCGGCGACACCCATGTGCTGGTCACGGCCACGCTGGAAGAGCGGCTGCCGCCCTGGCTGAAGGGTCAGGGCCGCGGCTGGGTCACGGCCGAATACGGCATGCTGCCGCGCGCTACCCTTGAGCGCACCCGCCGCGAGGCCGCCGCCGGCAAGCAGGGCGGCCGCACCGTGGAAATCCAGCGGCTGATCGGGCGCTCGCTGCGCGCAGCCGTCGACCTCGAAGCGCTTGGCGAGCGCCAGATCACGGTGGACTGCGACGTGATCCAGGCCGATGGCGGCACCCGCACCGCCTCGATCACCGGCGCCTGGGTGGCGTTGGCCGACTGCATCGGCTGGATGAAGAGCCGCAACATGCTGAAAGCGAACGTTTTGCGCGACAACGTCGCCGCGATCTCCTGCGGCATCTATCAGGGCACGCCGGTGCTCGACCTCGACTATGCCGAGGATTCCGAGGCCGAGACCGACGCCAATTTCGTCATGACGGGCGATGGCCGCATCATCGAGGTGCAGGGCACCGCCGAAAAGACGCCGTTCTCGCAGGACGAGTTCCTGGCGCTGATGGAACTGGCGCGCAACGGTGTCGCCCGTCTGGTGGACCTGCAGAAGCTGGCTGTCGCGTAATTCACAAGAGGTCGTCATAACACGTGGATGGCCGGGACAAGCCCGGCCATGACGGAATACAAATATCCATGGCTCAGCACCGTCGAATCACCGGCCGGCTCGTGATCGCGACCCACAATCCCGGCAAGCTCGCCGAGATGCGGGAATTGCTGGCGCCGCACGGCGTCGAGGCGGTTGCCGCGGGCGAGCTTGGCCTGGGCGAGCCCGAGGAAACCGGCAAGACGTTCCGCGCCAATGCCGCGATCAAGGCGATCGCGGCGGCAAATGCCGCGCAATTGCCCGCCTTCGCCGACGATTCCGGCCTGGTCGTCGATGCGCTCGATGGTGCCCCCGGCATCCACTCGGCGCGCTGGGCCGGCGAGGGCAAGGATTTCATGGCGGCGATGACCCGGATCGAGCGCCTGCTGCAGGAGCGCGGCGCGACCACGCCGGACAAGCGCAAGGCTCACTTCGTTTCCGCGCTGTGCGTCGCCTGGCCCGACGGCCATATCGAGGAGGTCGAGGCACGGGTCGATGGAACTCTGGCCTGGCCGCCGCGCGGCACCGCCGGTTTCGGCTATGATCCGGCCTTCCTGCCCGATGGGCATGACAGGACCTTTGGCGAGATGACCTCGATCGAAAAGCACGGCCTGCCACCGCTCGGCCTTGGCCTGTCGCACCGGGCGCGTGCCTTCGTCAAACTGGCGGAGATCTGCCTTGGCTAGTCGCGAGCGACCACGCCTCAAAGAGGCCTTCGGCGTCTATGTGCACTGGCCGTTCTGCCTGTCGAAATGCCCGTATTGCGATTTCAACAGCCATGTCCGCCATGCGCCGATCGACGAGCAGCGCTTCGCGCGCGCCTTCGCACGCGAGATCGAGACCACAGCGGAGCGCGCGCCTGACAAAACCGTCACCTCGATCTTTCTCGGCGGCGGCACGCCGTCACTGATGCAGCCGCAGACTGTCGGCGCGATTCTCGATGCGATCGGCAAACACTGGCGCGTCGCCGGCAATGTCGAGGTCACGCTGGAGGCCAATCCCACCAGCGTCGAGGCGACACGGTTTCGCGGCTACCGCGCAGCCGGCGTCAACCGCGTCTCGCTCGGCGTACAGGCGCTCGACGATGCCTCGCTGAAAGCGCTGGGACGGCTCCATACCGCGCGCGAGGCGCTCGATGCCGTCGCCATCGCACGCACTGCGTTCGATCGCTACTCGTTCGACCTGATCTATGCCCGTCCCGAGCAGACGCCGCAGATGTGGACGGATGAACTGAAGCTCGCGATTTCGGAAGCAGCCGAGCATCTCTCGCTCTACCAGCTCACGATCGAGGAAGGCACGCCGTTCTTCGGCCTGCATGCCGCGGGCAAACTTAAGACGCCGGACGAGGCGCTGGCGCGCGCGCTGTACGACGTCACGCAGGACGTCTGCGCCGCGCATGGACTGCCAGCCTACGAGATTTCCAATCACGCGCGCGAAGGCGCGGAGTGCCAGCACAATCTGGTCTATTGGCGCGGCGACGAATATGCCGGCATCGGACCGGGCGCGCATGGCCGCCTCGACATCGATGGCATCAGGCACGCGACCGCGACCGAGAAGCGGCCGGAGGCCTGGCTGATGCGCGTCGAGGCCAAGGGCCACGGCGTCGTCACCGACGATGACCTGAACAGCGAAGAACGCGCCGACGAATATCTGCTGATGGGATTGCGCCTCGCCGAAGGCATCGACCCCAAGCGCTATGCGGCCTTGTCCGGCCGCGCGCTCGATCCGGGCCGGATCGCCATCTTGCGCGAGGAAGGCGCGATCTCCGTCGACGCCGATGGCAGGCTGCGCGTGACCAAGGACGGTTTTCCGGTGCTCGACGCCGTGGTGGCGGACCTCGCCGCGTAGCGAACAACCGTAGCCCGGATGGAGCCAACGGGTCGCGCGAATGCGCGCCCGATGACAGGCTCCGCGCAAATCCGGGGACAGTGTGCCCGCTTGCGAGAGCGTCCCGGGTTACGCTTCGCTCCACCCGGGCTACGCAATCATAAAGGTTTGACAAGCCAACACGCGGGATCTCGCGCAGCGCTCGCCCATTTGTGCTAGATCAGTTTCGCCCGCCACTTTCTGAATGACGATCGTGAACGACCGGACCATTCCCCCGCCGATCCATGATCCTGAACTCGACCGCCGCGTCAAAGACGCCGGCGCGAGCAAGACCGTTTACGCGCTCGTCACGCCGGAGACGGAAGCCGCCAAGCATTTCATCCTTGGCAATGCGACCGCCGGACCGGATGCGGCTCGCCGCCACCATCTCGAACAATTCCGCGACGCCTGGACCGGCAAACAGTTCGCCTCGCATGAAGCCTTTCTCGAACGCTGGATGGCGTGGGCATCGCCTGTCATCGCGATCGACGCGGCCGGCTTCCCCTGGCGTTATCCGACCGGCGGCGGCAGCGAGGCGTTGTTTCATGTCATCACCGCCTATGGCAACCGCGCCCGCGTCGAGCGCTTCAATCCGGAGGTGCATGTCTTTGCCGGCGAGTATGAAGGCCACAAGGCCTATGCCGAAGCCTGCGGCGTCGCCGTCGTCGAGCATCCCCGTGCCGACTGGCAGGCGGTCGGCCGTGCGTTGCCCGCAACCGCGCTGTTCTGCCTCAGCCAGCCGTCCGCCATCGACGGCAATGTGTGGCGCGAGGCAAACGACTTCCTCGCCTTGCTCGCGACCGGGGCGAAAGAGCCCCGCGTGTTGCTCGACGTCACCTATGTCGGCTCCATCGCCGAGCAACCCGCTACGCGAATTGCAGCCAACAGCCCGTCCGTGCAGGCGCTCGCCTTCAGCCTGTCGAAGCCGTTCGGGGTCTATTACGACCGCATCGGCGGCGTGCTGTGCCGCAAGGCGATGCCGAGCCTGTTCGGCAATCAATGGTTCAAGAACCTGACCTCGCTGCAGCTCGGCCAGGTGCTGCTCGATCGCCACGACGTGTTCGAACTGCCGCGGCGTTACAAATCCGTTCAGCACGAGGCCGCGGCGCGCGTCGGCCGCCGCCTCGGCCTGTCGCTGTCCGCGTGCGACGTCAACGTGCTGGCGCAGGCGGACGTCAGCGCGGCCGCCGACCGCGCCCTCGCCGCCTTCCTGCGCCGGCCGACCGGCGATCCCAACGCACCGCTCAGGCTGTGCCTGACGCCGACCATGGCCGAAATGATCGGCACGGCCGGACCGATCGCGATTCCCGGAGTCGCGCCATGAAGAACGCGATCATCCTGACGGACCGTGAGGAGATTCATCGCCACGTGCACGGGCTCTGGCGCAGCGCGCCGATCCGCGCCTCGCATGCCGAGCGCGGATTCATTCACGACATCATCGAGCAATTCGCCAATCTGCCGCGGCTGTTCTGCGATACGACCGACGACCGGCTGGAGCGCGCGCATTTCTGTTCATGGTGGGGCGTCACGATGAACCGCGCTTACGACAATCCGGCGATCGAAGATCTCTATCGTTTGCACGAGATGTTCCACGCGGCTTTCATGCCTTATTTCCCCGGCATCGGCTTCGACGCCTTTCACCGCAAGATGGAAGATAACGAGCTGAAGGCCAGCGTCTGTTCGGAGATCCGCGTTTACTTCGAGCTGCCGCATTTGCGCGAGATCGCCTTTCCGCATCCGATCTATGCCGACCGCTTCCTGTCCGATCCCGCGATGCAGACGCTCTGGCGCGCGAACAAGCCGGTCGCGATCGAAACGCTGCAGGAAGCACGGCGCGACGTGATGTTTTCAAAACCCGAGCACGAGATGGATCTGACGGAGCGCTGGATCCGCCGCTTCGCGCTGCAGAACCGGCAATGGTCGACCTGCTGGTACGATCGCTACGGCGAGATAGAGCAGCATATGTTCGCGTTTCAGATTCGATCGCTGCAAGGCGACCGCTCGGGCGCCATTGCCGAGCATGCCGCATGGATCGAGGCGCAGGTGGCGCAGGATGCGGACGATCACATCCCCTATCGCCAGGAGGCCGCGCTGTTCGCCAACATCTACTGGAGCAACCGGCGGCGCTACGAAGCCGAATTCGCGAGCGCGACGAAAACTGGCTAAAAGTTACGCTCCAAAACTCTTCGGCGAGCCGGCGACCGGCGTGCTGCCGCCGCTGGCGACCTTCATCACCGCAAGGCCACGCTCATTGGTGCCGTCGGAGCGGAATCGGAACAGCCCGTCGGTGCCGGCAAAGCCGGACGGGTTGGTCAGCGTCTCCGAGGCGAAGCGCTGGCCGCCCTGCTGCTTCGACAATGCGGCGACGAGAGCGACCGCGTCATAGGCGAGGGTTGCGGTGCGCACGGGATCGCTGCCGTATTTGGCGCGGTAGCGGCCGGCGAAAGCGCGGAAGCCCGATGGATCGGGCGCGGCATAGAGCCCGCCCTGCAGCGGCGGGCTGGCATAGACCCGCGGGTTGTCCCAAAGCCCGGTGCCGAGCAACTGGATGTTGCGCAAGTTCGCGCCCGCTGCGGTCAAGGCATCCGCCGACGCCACGACGGATTCGCCGTCATCGGCGATGAACAGCGCGTCCGCCGAGCCCAACGACTGCGCCACGGTCCGCGCCGCCCCGGCACGATCGGCGGCATATTTCTCGAAAGCGACGATGCGCCCCTTGCGGCCGACCGCCTGCTTGAACGCTGCTTCCACCACATTGCCATAGGCATTGTCCGGCAGCAGGGCTGCAAAGGATTTCTTCCCGATGCTGGCGGAATAGTCGACGATCCGGTTGACGTCCGATTCGGGCAGGAAGCTGAGCAGATATACGCCGCGTCCGGCAACGCTCGAATCAGTCGAGAACGCGATCACGGAAACGCCCTTCGCGCGCGTCAGTTGCGCGGTCGCCGGCACCGAGGCAGCGAACAACGGGCCCAGGATGATTTCCGCACCCTCGCCAAGCGCCTGCTGCGTCACCTGCTGGGCGCCTTGCGGGAGACCGCCGTCATCCTTGATCAGGAGCTGGATGTTCGGATTCTGGAATTCCGCCAGCGCCATTTCGGCCGCGTTCTTCATCGATTGCGCGGCAACGCCGGCATTGCCGGCGGCCGACAGCGGCAGGATCAGGCCGACCTTGACCTGTCCGGCGCCAATCGCGACCGGCTGTTGCTGCGGGCCTGGGGGTCCCTCGGGCGCGGACGGACCGAACGGGTTGGAAATCGGACTGTTGCCGGCGCAGGCGCCGAGCAGCGGCGCGCCAAGTATAAGACCGAGTGCGGTCCGCCGGGTCGGTCCAAACGGACGAAAATCCGGGGATCCAGGCTTGCGATTGAGAGGGCCTACCATCTTGTCTCTTCTCTTGACCGACCGCCGTCGGTCAGGACCTCCGCCCCACAACGCGAAGGTAGATTCAGCATATTGTCTGCGAATAGTTAACTAAAACAAAAGGATTACACCCCGCGCGGCGCATGGCCGTTGCCGGAAACATCGACTTGCCCCGCCCCACCGCGATGTGGCGCCGGGCTCGCGGGCGCTCTAGAATTGTCATTATGCGCGCAAAACCCAGTTCCAACTACGGCCCTGACACCGAACCGGGTTCGGCCAACAGAACATTTTTGATTGGCGGCCACATCCTGAATGCGCCGAAGCCGGTTTCCGGCCTCTATCTGGTGGCAACCCCGATCGGCAATCTCGGCGACATTACCTTGCGCGCACTGGAGACCCTGGCCGGCGTCGACATCATCGCCTGCGAGGACACCCGCATCACCCGCCGCCTGATCGAGCGCTATGCGATTTCGGCGGAGCTCAAGCCGTATCACGAGCACAACGCGGCGATGGCGCGGCCGAAGATCCTGGAGCGGCTGGCGCAGGGCGCTTCCATCGCGCTGGTATCGGATGCCGGCACACCCCTGATTTCGGATCCCGGCTTCAAGCTGGTGCGCGAGGTCTCGGCCGCCGGCCACGCCGTGATCGCGGTACCCGGTGCATCCTCGGTGCTCACAGCGCTTTCGGTTGCAGCCCTGCCCACCGACCGGTTCTTCTTCGAGGGATTTTTGCCGGCCAAGCAGGTCTCGCGGCGGACTAGGCTCACAGAGCTTTCCCGCATCGACGCCACGCTGGTGATGTTCGAATCCGGCAATCGCGTGCAGGAGACGCTGGCCGATCTCTCGGAAATCATGGCGGGCCGCGACGCCGCGATCTGCCGCGAACTCACCAAACTGCACGAGGAGATTACGCGCGCGCCGATTGCAGAACTGGCGAAGGCCGCCGATACGCTGGAAACCCGTGGCGAGTTCGTGCTCGTCCTCAGTCCGCCGCGAAAGGACGCCGACGTCATGACCCAGCATGACCTCGACGATCTCCTGCGCGCCTCGCTGGCGCGCGAAAGCGTCAAGGACAGCGTGGCGCATGCGGTCGAGCTTTCGGGACGGCCACGCCGCGAGGTCTATGCCCGCGCGCTTGAGCTTGCGAAGGAAGTCAGGGGCGGCGATGGCGAAGACTGACGGCATTCCGCCCGACGCGGCCGCCAAGCTTGCCGCGCCCGAGCGCGTCGCTGCCTTCCGCACCGGACTATCAGCCGAAAGCCGCGCCGCGGCCTTTCTGATGGCCAAGGGCTACCGTATCCTCGCCAAGCGCTTCCGCACCCCCTATGGCGAGATCGACCTGGTGGCGAAGAAGCGCAATCTGGTTGCTTTCATCGAGGTCAAGGCACGAGCCACCCTCGACGACGCCGCTTATGCGGTCACCCCACGCCAGCAGGCGCGCATCATCAATGCCGCCCAAGCCTGGCTGATGGCGCATCCCGAGCATGCCGAATTCGAGCTACGATTTGACGCCGTCCTGATTGCGCCGCGCCGTCTGCCACGCCATCTGTTAGCGGCATTCGACGCCAGCACTTAAAACTCTTATCTTGGACGCGTTTTCTTGACGCGAACCGGTACCCACTTCGCTTGAAAACGCTATGACCCTCCAGAGACCCGGAACTTCCCTATGAAACTGAATGTCGCTGTCCAGATGGATCCCATCGCGCGTATCAACATCCGCGGCGATTCGACCTTTGCGCTGCTGCTGGAGGCGCAAACGCGCGGCCACAGCCTCTCCTACTACACCCCCGACAAGCTTTCGCTGCGCGGCGAGGAGTTGGTGGCGCCGGTGCAAAGGCTGACCGTCCGCGATGAGATCGGCGACCATTTTACGCTGGGCGAGCCCAAACGCGAGTCGCTCGAGGCTTTCGACGTCATCCTGTTGCGGCAGGACCCGCCCTTCGACCTCGCCTACATCACCTCGACTCATTTCCTCGAGCGCATCCACCCGAAGACGCTGGTGGTGAACAATCCGGCCTCGGTGCGCAACGCGCCGGAAAAACTGTTCGTGATGAATTTTCCGCAGTTGATGCCGCCGACGCTGATCTCGCGCGACCTCGACGAGATCAATTCGTTCCGCGACCAGCACGGCGCCGTCGTCATGAAGCCGCTGCACGGTCATGGGGGAGCTGCCGTTTTCCGCGTGATGCCGCAGGACATGAATTTCGGCTCGCTGTTCGACATGTTCTCGGTGACCTTCCGCGAGCCCTGGGTGATCCAGCGCTTCCTTCCCGAGGTGAAGCACGGCGACAAGCGCATCATCCTGGTCGACGGCGAGTTTGCCGGCGCGGTCAACCGCGTCCCCGCGGCCGATGACCTCCGCTCCAACATGGTCCGCGGCGGCGCCGCGCAGGCGACCGACCTCTCGCCGCGCGAGCGCGAAATCTGCGACACGCTGGGACCTGCTTTGCGCGAACGCGGATTGCTGTTCGTCGGCATCGACGTGATCGACGGCAACCTCACCGAAATCAACGTGACGTCGCCGACCGGCATCCGCGCGATCCAACGGCTCAACGGCCCTGACGTCGCCGGCAAGATCTGGGACACCATCGAGAAGAAGCGCGCCGGGAAATAATTTTCAACTCGCGCCCTATCGACCAACCAATTTCCCCGCGCCCGTTTCGCGCCCCATCAGGAACTTGGGCGGCCGGACGAATGGCGCGCTGGCTGAATGGAACCGGCGGAGAGAGTCGTGGCGCCGCTCTGCTGCGCCGTCGGCAACGGCCCGCGGGATTCCAGAACGTCTATCGCCATGTGATCCAGTACTCTATCATCATACGGCCATTCTTTGGACAAGACTGCACGGAGCGTCGGCGCATGGTCGACCGGCTACCTGCGGATGACATTGGGCGGAAAGGGAAACGCCAATGAACTCCACACCTACTCCGAAAGAAACTGATGCCCCAATCGCGGGCGCCGATGAACGGCTCGCGCATGCTCACGAACAGATCAAGCGCGCGGATGAACAGCTCACGCGGTTGACCGAACAGCTTGCAAGAATGGAGCGCGATGACGCGCATCCGCCTTCGGCCCAACCCGCCTCGCAATCACCGCCTGCGCCATCACCGGAAAAAAGGCCGGCGCTCCGGACGCTTGTTGCCTTGCCCGTGGCAGCGTGCATTGTTGCCGCTGCCCTGGTTTGGCAATCGTCCTATGGCGGTGGGGACAAGCAGGTTGCCGCCCGTTCAGCGCCGCAGCTCGTTTCAACGCCCGCATTGCCGCCGGAAAATCCGCCGCTTGCCGCCGAGCCCGCTCCATCCACCGTTCAAGTGGCCGCGGCGGAGCCAGCAGCATCATCACAAGCATCGCCACCGCAAGCGGCACCGCCACAGGAAGCACCTCCGCAAGCACCAACCCTGGCTCAGGCCGCACCGCCGCAAGACGCCTCGCCGCCAACCACCGCGGCGCCTCCCGACCAGACACAGCTGCTGCAAACGATCGTGCGCAACCTCGCGAACCTGGAGCGAAACATCGAGCAGCTCAAGGCGAACCAGCAACAAATCACCAGTGACAATTCAAAGGCCATTGGAGAGCTGAAGGCGAGCCAGGAAGAGATGAAACGCGCGCTCGCGAAGGTTTCCGAGCAAAGCCCGCCCAGGGCGTCACCGCCTCCGGCGAAGCCGGCCCCGACCTTCCGCAAGCCGGAGCGGTCGCCGCAAGCGAGATCGCGGCCTCGATACCCAAGGGAGTGGATCTACGACGATTGGTAGTCGTCGACGCGGTGATCATCCGAAAATCCCGTCCTGCAACGCCGGCGCGAAAATCCGGGATGCCATCGAAAAGAAGCGCGGCGCCACATAACGCCGTGCCACCCGCATTTTCACATCCCTGTTGTGGCGTGTCCTCCCACTTGCCAATTTCGGGAAGCGGGCGCAGCCTGTCGCCACGGATGAATCCGTCCGGGCACATGCTGTAATTCAATAAAGTCAGTGGGAGGAAGACGCATGACGACGAATCTTTCGCGACGGTCTTTGCTTGCGCTCGGCGCAGGACTCGGAATGGGTCTCGGCGCCTCAACCATGCTCGGCGGCAGCGCACTGGCCAAAGCGCCCAAGCTCGCCACGCAGACCCCCTACTGGCACCGATTCAATCTCGGCGACGCCGAGGTCACCGTGGTCTCTGACGGCCCACTGCCGCTCGGCGATCCCTCCGGTACGTTTACCGGCGTGCCGAAGGAAGAAGTGAAGAAGATGCTCTCCGACAACTTCCTCAACCCGGACAATGTCGTGCTGGAGCAGAACTCGCCGGTCGTGAACACCGGCGACAAGCTGATCCTGTTCGATACCGGCATGGGCACCTCGAAGGCGTTCGGGCCGACCACCGGTCAGCAGCAGAAGAACCTCGCGGCGGCCGGCATCAAGGCCAGCGATATCGACGCCGTGGTTTGCTCGCACGCCCATATCGACCACATCGGCGGCCTTGTCGGCGCCGACGACAAGCCGCTGTTCCCGAATGCGCAGGTCTACATCGCCCAGAGCGATTTCGATTTCTGGACCGACGAAGGCAAGCTCGGCAGTCCCTTGAAGGATTTTATCCTCCACGCCCGCAAGAACCTGATGCCGGTGCGCGACCGCATCGTGTTCATCAAGGACAATCAGGAATTTTTGCCCGGCGTCACCGCGTTATCAGCGCCCGGCCATACCGTCGGCCACACCATCTACATGGTGAGCTCAAAGGGCAAATCCTTCTGCTTCCTCGGCGATCTCTCCCATCACGCCGTGCTGCTGCTGGAGAAGCCGCGGATGGAGTTCTCCTACGACAGCGATCCGAAGCAGGCAGCGAACTCGCGGGTGAAGATGCTGGACATGCTCGCCGCCCAGAAGATCCCTGTCATGTCCTATCACTTCGCCTGGCCGGGCTTCGGCCACGTCGCCAAGAACGGCGACGGTTTTAGATATTATCCCGAGCCGATGAACATGCAGCTGTAAAGACGCCCCGATGCGGGGCCGGCCGATCACCGGCCCCGGATCGTCAAGCTACTGCCACAGGAGCGCAGCTTCGTAGACCGAGTCGATCGAAAAAGACGCGCCTTAGGAACCATCGCGATCCGCCGAAATTGGTTTCCTCTTAAGCGAAGAAGCCGGCAGCGGAACTTCCGGCCCTCGGCGGCAGGGACGCCAACAACGAACAAGACCAGGGCAAGATGCCCGAGAGCAACATAAGCGTCAGGCCGCAGGGCCAATCGGCTTTCAAGCCGAACCAATGAGGCCCGCGTCTCGGCCGCTTGGCAGCCAGTTTGGAGGCCCGGCACATGACCAAAGACATGATAGCGATCAGCGCGGGAATGCTCGTCGTTGGCCTGGCCGTATGGAGCCTGCGCGACACCCCGCCCAATCCGAGCCCGGAGAAGACGCAGGCGGTGCGCATTCTCGCCGACGATCCGGCGCTGAAGCATGTTTCCGAGAGCAGCCCATACATGAGAACG
This sequence comes from Bradyrhizobium sp. CCBAU 051011, assembly GCF_009930815.1. Lineage (NCBI taxonomy): Bacteria > Pseudomonadati > Pseudomonadota > Alphaproteobacteria > Hyphomicrobiales > Nitrobacteraceae > Bradyrhizobium > Bradyrhizobium sp. CCBAU 051011. The sequence goes on along the minus strand of NZ_CP022222.1, from coordinate 2,271,510 downwards.
GAGCGCTGAGGGACGGCAGCTCCCGGCCGGAATGTGTCCACGCCCCGAGGTTGTGCCGGTCTGACAGGCAGACGGTGCAGACAGGATCGTTTGCGTCTATGTTCCCCCAATGTTCTTGACTTGCCCTCCGGTTCCCCGCTACCTTCGATTGCGTCACGAGGGGCGAGATGGTCGCGCGGGTATCTACTGTAGCCTTTGAAGGCCCGCGCGGTCGACGTGCAGGTGCAGGTCGCGCCCGGCCTACCGGCGTTTGCGATCGTCGGCCTGCCGGACAAGGCGGTGTCGGAAGCGCGGGAGCGGGTCCGCTCAGCGCTGATCGCCTCGGGTCTGGCGCTCCCTGCCCGCCGGATCACGGTCAACCTCGCACCGGCCGACGTGCCGAAGGAAGGCAGCCATTACGATCTGCCGATCGCGCTCGGCCTGATGGCTGCGATCGGCGCGATCCCGCCGGATGCGCTCAACGGCTTTACCGTGCTCGGCGAGCTCGGGCTCGATGGATCGATCGCGCCGGTCGCAGGCGTGCTGCCGGCTGCGATCGGGGCGAACGCGCGCGAGGAAGGGCTGATCTGTCCCGCCGCATGCGGCTCGGAAGCGGCCTGGGCGAGCCCGGATATCCAGATCATCGCGGCCAAATCGCTGATCCAGATCGCCAACCATTTTAAGGGCACGCAGGTGCTGTCGCGTCCGCAGCCGCGCGTGCACGAGCAGGAAGCAACCCATCTCGACCTGCGCGATATCAAAGGCCAGGAAAGTGCAAAGCGTGCGCTGGAGATTGCCGCAGCCGGCGGACATCATTTGCTCAGGTGGTGTCGTCAATGGGAATTTTGGATCAGATTTTGGGGCCCCCTTGGGGCATGGTACCGTTTTGGCTGGAGCTCGGCCCCTCTGGCTTCAAAAATCGAGGGCTAAAGCCGTCGGCAGCAGCCTGCCTTCATCCGGCTCGCGCCGGTGCAGCATTGGTCTGTCGCAACCGAGGGGAGGCCGCGCCGCATTGGACGGGATACCCGTACCAGCCGTTCTTGAAGTTATTCGTCGTCGCGAAGGCGGCGTAGCGTTCGCGGCTCCCGAGCCGGAAGGGTGGCAGAAACCATCTTTGACGGAAAATCACAAGAAATTGGCAACCCGAGCAAGACGATCAAGCCTTACTGCCTACAAGTCGCTGCGAGACCCTCAACGGGAAGCCAACGCTATGCAAGGCTTGCAAGGCGATCTGCCAATTGTGTTCATTACCGTCGTGGCCGCATTCCTCGCCGGTCTTTGCTGCGAACGTCTTCGCGCGGAGCTGGCACGTCGAGCGTGGCGTCGGAGGAGAGGTGAAGGCGGGGTGGAGGCGGGAGCAGCTCCTGTCACCGACCCCGCAGAGCAGCTTCGCCTGGTCATGGGTGCTGTGTTTAAGAAGCGCCGCCTCCTCTCACGGTCGGAGGCCCAGGTTTTGTACGCCGCCGAAAAGGCAATCAACATTGCGGACCTCCAGTGGCGCGTGATGGCGCAAGTTAGCTTGGGTGAGGTTCTCTCCTCCCCGGATGCGCGGGCCTACAGTGCGATCAACAGCAAGCGCGTCGACCTTCTCATCGTCTCCCGCAGCGGCGATCCGATTGCGGCTATTGAGTACCAAGGATACGGCCACTACCAAGGAACTGCTGCAGCGCGAGATGCCGTTAAGAAAGAGGCACTGCGAAAGGCCGGGGTCCGGTACATCGAGGTTACGCCCGAGAGTGGCGCCGAGGACATGGCCCGAGAGATTTCGCGGATAGCGCAAGCAGAAAGTGCCTCACCAACCGTTCCGTTGCGGACGAACAGGTGACTTTCTTCAATGGCAATTTTTGCGCTTTCCGTGTGAAGCGTCTCCTTACAAGAAACCTGGTCCGCGCCATTCCTCACGCCCGCCCATCAGGTGCCCGGCGTTCAGCGTCAGCACATGATCTACTCAGTGGCAAATGTCATGCACATGCGCCCCGTCGGTGCTATGCGTTTTGGGTCTATGCTGGCGCTTTCAAGTTCCTCGACTTCAAGGCCGCCGCTGCCCGGCTCACAGCAATAGCCGTAATCCGAGCCCCAAGGCTGTGGGTCAGTTTGGTTGTGGAGACGGGAACTGAGGAAGCCCAACCAGCGTCCTCTGCCTCCTAACATTTGCATTCATGCTGTGGATGTTCCATCACCCCGAGCTGACGCAATAACCGCTTCACTGCCGGGGGCCGCCTGCCTTCAAGGTCTTCGTCGTCTCCTCGGCTCACGGCAGCGGTGTGCGTCCTTGGTTGCACTATGGTTCAGTTGAGCCGCAGTGCGTCCCTTGGGTATCCTTCGGTCAAATCAGGTAGGGGCTGCCTCCGTGGATTGGACTTACGTGTTTTACGCCGCGCTGTTCGTCGGCGCGCTCGCGATATTCGGTGATGTCATGGCGCTCGGTGCGATGATCGGTCTGGGCTATCAGGTAGTACAGTGGCTTCAGACAGGTAAGTGGCCGTCATACACGCTCGGCTCTCAACTCGGTATTCCTGCGGACTTCCAGCCAACGCATTGGGCCATCGTGGATCGATTGATCCACACCGTTCTGTTCGACGTTGAAGCCGCATTCGTCGTGCTGATCTGCGCAGGGATGGCGCTGCCACTCAAGGAGTGGCTGGAGCGAGACACGCCACCAGCTAGGCGGCCTGTGGTGAAGCCCTCAGGAACCTCTGGTGTCACCGCTGGTGCTCCTGCATCCCCTCCCATCCCCGCCCCCTCTGCAATAGCGAGTAGTCCTTTGCCACCTCCTGCTCTTGGAATGCTGGGCCGCCTTGGTGTTTTCCTCGGCTGGCTATTCAACGCCGTTGCTCTCATCTGCGCAGCGCCGGCCGTCCTGATCTTCGTCAATGGGCGCGGTGATCCTACCCTCGCGTGGGCGCTCCTGGCGGTTGCGGCTGCAGTCTGGTTGTTCGGTCGCGGTGTTCGCTACGTCTTCGTTGGTCCCCGGGAGACGCCCGGGCCTGCCAAGGAGTTCGTGGAACGCTTCGCTGCTCCGAATGTCCCGGTGCGTCAGGCCTTCCGCTCCTCCGAGGTCCCGACCGTCCCTGATCCTCCGCGGCAGCGCACTGTTCCGAGCGTCCCTCCGCCTCCCGCCGCGGGTTCCCGGGGACCGTGGGACCGTGCATAGGAGCGTGGGGCTGAAGATGCGCGCGTTGATGTTGGTGCTGTGCCTTGTGTCCCTTTCCGGCTGCATGGAAAGGGAGGACGCAGGCGTGAGGGCGGCCAAGATGGAAGCTCAGGATGACGCTTCGTGCAGGGGGTTATCGGCAGGCAAAGGCGCGGATGCCTATCAGCAGTGCCGCCGGAACCTGCTCTACTATCGGCAGCAGGCGCAGGTGGAGGAAGCGCAAAGGCAGGCTCGCAGTGACGCGGCAGCAGACGGCTTGATAGCGGCTGGGCGGTCGCTGCAGAGCATTGGACGTTAGGCGCGCGCCCTGACATCAGAGGCGGCATGCCGGCCCCTCGCCCCCGGAGGCCACCGAAGCGTAAGGCCGCGCCGCCCCGCTTACTGCAGATTCTCCAATCGGGGCCTGCGAGGTCCGCAGGGGAAAAAGGCCGTGAAACATATTTCACGTCACGTGAAACGTTGCGTTATGAGAATTGGAATTATAGGATTCTTCCTACTCAGAATGACGGGGGAAATTCTTGAGACAGCCGAATGCGTTATCGAAAACGATTCGGCGAGGTGCTGAAGTCAGCATTACAGCGAGTGCGCCGCTGCCGCTCGGGGCGCGTGAAACACATAAGGATTTTGGGCATTTCCGATACGGCTTAGCCGGTCGCGTCGGATTCGAGTTCTTCACCCTCGATGGTGGAGAAAAAGGACCTCCGCCCGGTTGAGAGCGGAGGCCAAGTCTTGGACAGAGACGTTACATAGCAGTCGCGGTGTGGTTCCGGCGCGAGCCGGGCCGCCCGCGGCAATGCTCCGTTACGAACTCAAGCCGCCCCTTGCGAAAGCGGTAGTACGACCGGACGTAGACCGGCCGCGGCAGAGAACACGAAAGCATTTACTTCTCCATGGCGGGGTATGGTCCCCGCTGCCCCGAAAGCGCACCTGCGCCCCGGGCCGTGTCAGGGCTGGGCGTCGGTTGGAGAAGCCGCGTCGATTCGCGTCTTGCCGCTCGTAATTTACATCGATTCTCGTCCCGTCCAGCATTTGTTCCGCGGTTATCCTGCAGTATCCACTGGAGTGCACAGGTAGGCGAAGTCGGCTGCCCGGGGCGGCGCGAGCTTTAGTTTCACTCGCGCGTCAGCATGTGAATTTCGTCAATGGGAAAAAGGCATCCGCCGGAGGGGCCAACGCGCAATACTGGGTCCCATACATGCCTATGGGTCCCAAATTGGACGCGGTCGCTCAGGCGATTTCGGTTCCTCGCCTTAAAGAGCTGCTGCCGCCGCTCGGCTCACATCAGCAGTGGGGCGCTCCGGCGAAATACGGTTGCGTGCGGTTTCTCCACCGCCCATTCGTGCAAGCCCGGCTTCCACTAGCTGAGCTCCTCTCGCTGGACTGCGCATCTGAAGGCAATCGGGCGTAAGTGGTTGTCTTCAATCTCCCATGGCGAACGCATCAACAGCATTCCCCCACGGGCCTTTGGTGTGTCAGCGGACCGCAGCAAGTCGACAGAGTGCACCACAATAAGCGCGTTGTTCGGGTATCGCATTCGCTGAACCTCGACCTCATTGTGCGTGACGACGACCTCCTCTCCAGTTGATGTCGTCCCTTTAACCTCGACGACCATTTGCTGTTCGCCCTGCGTGCACTCAAAGTCATAGGGATGTGTCGCGCTTACGTCTCGGACGCGCCACCCGAGCTCCTGCAGGTGGGACTTCGCGAGCGCCATCGCATGCAGCTCCACCGCTAAACGTTCCGCCGTGTTCAATCCAAATCCCTGCGCCTTGCTGCGGCGCTGAGATTGTCCAGAGGCTGCTCTCTCGACCTCAACAACTTCGGGCGGTGGCGCTGTAGGAGCCAGCCCAAGAACCTCCGCATCGTAAACGAGCTTCAGGTATCCCGCGAACGCAACGGCGTCATTGAGCAGCTCCTCGTCGCTGGGCATGTCATCGGCCGGGTACCACTTCGCAAGAACGGCGCTTCGCTCGTAGGCGTCTCCGAGCTCTCGCCCTCCCAGCTTCATCGGCAACGCTAATGCCGGTTCATCACTGATGATCGACTTGAGGGCCTCGCGCCCCCAGGCCACCAGCCTGGCTAGCTCCTCCGGTGGACGGGGTCGGAACTCTCCTCCTTCTAGCGTCGTTGAGCCGTGACCGAGCTCAAGGTACACGCCGGTCCCTGGCGCATCGAACAGGTACACGCAGTACCATCCATCTTGCGCGCTGTGGGAGCGGGCCTTGGAGTAGAAGCGAACCCACGGGATGCGCGTCTTGCGTCCCGTGCCATCCCTTCCCTCAAAGTCCAAGTCGACACCGTGCGCGCCTAGAGCATGGCGCAGCTGCTCGCTCACGTCCTCAAGCTGCTCCCGGATTACACGCCTGATGAGCTCCCCGCGCCGTTGCATCGCCGGTGTGTTGGCTGCGGAGTAGTCTTGTTGAAGCTTGATGACCTCCAGAAGCTCGTCTCGCATTCACGCGGCCCCCCTCCGCCAGAATGATCAGCGGTAATTACTTCAATGGGAAGATGCGCGCACCCGTCAAGTCTTCGGCCCCATCTCGGGCTTCTGGACGGTCACGAGCATATCGGGTGCGGCGGCAGGGTTCGAACCTGCATCTCCCCGGCCAACCATCAGACCGCCAATGGTGTCGAAACCGGGGGCTCTTTCCAGTTGAGCTACGCCGCTATTTGCCTGCCTGCGCCTTTCGCGCTCGGCAATCCGTTCTCTCGCATAAGGCTGTAACCGCTCCAGAAGCGGGGTGAGGTCGTGTGTGATGTGTCCGTTCTCGTGCTTCCCTTTTCGTACGAGACCAAGTTTCCTCAGTCTCGCAATCGCCCTTTGAACAGTTCTCTCCTCCACCCCCATTCGCTTCGCAATCACGTTCGGCCTCACGAACGGCATCTCACCGGGACGGTAGAAGTGGAGGATCATGTTCATCAACACGTTCAGGTCGGCACTATTTATCCCTAACCTCTTTTGGTTGAGCAGAAGGACATCGGGGACCGGCGCCCACCCGGCTTTTCCTGCTTCGCCGTAGCGCTCCTCAACCCTGCTCTGCTTCAGAAGAACTGGGTCGGTCTCTTGCTGATGTTCGTGGCTTTCCGCCATCCCGCACTGCCCATAGGTGGAACCAGTGCTGTGGACTTACCTTGGAACTTCTACCAGAACAAGCTCGGTCTGATTAACGGCGACAAATCTGACGCTATTTCTCGGTCTCCAGGAGCGTTCACGGTCCAGGAGGTGATTTCGTCAACGGGAAACACACGGGTCCCATATGACCAACCGGGCCCCATTTTTGATCGACCCCGGCCTTCCCGACTCACAGCTCTTGCTTAAAAGCTGCGGCTGCGGCCCAGCCCACGGCTGGTATGAGTGTGCGGGCCCTATCTTTGCGCATGGCAGAGCGGTTCGGTGGAGCCCACACGCGGACGGTTGCTCTCTGTTCAGCCTCCCACGGGCTTCTCCAATGATGGATGGATCAGGGAGCTATCAGAGAACGGAAGCAAAGCCGCGGGCAGGGCGAAGCTTTTCGCGTATAAGCACCGCTGGGCGGCAACGACCGTCCCCGGAAAAGCAGAATTGACTGACCGGAAAATAAGAAAGGAGGGTGTCCATGGAAACCGTGGCCCACTTCTTCCTGATCACCGGCTATGCGCTGTTGGTCATGAAGCACCTCATCGGCCTGTAAGGCGAGGGTGCTAACTTCGCAATGATGACCCATGACTAGTTCTGGGTGGCGAATACCCCGACTGGGCGGCTCTGGCGGGCCGGGCACTACCCGCCATCCCCCGTCGGGGTCTGTCGGTTTGGCCGCGCGCCCCAGCACCGTCCGGGTATCTAGAGGCCGGAGGTGCCCCGCAAGGCTGTGGAGGGTCAACCTCTGATACTTCCGGGGGAACTGCGCCACCGGTAAGCTCGGCAGTCGATCATGCGACAGCCCAGCGCTTTCATCTCCTATTCGTGGGACAGTGCCGCCACGCACGAGCGTTGGGTGGCATCCCTAGCCGCGCGTCTTGAGCAGAATGGCGTCAAGGTATGGCTCGATCAATGGCATGTGAAGGCAGGCGAGAGTCTCACCAAGTTCATGGAGAGCAAGATACGATCAAGCGGCCACGTGGTTGTCGTTTGCACTCCGGCCTACGCCCGTAAATCAAACGCGCGCCAAGGCGGCGTCGGGTTCGAGCAGCAGATCATTTCGGCCGACAGGTTGGCCGGCATCCCGCGGCGGAATGCTCCGTGCAGGCGATCACAAGCCGGGTAGAAGCTGCGCCATCCCTACACACCTTGGTGGTATTTACACGGTGGATGCTCGCTCAAAGCGTTTGGCGAGCAGCACCCTTGAAGAGCTTCTCCGCGCAATTTTCAATACGCCTGCAAAACGACCACGGACGAGTACGGCCCCGCTGCTCCGGCTTCCAACAATGAAGCAGGACGGTTGGGCGTTGCATAACGGGGTAAAGACAAACAAGAAGCATCCCAAGACCTTCTACATCCCGACTGAGAAGCAGCGCACGACCCTAAAGGCCTCCGATCTGGCCAAGCTCGGTTTCGACATACGCCACCGGCATGTAAAATGGGGGAGCCCTGTCGTTTTCCTCCCTGAGCACGTCATCGACATTGTTCCTGCAAAGGCGGCCGTGCCACGGAAACGAAAGAGGTAAGGACTTGTCCCTCCGGGGTCACACAGAAATTCACGGGTCCCATACGGCGTACTGGGCCCCCTGTTAGAACGGCCCCGGCACCCCGATTTCAAATTACTCGGCTTCAAGGGGCGAGCCGCCGAAGCGTCTCTGACAAAAGCCAAGGGAGCATATGTGCACATATATGAGCAATGGGCTCCAGAAGACTCTACGGAATCCACTGGTGACCGTTTGGAGTGGCCGCTCCCCGGGTAGCCGAGGGGCCAACAATGAATCCTGCGCCTCCGTAGGGTTTCGCAGGGGCCTTCCTTCCCCGATCCTCGGTGGCTTCCCAAAGCCATAGTCCTCTGTTGGCTACCCAAAGGGGCATTATGGGTTAAGGCAACTGCGGCCTTTTAAGGCGCTGCGCCCCAGCCTACCCCAAAGGGGCACCATGGGTTGGGGTACCTGTGGCCTAGAATGGCAGTCGTTCGCCGTCTTCGTCCAACTCGTCCTCGTCTACCGCGTCCGGATCAAAGGGACGCGGCGGGGCCCAGTGCGCCATGAGCGCCTCGGGTAATTGCGGGTCCAGCATCTCCAATGCGAGTGCGGTGACTTCTATGTCCTTCGCTAGGTGCAGCTTCGCCCTGACGATATCCTCCGCCAAGTTCTGCGCTCGCTCCTCAAGCCAACTGTCGTAATTGAACTGCGGCTCTCCGTTTCCCTTGATCTTGGCTTGTGCCTGCGCCCAACTGATGTCCCTAGGGGGCTCACCGGTTTTAGGGTCGCTATGCTGCGCGTTGTGCAGCGTTTCCCATGCGCTGCGCATTCGGTTCACCGTGCCTTTCCCGACGCCTGTTAATTTCATCGTTTCGCTGATGCTGTCCGGCCACTCTCCCGGCCTGCCTTCCTTCACTAACCTCCATGCGGCCTCTGTTTTGTCTCTAGTCGTCATCGGCAGCTTGTTCTTGATGTTGAGCTTTAGCGCCTCCCGCATGGCCTCATCCAGGCTGCCTGTGAATACTCTTGCTGGAATGCTGCCTTGCCATCCTGCCGTGATGTAGGCCGCTAGCCGGTGGTGCCCATCTATCACGTAGTACTTATCAGCCACCGGGAATACGAGTATCGGCTCTAGCGCGCCCGTGTTCTGTATAGCCTTAGCCATTTCGAAAATATGGTCATCGCTCGGTATCATGTTGTACTGCGGCGTTCTCCACTGGAACACTTCTTGGGCCACGCGGATGCTGTTGACCTTGAGTTTCACCACAGCGCTCCCCTTTGTGTGTTTCGGGGTCGCACTCGTGGCTAATTTCCTCTCAATGTCTTCCTTGGTCGCGCCGGTGTCGCGCGGCCTCTTGATGCCCTCGCGTGTGATGGCCCGTCGTCGCTCAACTGTCTCTTTTCGTTTTGCCTTTGCTGGCTGATGCTTCATAGCCCTGTTTCTTCCGTGTTCTTCTTTTCAATCTGATTGGCGTCCCAATCGAAGCGGCTAGTCATGAACAGCGTCTCTTGCGGCTCATCGGCGTGGTGCCACAGGATGTCCAAGCGCCCCTCCTGCGGCCTCATGACCATCCTGCGCACCGCGGCCCGCAGCGCCTTGTTGGCTTCCTCAGTGTCCATGGGCTCCGCTGTGAGCGCCTTCTCGACTGCTGCCAGCCGTAGTTTGACGTTGGTGCTAGTCATGGTGTCCCGCCGCTCCAGCATCTTCCGCAGGCTCTCTGTGGTCTCCTCAAGTTCCTGTTCAGCGGTGTTCAGCGCCTGTCTCGCTGCCCTGCTCTTGTCGGTGATAGTTAGCTCCAGCAGCTCGCGTACCCTGTCCTCGCCTACATCAATCGCCGCACGCATCTGCTCAATCTTGGCGTCCATCTCTGCGGTGTCATTGCCCCGGGGAGCCGCATCCAAGACTTGGTGGATTACCCGGCGCATCTCCACTTCGGCATCGTGGTAGGGCACGCTTTCGTACTTGCATGTGCCCGCGTTCGCGTGCGCTGCCGAGCACACGAGATACACATGCTCCCCCTTGTTGACCCTAGTGACGGTACCCCCGCAGTGCTGACATTTCGCCAATCCCGCAAAGATGGACCGCACGGGAGCCTTGGCGTTCCTACCGCGCGCCTCTGTGGTGCTCAGGCGGGCGTTCACTCGTTCAAACAATTCTCGGTCCACGGCTGCGGGGAACCTGTGGGCGATGGGCTCCAGCGGGACACGCTGTTTGGTGCGCTTGCCTTCAACCTTCTGAACCCGGTGTGGCACGAAGACGCCAATGGCCGCCTTGTTGGTGAGGAGCTTATGGATGTAGCTGCGATGCCAATGCGCCGCCTTCCACTTGCCCGCACCCCAAGTGTCTTCCTTGGTGGCATTGAGGTGCGCAGCGATGCTGTATTCTCCCATGCCATCGTCAGCCATTTCGAACATCCACCGCAGCAATGCGCTTCGGTCTTCGATCAGCTCATAGTCCGAGGCCTCGTCACTCCATCGTATCCACGCAGGGAGCCTGCGGGTGTATGGCTTGGTGAGCTTCTCTTGCCCTGCGAATTTCTGTCGTCTGGCAGCGTGCGCCTTAGCGACGCGCACGCCCTTCGTGGCGCTCTCCTCGTTGGCGCGGATAAAGCGCAGCACCATCATGAGGAACAGCACTGGGTCGCTATCGAGCGCGGCGGCATTGTACTCCCGGCCGCCGTCCGACATGTCTATAACGGTTATCCCGGCCTCAACGATGTCCTCAATCGCCCGCACGGCCTTGCGTGCTACCTGCCTGCTGATGCGGTCAAGGTTTTCCACCAGAAGCCAAGAGCCGGGAGGAATGGTGCCGTCTCGCACCCGATCAAGGAACACGCCCAATGCACCCGTCTCTCGGTTGGCTCCGTGGAACCCTGAGACGCCCTTGTCCTCAAACGTCAGCTCATCATCCAGCACCACACCATTCGCAGCGGCCCATGCCTGCGCCGCCTCAGTCTGCCGCTGGAGCGAATGGCCTTTCGCCTGCTCCGGTGTGCTGAAGCGCACGTAGCTGTACGCCCTCGCGGGCCGCTGCATGTCCATGGGTGCTCCCAGCCGCTGAGCATCGGCTTCGTTGATGAGTATTGTCCCTTGATGATTTGAGCCGAGCGGATTGCAGCCACGGGCGATTTTGATGCGGTTCATGTTTGCCTTCAGGTGGCCCACTATGGGCACTGAGACAATCACATGCTGATGATCGGCTCGCCCGGCGCCGGCAAGTCGATGCTGGCGGCGCGACTGCCCTCGATCCTGCCGCCGCTGTCGCCGTCCGAACTGTTGGAAGTCTCGATGATCGCCTCCGTCGCCGGCGAAATCCGCGACGGCGCATTGACGGCGCGGCGGCCGTTCCGCGCACCGCATCATTCCGCCAGCATGGCCGCACTGACCGGCGGTGGCCTGCGCGCCAGGCCCGGCGAGATTTCGCTGGCGCATCAGGGCGTGCTGTTTCTCGACGAATTGCCGGAGTTCGATCCGCGCGTGCTCGATTCCTTGCGACAGCCGCTGGAGAACGGCGAGGTCTCGGTGTCCCGTGCCAATCACCGCGTCACCTATCCCGCGCGCTTCATGCTGGTCGCGGCGATGAACCCTTGCCGCTGCGGCCAGGCCTATGACCCCGGTTATTCCTGCAGACGCGCGCCCATCGAGCGCTGCACGTCTGATTACCAGATGCGCATCTCCGGCCCGCTGATGGACCGCATCGACCTACGTATCGAAGTGCCGGCGGTGACCGCCGCCGACCTGATCCTGCCGCCGCCATCCGAAGGCTCGGCCGAAGTCGCTGCCCGCGTCGCCGCCGCCCGGAACATCCAGCTCGCACGCTACGCAACGGCCGGCATGCCGCAGATCCGCACCAATGCCGAAGCGCCGGCCTCGCTATTGGAAACGATCGCACAGCCGGATGCGCAGGGCCAGAAACTGCTGCGCGACGCCGCCGACACCATGAAGCTCACCGCGCGCGGCTATCACCGCGTGCTCCGCGTCGCGCGCACGCTCGCCGATCTCGATGGCGCGGAGAAAATCGGACGGCTGCATCTGGCCGAAGCGCTGTCCTACCGCGCGCTGGCCGAGGATTTAAGGCGCGCGGCATAGTGCATGATCCTGATACGAAGGGCCGCGTTCGCGCAAAAGCGTGAAGCGGTTTTCCGCGGGACAAACCCGACGCGTTTGCCCGGAGATCATGCCCAAGCTCAGTTGAGTCGCAGCAGCTCTTCCGGCGCAACGCGCCGAAAGATCATCAAATAATCCAAGCGTTTGTTCTTCATTATTTGATCCAGATCAATGAAGGATTTCCCGCGCGCAGCTACCCTATCGCTGCGGTGACGCATCCTGCAGCGGCGCGGGAACTCGTCGCGCACTCCGTCTGACGGCGATGGCAATTGGCAAAGTAGCCGGCATGGGCGGGGAACGCGCGGCCGGCTGAGTAATTACTCGATTCCAAAGGCGGCAGGTCGTTACATGCCCGATACGTCAACTCAACTTGATGCGCAGCCGAAGAAGGTACACGGGGCAAGTCGACGTGCGGAATTCCTGGTGTTCGCCATCATCGCCGCCTTCATCTGGCCGGTGGTCGCCGTCGGCGTGGTCGGTGGCTATGGCTTTCTGGTGTGGATGTCCCAGTTGATCCTGGGGCCGCCCGGTCCTCCGGGAGCATGAAACGCCATGCAAACCCAGGGCCCCTCGCGCCGCGCTCTGTTTCGCGGTCAATTCCTCACCAAACCGGTCGCCGTCATCGGTGACGCGTGCCTCGCCGAAGCCGGCATCGTGTGCCGTTCCTGCGGCGATGTCTGTCCTGCTTCCGCGATCAGCTTCCGCCCTAGAATAGGATTGCCGCCTCAGGCCATCGTCAACGAAGCTGCCTGCACCGGATGCGGTGAATGCATCGCTGCCTGCCCCGGCGCTACGATCGTGCTGGGCGCCGCGCGTGGCGGAGACGCCGCATGACAGACGAAGCCACCATTCACATTTCGAGCGCGGTCGTATCCGTGCTGCCCAAACACCGGAACGAGGTGCTGCAGGCGCTCGCTGCGCTGCCGGACGTCGAGGTTCATCAGCGCGACGCCAGAAAGATCGTCATCGTGATGGAGGCGGCCGAGAGCGGAATCCTCGGTGGCCGCCTTGCCGAAATCGCATGCTGGCAGGGAGTCCTGTCGGCCAACATGGTGTTCGAGCAGGTCGAAAGATCAGCCGATATCGGAGACTAGGATCATGTCACTCTCGCGACGCGAATTGTTGAAGGCGCAGGCCGCCGCCGTCGCCGCCGCGGCCGCCGGCATCACCGTTCCTGCGGCCGCGCAGCCAGTGGCGGGCGGCATCGGATCGCTGGAGATCAAATGGTCGAAGGCGCCGTGCCGCTTCTGCGGCACCGGCTGCGGGGTGATGGTCGGCGTCAAGGCCGGCAAGGTCGTCGCCACCCACGGCGATACGCTCGCCGAGGTCAATCGCGGGCTGAACTGCATCAAGGGATATTTCCTCTCCAAGATCATGTATGGCGGCGACCGCCTGACCACGCCGCTGTTGCGCAAGAAGGGCGGCGTCTTCGACAAGAACGGCGAACTGACGCCGGTTTCGTGGGACGAGGCTTTCGACGTGATGGCCGCCCGCGCCAAGACGGTGCTGAAGGAGAAGGGCCCGACGGCGCTCGGCATGTTCGGTTCGGGCCAATGGACGGTCTACGAAGGCTACGCCGCCACCAAGCTGATGCGGGCCGGCTTCCGCTCCAACAACCTCGATCCGAATGCGCGCCATTGCATGGCCTCCGCAGCGGTCGCCTTCATGCGCACCTTCGGCATGGACGAGCCGATGGGCTGCTATGACGATTTCGAAGCCGCCGACGCCTTCGTGCTGTGGGGCTCGAACATGGCCGAGATGCATCCGATCCTGTGGACGCGGCTCACCGACCGCCGGCTGAGCCAGCCGCATGTGAAAGTGGCGGTACTCTCGACCTTCACCAATCGCAGCTCCGATCTCGCCGACATCCCGATCGTGTTCAAGCCGGGCACGGATCTGGCGATCCTGAATTACATCGCCAACCACATCATCACGACCGGGCGGGTCAACCAGGATTTCGTCAAGAACCATACCACGTTCGTCAAAGGCACGGTCGACATCGGATACGGCCTGCGCGCCGACCATCCGCTGGAAGTCAAGGCCAAGGGCGCAGCAAACGCAGGCGCGACGCTGCCGATCGATTTCGACGCCTACGCCGCCTTCGTGAAAGACTACACGCTCGAGAAGGTATCCGAGCTCACCGGCGTCGAGCGCGGCTTCCTGCAGGAGCTCGCCGAGCTCTATGCTGATCCCAAACGCAAGGTGATGTCGCTGTGGACGATGGGTTTCAACCAGCATGTCCGCGGCGTCTGGGCGAACCAGCTTCTCTACAATCTGCATCTTTTGACAGGAAAGATCTCCGAGCCCGGCAATTCGCCGTTCTCGCTGACAGGGCAACCCTCCGCCTGCGGCACGGCGCGCGAGGTCGGCACTTTCGCGCACCGTCTGCCCGCCGACATGGTCGTCACCAACCCGGAGCACCGCAAGCACGCGGAAGAAATCTGGCGCATCCCGCACGGCATCATTCCGGAGAAGCCAGGCTACCACGCCGTCGAGCAGGACCGCATGCTCCATGACGGCAAGCTGAACTTCTACTGGGTTCAGGTGAACAACAACATGCACGCCGCGCCGAACAATTCGCGCGAGACCTATCCCGGCTACCGCAATCCGGACAATTTCATTGTGGTCTCGGATGCCTATCCGACCGTCACCGCGATGGCCGCCGATCTCGTGCTGCCGGCGGCGATGTGGGTGGAGAAGGAGGGCGCCTACGGCAACGCTGAGCGCCGCACCCATGTGTGGCGGCAGCTCGTCAATGCGCCGGGCGAAGCGCGCTCCGATCTCTGGCAGATGATGGAATTCTCAAAACGCTTCACCACCGACGAGGTATGGCCGGCGCAGATCCTCGACGCCAATCCGAACTATCGCGGCAAGACATTGTTCGACGTTCTCTTCCGCAACGGCAATGTCGACAAGTTCCCGACGACCGAAATCCCCGCCGAGTACGGGAACCGCGAAGCGAAGGCGTTCGGCTTCTACGTGCAGAAGGGACTATTCGAGGAATACGCCCAGTTCGGCCGCGGGCACGGCCACGATGTCGCTGATTTCGACACCCTTCACGAGGTGCGGGGACTGCGATGGCCTGTCGTCAACGGCAAGGAGACCAAGTGGCGCTATCGCGAAGGCCTTGATCCCTATGTGAAGCCGGGCAAGGGCGTCGAGTTCTACGGCAACAAGGACGGCAAGGCGAGGATCATCGCGGTACCGTACGAGCCGCCGGCGGAATCTCCGGACAAGGAGTTCGATATCTGGCTCGTCACCGGCCGCGTGCTCGAACATTGGCACTCCGGCTCCATGACCATGCGGGTGCCGGAGCTCTACAAGGCGTATCCCGGCGCCAGGGTCTACATGCATGCCGAAGACGCCCGCGCCCGGGGCATCAACGAGGGCGCGGAAGTCCGGGTGGTTTCCCGGCGCGGCGAAATCAGGAGCCGGATCGACACCAAGGGCCGCAACCGGATGCCGCGCGGCGTGGTCTTCGTACCCTGGTTCGACGCCAGCCAGCTCATCAACAAGGTGACGTTGGACGCCACCGATCCCATTTCCAAGCAGACGGACTTCAAGAAATGCGCGGTCAAGATCATCCCGGCCTGAAGAGACTTCGAACGCCGCTCGCAGGCGCGCTGCTTGGCGGCATGCTGGTGTTCGTCTGCGGCGCGATCTACGCGCAGAACGCGCCCCAGGTCGTGCCGCGCGTCACCGGCGCCGCTTCGCCCATGGGCGACGTGCCGGCGCCTGCCCTGGCGCGGCCTGTCATCGATGACAAGCGGCTGATGCGCAACTATCCGGAGCAGCCGCCGATCATTCCGCACTCGATCGACAATTATCAGCTCACGCTCAAGACCAACCGCTGCCTCGACTGTCACCGGCGGCAATTCACCGAAGGCTCGGGTGCGCCGATGATCAGCGTCACCCACTTCATGGACCGCAACGGGCAGGTGCTCGCCGATGTCACCCCGCGGCGCTACTTCTGCACCGCCTGCCATGTCCAGCAAACGGACGCACAGCCGCTGGTCCCGAGCACGTTCAAGGACATGCTGCTCGTCGAACCCGAGAAAAAGTGAGTGGGCGATGAAGCGGCTCAAGGAACTGCTGATCTGGTTCTGGCGCATCGCCAGCCGGCCCAGCACGCATCTCAGCCTGGGGTTTCTCGCGCTCGGCGGCTTCGTCTGCGGCGTGCTGTTCTGGGGCGCCTTCAATACCGCGCTCGAAGTCACCAATACCGAGAAGTTCTGCACCTCCTGCCATGAAATGCGCAGCAACGTGTTCGAGGAGCTGCAGCACACCCCCCACTTCTCGAACCGTTCGGGCGTCCGCGCCAGTTGCCCCGACTGTCACGTTCCGCACGACTGGACCGATAAGATCGCCCGCAAGATGCAGGCTTCCAAGGAAGTCTGGGGCAAGATCTTCGGCGTGATCGACACCAGGCAGAAGTTTCTGGATCACCGGCTCGAGCTCGCCAAGCACGAATGGGCGCGGCTAAAAGCCAATGATTCCCTGGAATGCCGCAACTGCCACTCCGCGGTCGCGATGGATTTCACCAAGCAGACGCGGCGGGCCGCGGAGATCCATGGCAAATTTCTCACCACCGGCGAGAAGACCTGTATCGACTGCCACAAGGGCATCGCGCACGAATTGCCTGATATGACCGGCATCGAGCCGGGCTGGCGGGCGCCGCCGGAGTTGAGGGAGCGCCAGAGTTTTCGTCAGGATCCGCGCTCCGAACTGGCACGCTACCTGGCGGGCGCCGCAGCCGAGCGGCCCTAGAGCATGATCCGGAAAAGTGTGTAGCGGTCTTCCGAAAAGATCATGCTCAAACAAAAAGATAAAGCGGGATGACGATTCGCAGAAAAGTCATCACGCTTTAGCGCGGGATGCGGTTATGGCGCGTCGCAGAACACGTCGATCTTCTGTTTCACGTTGTCGGAAGGATACTGCTGCTTGTCACTGCCGCCGCAGCTGATGAGAACGAAGAATCCCTTGTTGCATCCCCAGCGCTCCATGTCTCCGGCCGCGAACAACTCACCTGGCCCGACGCTGCACTCCGTCTTGCCCTCGCACATGCGCTTCACATGCGATAGGAATTTCGGCCCAATGGTCAGATTGGGTGGAGCCTTGGCGCAGGCCATCCTCGCCTCGAGCACTTGCTTCATCTTCTTGGCGGACGCGGAATCTGCGGTGGAGATTGCCGCGCTGACAATCATGACGACGAGCCCCAACAATTTTCGCATGACGCAACCCTTCCTCGGTCAGTCCAACACGCACCGTTGGCAAACTTGCTTGCGTCGTGTCCGTGAACCGCAAGCTGATTTGCCTCGCGTACAAGGGCAATTTTATGCAGTAAGTGCGGCAAACTGACCGGCGGGCAAAACATGTCGCGAGATCGCGAATCTATATCTACGTCATTGCGAGCCAAGCGAAGCAAGCCATCTATCCCCGAGCCGAGCTATGGATTGCTTCGCGGAGTCTGTCATCGGGCGGCGCTTCGTGCCGACCCGTTGGCTCGCAATGACGCTGAAAGGCCGCAGCGTATCGGATGCCCTGCCGATGCGGAAACGACGGCCATCGATAAGGCGGCCGCGCATCCCCTTCCCTCACTCGCGATCAGGATGCCGCGAGCGCAAAAAACAACCGGCGTCAACGTCGCGGTAACTAATTTCTTTCACACTCTGCCAACCATAAGCCCCATGTCGTGGGCTCATGGCGAGCGAGTAGCGTGTCATGTTGCGTTTGAAAGTCCTGGTCTCCGTGGTTCCGCTGGCGATTGTCGCCCTGTTCGCGCGGAGCGAGTTTTTGGACGGTTCGCGGCCCTGCATCGAAATCGCGGGCACTTCCGTCCAGATCGCCTCCCTCTCCTGGGAGGCGCACCACTACGTCAGCTTCACCAACGATCCGTCCCGCGCGACGGTTCGGGTCCAGATCTCCGACAGCCCGGAAGCGGCCGACTTCACCGTGATCGACGACATCGATACGGCCGAGGCGGGTGCCTGCGAGAGCAATACGCCGCCGCGACTGGTCGCGATTTCCCGAAAACCCTCCGGCTCCGATCCCGTGATCTATCTCTCCCGGGACGGGCCGGCCGATTACCGCATTTTCGTGTCCTCGAAGAGCTTTTCGCTGCTCGATGCCGCTGCCCTGATCGTCGGCGCCCGCGGCGAGCGCCACCGCATCCAGGCGGCGTCGCTCTAGGTTTGGAGCACGGTCTTCTCGGAAGCCGGTTTCCACTTCTCCTGACCATGCTCGGTTAACGTTTCATTCACCCTGTTCTCATCGCGGCCGTTACGCGCTGAGCACCTCAAGCACTTTGCAACGTCGGCGACGCATCGTCTGTCTAAGGCATACGGCGCAGCGGGCCGGTTCAGTTCAAGCAGCAAGCTCAGGGTCATTGGCGATGGGGCTGACATTCCGGATCAAACTTCGCTTTCGTCGTTTCGGCCGCCGCCATCCCTGGCTCACCTTCGCGCTTCGGTCGTTCATGATCTTCTCGATCGTGTTCGGCGTCGCCTATGGCTTCATCGCCGGAAGCAAGACGGAAAATTCCGGCTATGACCCGCACGCTTTTGCGATCGGCGTCGCCTTCCTGTTCGCTCTCGCCTGCGTCGCGCTCGCGGCCTTGAGCTTCCGGCTGCGGCTGCTACGCAAGAGAATGCGCAAGATCGCGCTTCATAATGAAGCGCTCGCCGACCGGAATTGGGAACTGCAGGAAGCCGAGCAGCGCGCCCGTCGCCTGTTCGAAGCGCAGGGTGACCTGATCGTGCTGCGCGATGCGGAAGGCCGCATCACCTATGCCAACGACGCCTATTGCGAGCTCGCGCAGATGCCGCGCGACGCGCTGATCGGCAGCCGCTTCGCACTTCGCGTTCTCGAACAGGGCGACACCGCGTTGGAGCCGAACGGCACCCGCGTTCACGATCAACAAATCGAGGGTCCGCTCGGCCCGCGCTGGATCGCATGGCGCGAGGGTCTGGTCCGCAACGACGCCGGAGAGCGCGCAGAAATGCAGAGCGTCGGCCGCGACGTCACCGACCGCACCGAGAGCGAACGCGCGCTGACCGAGGCCCGCGACCAGGCCGATGCCGCGAGCCGCGCCAAGTCGCGTTTCCTTGCCATGGCAAGCCACGAGATCCGCACGCCGCTCAACGGCATCATCGGCATGAGTGGCCTGTTGATGGATACACCGCTGACGCCGGAACAGACGACCTATGTCAAGGCGGTGAAAACCTCCGGCGACGCGCTGCTGTCGCTGATCGAGGAGCTGTTGGACTATTCCAAGATCGAGGCCGGCAAGATCGATCTCGACCATCGTCCGTTCGCGCTGTCGGGCCTGATCGAGGACATCACCGAATTGCTCGCGCCGCGCGCGGAGGCCAAGAAAATCGAGATGGCCGCCTATGTTGACGAGCGGCTGCCGAGCGTGGTGGTCGGCGACGCGGCGCGGCTGCGTCAGGTGCTGCTCAATCTCGCCGGCAATGCCATCAAGTTCACCTCGACCGGCGGCGTCGCCCTGATCGTCGAGCCCGGCATCTGGCCCAATGAAATCAGTTTCCTGGTGCGCGACACCGGCATCGGCATCGAGCCCGAGGCGCGCGAGCGGATCTTCCGCGAGTTCGAACAGGCCGACGCCAAGATCGCCCGCAGCTATGGCGGCACTGGCCTTGGTCTCAGCATCTCCGACCGCATCGTCAAGCGCATGGGCGGCCGCATCGCGCTGGAAAGCCAGCCGGGCGCCGGCTCGACATTCGAAGTCTCGATTCCTCTTGTCGCTGCGGCTAGCGAACAAACCTCATTCGCCGCGCCGGATCTCTCCGGCCAGTCGATCATGCTGGTATCGCCGCAGAACATCGAGGCCTCGCTGGCCGCGCGGCGGCTGCAGCGCTGGGGCGGTCAGACCTGCATGGTGTCGGATACCGATGTCGCGGAGGCCCTGTTGCCCGAGCGCGCCTGGCACGCCGTGCTGATCGACCACGCGCTGGGGCTGGCCGATATGCAGCGACTCAGCGAAGCCGCACGCCTTCACGCCACGCAGCGCATCGTGATGTTCACGCCGGTGACACGGCACGAATTGCAACCGTCGACGATCTCCGCCTTCACCGGCTATCTGGTCAAGCCACTGCGCGCCGCCTCGCTTGCCGCACGCCTGATGGCAGCACCGGAAGTGACCTCGCCGAGCCTGGAGCCGACCATCGATCCGATCGATCAGCCGGCCGCCTCCTCGGCCAAGGGCCTTTCGATCCTCGTTGCCGAGGACAATCAGATCAACGCGCTGTTGATCCGCTCACTGCTCGGCCGGCTCGGCCATCACGCCATGATCACCACCAATGGTGCCGAGGCGCTGGAGTCCTGGCTGGCGGCGAAATCGGCGGGCACCCCCTATGATCTCGTGCTGATGGACATCCAGATGCCGCAGCTCGACGGCATCGAGACCACCAAGCGGATTCGCACGCTTGAGGCCGGCGAGCCGGCAAGCCGGACACCGATTCTCGCGCTCACCGCCAACACGCTGGTGGAAGACCGCTACGCCTGCTTCGAGGCCGGCATGGATGGATTCCTGATCAAGCCGCTGGACCGCGAAAAGCTCGCCGAGGCGCTCCTTGGCCTGATCACATCCCGCCACATCGCGGCGTGAGGTGATAGCGAAGGATTTGTAGGGTGGGCAAAGCGAAGCGTGCCCACCATTTCAGTTAGCGATCAGGAAAGATGGTGGGCACGGCGCAAACGCGCCTTTGCCCACCCTAGGAAACCGGCGCGGAGGTCACAACCGCCGCAGCGCGACCGTCTCGACCAGATGGTCGGCGCGCTTTTTCAGGATCAGCGTCGCGCGCGGACGGGTCGGCAAAATATTGTCCTCGAGATTGGCGAGGTTGGTGCGCTCCCAGATCGCGATCGCGGTCGCAGTCGCCTCCTCGTCCGATAGCACGGCGTAGCGATGGAAGTACGATTTGGGATCGTGGAATGCGGTGTCCCTGAGCGCGAGGAAGCGCCGTACATACCATTCGCGCAGCACCTGTTCCTCGGCGTCGATATAGACGGAGAAGTCGAAGAAGTCGGACACCACGGGCACCGCCTTGCCGTCGCGCGGCAGGCGGCCGGTCTGCAGCACGTTGACGCCCTCAACGATCAGGATGTCGGGGCGGTCGACCTCGATCCACTGGTTCGGCACGATGTCGTAGACCAGATGCGAATAGACCGGCGCGCGCACCGGCCGGCGGCCGGCCTTGATGTCGGAGAGGAACGCGAGCAACGTCGGCAGATCGTAACTCTCGGGAAAGCCCTTTTTCTGCATCAGGCCCTGCCGCTCCAGCACGGCATTGGGAAACAGGAAACCGTCTGTCGTCACCAGGTCGACCTTGGGCCGCGGCGACCAGCGCGCCAGGAGCGCCTGCAGCACGCGCGCGGTGGTCGATTTGCCGACTGCCACCGAGCCGGCGACGCCGATGATGTAGGGCACCTTGCGATCGCGGATCGCCAGAAACTGGCGCTGCGCCTGGTAGAGGCGGTGGGTGGCGTCGACATAGATCGACAACAGGCGCGACAGCGGCAGGTAGATGTCCTCGACCTCCTGCATGTCGAGGCGGTCGTGCATCGAACGCAGCCGCTCGAACTCGCCCGGCTCCAGCGTCATCGGCGTGTCGTCACGCAGCCGCGCCCACTGCTCGCGCGTGAAGATGCGGTAAGGGTTGTACTGCTGGTCGGGAGCCCGAATATCCATCAGCTGTCCTCTCGGTCAGTCGCGCTTGCGCGACGCCTTCTCCTCAAGCCCGGACATCGACGTCCGCTGCGCCAGCGCGGCTTCGACCTCCTCGAGCGTCACGCCACGCGACTTCAAAAGCACCAGCAGGTGAAATACGAGATCGGCGCTTTCGGCGATCAGGTGGCCGCGATCGTTCTCGATCGCCGCGATCACGGTCTCGACCGCCTCCTCGCCCAGCTTCTTGGCGCAGTGCTCCGCACCCTTGTCGAGCAATTTGCGGGTGTAGGACGCCTCTCCTCCCGATGCGGCCCGTGCATCGATGGTGGCGGCCAGATCGTGGATCGTGAAACGCGACATCAACCGAACTCAACACTCGCGCCCGGCCGAAGGCCGCGGCACCGTCCCGAACAGGGACTTAGCACTTTTGTGACAGGGAGTCGTCAGGGATCGAGCCGCATCGGCAGGCCAGCGCGGACCATGTGCTCCTTGGCTTGGCGTATGGTAAATTCGCCGAAGTGGAATATCGAGGCGGCCAGCACCGCGGTGGCGTGGCCCTCGCGGATGCCGTCGACGAGATGGTCGAGATTGCCGACACCGCCGGAGGCGATGACCGGTACGGGGACACTGTCGGCGATGGCCTGCGTCAGCGGCAGGTCGAACCCTTGCCGCGTGCCGTCCCGGTCCATTGAGGTCAGAAGGATTTCGCCAGCGCCGAGCGACACCACTTCCTGCGCGTATTCGATGGCATCGATCCCGGTGGAGTTGCGGCCGCCATGGGTGAATATCTCCCAGCGGTCCGAACCGCCGGCGCGCTTGACCCGCTTGGCGTCGATCGCGACCACGATGCACTGTTCGCCGAATTTTTCGGCCGCCTGCTTGACGAATTCGCGGTTGGAGACGGCGGCCGAGTTGATCGAGACCTTGTCGGCGCCGGAGCGCAAGAGCGTCTTGATATCCTCGATGGTCCGCACCCCGCCGCCGACCGTCACCGGCATGAAGCAGGCCTCCGCCGTGCGCCGCACGACGTCCAGCATGGTGCCGCGGTTTTCGTGGGTGGCGGTGATGTCGAGGAAGCACAATTCGTCGGCGCCTGCGGCGTCATATGCAATCGCCGCTTCGACAGGATCGCCGGCATCGCGCAAGTCCACGAAATTGACGCCCTTGACCACGCGACCGTCCTTGACGTCGAGACAGGGAATGACGCGGACCTTGAACATGGCGAAACTCCTAGGCCGCGGCGCGCGCGTTGCGGATCAGCGTCAGGGCTGCAGCAGGATCGAGCCGTCCGTCATAAAGCGCGCGGCCCGCAATGGCGCCGGCGAGCTTTTTGGCGCGTGGCTCCAAGAGCGCCTTGACGTCCTCAATGGATGCAAAACCGCCGGAGGCGATGACGGGGATCGAGATACGCTCGGCCAGCGCGATCGTGGCATCGAGGTTGAGGCCCTTCAACAGCCCGTCGCGGGCGATGTCGGTGAAGATGATCGCGGCGACGCCAGCGTCCTCAAACCGTTGCGCGATTTCGAGCGCGGTCACCTGCGAGGTTTCGGCCCAGCCTTCGACAGCGACCTTGCCGTCACGTGCGTCGAGTCCCACGGCGACGCGGCCCGGGAATTTTTTCGCGGCGCTCTTCACCAGTTCCGGATCGCGCACCGCGGCCGTGCCGATGATGACGCGTGCGATGCCCTTGTCGAGCCAGGCTTCCACGGTCTTGAGATCGCGGATGCCGCCGCCGAGTTGCACCGGCATGGTGACCGCCTTCAGCATCGCCTCGACGGCGAGCGCATTCATCGGCTTGCCGGCAAAGGCGCCGTCGAGATCGACGACGTGGAGATATTCGAACCCCTGTTCGGCGAAGGAACGCGCCTGTGCTGCGGGATCGAGGTTGAACACGGTGGCGCGCGCCATGTCGCCCTGCTCGAGGCGCACGCACTGGCCGTTTTTCAGGTCGACGGCGGGAAAGAGAATCACGGCTTCCACTTCAGGAAATTCGAGATCAGGGCCAATCCAAACCGCTGGCTCTTCTCGGGGTGAAACTGCGTGCCGATGGCGGTGTCCTTGCCGACCATCGCCGTCACCGGCCCGCCATAGTCGGCGCGCGCCAGCACATCGGCCTCGTTCGAAGCGTTGAGATGGAACGAATGCACAAAATAGGCATGGCGGCCCTTCGGCCCGAGCGGCAGGCGTTCCAGCACCGGATGCTCGCGGACCATGTCGAGCGTATTCCAGCCCATGTGCGGGATTTTCAGGTTTTCCTCGCGCGGCGAAATCTTCTCGACGTCACCCGCGATCCAGTTGAAGCCGTCGGTCGTGACATGCTCTTTGCCGCGGGTTGCCATCAACTGCATGCCGACGCAGATGCCGAAGAACGGCCGCGCCTTGACGCGCACCGCTTCCGTCATCGCTTCCAGCATGCCATCCACGGCGTCGAGGCCGCGGCGGCAATCGGCAAAGGCGCCGACACCGGGCAGCACAATACGGTCGGCGCGAAACACCGCGTCCGGATCGCGCGTCACCATGACCTTCTGCGGCTCTTCCATGCTCCGCGCGGCGCGCTCAAACGCCTTCGCCGCCGAGTGAAGATTGCCCGAGCCGTAATCGACGATCGCAACGGTCATCGCGGTCCTCCCGGCTCCGGGAACAGGCCGATGATCCCGCCCTGCGGCAGTGGCGGCGGCGGTTTGGAGAACGACTGGCCGGGGACGTTGCGGGTCGGCGGCGGTCCGCCGCGATCGACCGCGTATTGGTCATTGGTGAAGCCCCGCTGCTTCGCAGCCCAGCGCTCGAAGAAGCGGCGCTCGGCCGCTTCCTGGTCGTCGGCGACCACGATGTCTAGCTGGCGCCATTTGCGCCGAGAAAGTGTCCAGCGCCGCAAGCTGGCCGCTTCGAGCCCCATCAGAATGGCTAACAGGACGTCAACGATGAAGATCGTACCGCGGGTGGCGCCAAGCGCCGCCATTCCGAACTGGATCGCAATAACCAGAACGATCCAGCCGATCAATGCCAGCCAAAGGCGATGCCAAAGCAGCCAGATCACGCTCGCGACTGCAGCCCAGAAATGGAAGCCGTCACGAACGAAGACGAATTTATCGGCCGCCGCCAGGTCGGCGCCGTCACCCACGGGGGCATGCACTGTATAAACCCGCATCGTAGCTCTCCGCCGCGAGACGCGAACGATAATCAGCCGCCGAGCTGACCCTTGGTGGAAGGCACTTCGCCTGCGTTGCGCGGATCGATCGCGACTGCGGCACGGAGCGCCCTTGCCAGACCCTTGAAACAGGATTCGGCGATATGATGGCTATTCTCGCCATATAAGGTCTCGACGTGCAAAGTCACGCCGGCGTTGATGGTGAAGGCGTTGAACCATTCGCGCACCAGCTCGGTGTCGAACTGGCCGACCTTGTCGCGCGGAAAATCGACCTTGAACACCAAGACCGGCCGGCCCGAAATGTCGATCACGACGCGCGACAGCGTCTCGTCCATCGGCATGTGGACCGAGGCATAGCGGGTGATGCCGGCCATGGTGCCGAGCGCCTGCTTCACGGCCTGCCCAAGTGCGATGCCGACGTCCTCGGTGGTGTGGTGGTGGTCGACGTGGAGGTCGCCATCGGCCTTGACGGTGATGTCGATGCGGGAATGCCGGGCCAGGAGATCGAGCATATGGTCGAAAAAGCCGATCCCGGTCGAAACCTTGGATACGCCTGATCCGTCGAGGTTCACCGCCACCTCGATGTCGGTTTCCTTGGTCTTGCGCTTGATGGACGCTGTGCGCATGAAAATTGCTTCCCTTGGGCCGCTTGGGGGCCGAAAACGCGGCCCTTTTAACAGGCGGATGTCACCTTCGCTACTGCGGGATGACGCTCGGCGGGCCGAAGTTCGGCCTATGGTGACCGGGATTCCGGCCCAAATGCCGCGATTGTAACCCTCCCCGCCAGCCCCTAAATCTGACGGGAACGAGGACAATCCATGCAAGCATCAGAGAACAACCTGCCGATCTGGCACGGCACGACGATTTTGACGGTCCGTAAAGGCGGCAAGGTGGTAATCGGCGGCGACGGCCAGGTCTCGATCGGCCAGACCGTCATCAAGGCCAACGCCAAAAAGGTCCGCAAAATCGGCAAGGGTGACGTGATCGGCGGCTTTGCCGGGGCCACCGCCGATGCCTTCACCCTGTTCGAGCGGCTGGAAAGCAAGCTCGAGCAGTATCCGGGGCAATTGACCCGCGCGGCGGTCGAACTCGCCAAGGACTGGCGGACCGACCGCTATCTGCGCCGGCTGGAGGCCATGATGATCGTTGCCGACAAGGACGTCTCGCTGGTCCTGACCGGCACCGGCGACGTGCTGGAGCCGGAAGCGGGCGTGATGGCGATCGGCTCCGGCGGCAATTACGCACTGGCCGCCGCCCGCGCCCTGGTCGAAACCGACAAGGATGCCGAGACCATCGTGCGTCGCGCGCTCGATATCGCGGCCGACATCTGCGTCTATACCAACCGGAACGTCACGATCGAAACGCTGTAGGACGCGCCCATGGCATCGGAATATGCCTTCCGCCCGATGACGGCGGCTGACCTCCCGCTGATCCAGCGCTGGCTGGCGCAACCGCATGTCGCCGAATGGTGGCATGATCCTGAGGCGTTTGAGTTCGTCAGCGGCGATCTCGACCATCCCGACGTGGCGCAGTTCATTGTGACGCTGGATGATCATCCTCTCGGCTATCTGCAATGCTACCAGATCGGCGAATGGCACAGCGGCCTTGGACCGCAGCCCACCGGCACAAGGGGAATCGACCAATTTATCGGCGAAGCCGATAAGCTTGCGCTCGGCCATGGATCGGCTTTCATCCGCTCTTTCATTGAACGGCTGATGAGGAAAGGCGTACCGCGGATCGTGATTGATCCGAGCCCGACCAATTCGCGTGCGATCAGGGCCTATGAGAAAGCCGGCTGCCGTCGCGTGCGCGAAGTAGACACGCCCGATGGCCCGGCGCTGCTGATGGTGCGCGATGCGTGATACAAGGCAGGCGATGCCGGATGATCCCTATCAGTTTCGTTCGATGACATCGGCCGATTTGCCGCTGGTCCGGCGCTGGCTGGCAGCGCCGCACGTGGTGCAATGGTGGGGCGATCCGGCCGAGCAATATGACCTGGTCAGTGGCGACTTGAACGAACCCGCGATGGACCAGTTCATCGTTTCGGCAGGCAGCAGCGATTTCGCCTATTTGCAATGCTACGACCTGACCGCGTGGAATTCAGGGTTTGGCGAACATCCGCGCGGCACCCGCGGCATCGACCAGTTCATCGGCGAGCCCGATATGATCGAACGCGGCCATGGTTCGGCGTTCATTCGCGCCTTCGTCGACGAGCGCCTGCGGAATGGTGCGCCGCGCATTGTCACCGATCCCGATCCGGCGAATACCCGGGCCGTTCGTGCCTATGAGAAGGCGGGGTTTGAAAAAGCTGGTATGGTCGACACACCTGATGGGCCCGCTCTACTGATGGTGCGCAACGCATGACCTCTACCAGCAGCATCGAAAAAGCTTCGGCTACCCGCGCACTTTCGGCCTGGCATTGGTTCGCAATCGCCGCCGGCATTATCGCACTTCAGGCCGCAATCCTGTACGGGATGGGCCGGCTGCCGATCTGCGCCTGCGGCTATGTCAAACTCTGGCACGGCGTGGTGCTGAGCTCAGAGAATTCGCAGCACATCGCCGACTGGTACACGCTGTCGCACGTCCTGCACGGTTTCCTGTTCTACGGCGCCGCCTTCCTCGCGTTCCCGCGCCTTGCCTGGCAGGGCCGCCTGATCCTCGCGATGCTGGTCGAGGGCGGCTGGGAACTGGTCGAGAATTCCGACTGGATCATCAACCGCTACCGCGCCGGCACGATCTCGCTGGATTATTTCGGCGACACCATCGTCAATTCGGTCGCCGATATGCTTGCGATGATCGGCGGCTTCCTGCTGGCAAAAATGCTTCCGGTGGCCATCACCGTGGCGATGGCGCTGCTGTTCGAGCTCGTGTTGGCGCTGCACATTCGCGACAATCTGACGCTCAACATCATCATGCTGATTCATCCCTTCGAGGCGATTAAGCTATGGCAAGGTGGGCCGCCGATCATCTGATCTGCCTCACCTGCGGCTTGTTCTCGCAACATTGGACGCCTACCTAGGACACATGACCGACTTTTCTCCCCGTGAAATCGTCTCCGAACTCGACCGCTTCATTGTCGGTCAGGCCGACGCCAAGCGCGCCGTCTCGATCGCGTTGCGCAACCGCTGGCGGCGGCTGCAGCTCACCGGCAACTTGCGCGAAGAGGTGCTGCCGAAGAACATCCTGATGATCGGGCCGACCGGCGTAGGCAAGACCGAGATCGCGCGGCGGCTGGCGAAGCTTGCCAACGCTCCCTTCATTAAGGTCGAAGCCACCAAGTTCACCGAAGTCGGTTATGTCGGCCGCGATGTCGAGCAGATCATCCGCGATCTCGTCGAGGTCGCAATCGTCCAGATGCGCGAGCGCAAGCGCAAGGACGTACAGGCCCGCGCGCAGCAGGCCGCCGAAGAGCGCGTGCTGGATGCGCTGGTCGGACCGGCGTCGAGCCCGGCAACGCGCGATTCCTTCCGCAGGAAGCTGCGCGCCGGCGAGCTCAACGACAAGGAAATCGAGATCGAGACGCAGTCGTCCGGCGGCATGCCGATGTTCGAAATCCCGGGCATGCCCGGCGCGCAGATGGGCGCGATTTCGATCGGCGACATTTTTGGCAAACTCGGCGGACGAACCAAGACCCGCCGCCTGACGGTCGAAAACTCGCACGAAATCCTCGTCAACGAGGAATCCGACAAGCTGCTGGACAGCGATCAGCTGGTACTGGAAGCGATCAGCGCGGTCGAAAACAACGGGATCGTGTTCCTGGACGAGATCGACAAGATCTGCGTGCGCGATGGCCGTACTGGCGGCGACGTCTCGCGCGAGGGTGTGCAGCGCGACCTGCTGCCGCTGATCGAAGGCACCACGGTCACGACCAAGCACGGCGCAGTGAAGACCGACCACGTCCTGTTCATCGCGTCCGGCGCGTTCCATATTGCAAAGCCCTCGGACCTGTTGCCGGAATTGCAGGGGCGCCTGCCGATCCGCGTCGAGCTGGAAGCGCTGACGCGCGACGACATGCGCCGGATCCTGACCGAGCCGGAGGCGTCGCTGATCAAGCAATATGTCGCGCTGATGCAGACCGAAGGCGTCACCCTCGACATCACCGGCGACGCCGTCGACGCGCTGGCAGACATTGCGGTTGCCGTCAATTCGACGGTCGAGAACATCGGCGCGCGGCGCCTGCAGACGGTGATGGAGCGCGTGCTCGACGAGATATCCTTTGCAGCGCCGGACCGTCATGGCGAGACCATCAAGGTCGATGCCGATTACGTGCAGAAGCACATCGGCGACCTCGCCAAGAACGCTGATTTGAGCCGGTTTATTCTGTAGTAACTTCGTAGCCCGGATGCAGCCAACGGGTCGCGCGAACGCGCGCCCGATGACAGGCTCCGCGAAATCCGGGATCGGTGAATCCGCTGGCGGCAAGGCCCCGGATTGCGCTGCGCTCCATCCGGGCTACGCGCCCAAATCTCCATTGTGCGTTTTCGCTGGGGCCGCTATCCCGTCTGTCGCGCCGGCCTGTGGTTATGGGTCCCGGCTCGCGCTATCGCTTGACCGGGACGACGATGAATCTGGATTTGCGGGTGTGGGAAAACCCCTGGCGGTTGATGCTGGCCGTCAATGCCGCCGTGCTGATCGGGGTCTTCTGGCACAAGATCACGCTGCCGCCCTATGTT
Source organism: Bradyrhizobium sp. CCBAU 051011 (assembly GCF_009930815.1). Taxonomy (NCBI): domain Bacteria; kingdom Pseudomonadati; phylum Pseudomonadota; class Alphaproteobacteria; order Hyphomicrobiales; family Nitrobacteraceae; genus Bradyrhizobium; species Bradyrhizobium sp. CCBAU 051011. Next base: position 2,242,159 of record NZ_CP022222.1, on the reverse strand, counting down.
CCCTATATCCATCTATTGGTCGATTACCATTTCGGCTTCACCAAGCGCGCGCTGATCGGCGCGGTCATCTCGTTGTTTGCGGCCAAGGTGCCGGTGTGGCTGGTGTTCGCGCTGGGCGGCGCGGCGTGGCTGATCACGGCAGGACTGTTCGTGCAGCTATTCCGGCGAACGTTCGGCTTCGACGAGAAGCATTTGCCGCTGTTCGTGTTCATGGCGGGCTCGCCGTTCTTCCTGAAGAACTTCATGCACACGCTCGGGCATTTCGATATTTATGGATGCCTGTTCGCGATCTGCCTGCTGCTGTTTCCGGCGCGGTCGCTGGCCTATGTGCTGCTCGCGGCGGCGTTCTCGGCGACGCTCGTTCTGATCCACCACATCCATCTCCTGATGTATGTCCCGACGATCGCCGCCATTGTGGTGTTGCGTCATTATCTCGTGCAGGGCGTGAGCCGGCAGAATGCCACCGTTGGCCTCGCATCGCTCGCTGCCATAGGCCTGCTCTTCATCGCCGCGCAATTCTACGGCACGATGGCGGTGCCGGAGGCGGAATTCGTCTCCTATCTGCAAAGCCGGATGGCGAACCCATCGCAAACCAAATTGCTGAGCTTTAGCTATATCTGGTATCAGCCGCTGTCGAAGGAGGTCTTTGATACCTGGCAGCGGCTGCCGCACAACCTTCTTGGCATTCCGGTATTTGCGCTCCTGATCTGGCTGCACACGCCGCTCTGGCGATATTTCTTAAATCTGATCGCGACGTTATCAATGGAAGCACATCGCCGCATCGTCGCTGCTGCAATCGTTGTCGTCAGTCTCGGCTATCTCGTCATGTTCGCGATGATATTCGATTATTCCAGGTGGATTTCGAATTGGACCGTTTGCATGTTCCTGATCCTGTACGCGGTGAAAGCGCTGCCGGCTTCAAAGGACACGCCGCCGATATCAGCGGACGATCGTAAGACCGTGGTGTTCGGCTGGATCGTTACGCTGATCCCTCGCGTCGGAATCGTGCGTCCGTTTTAAACTCGCGCCCGTCGCACCCGAACGTACAAGGCGCCCTCGCCGCCATGGCCGATATGGGCTTCCTCGAAGCCGACCACCAGCGAGCGGAATTCCGGCAGGCCGAGCCATTGCGGCACCTGGCGGCGCAACACGCCGCGTTCGGATTCCGCGCCCATCTTGCCCTTGCCGGTTATGATCAGGACGAACGTCAGCCCGTCATGATGGGCGCGTTGCAGGAAGCCGAACAGCGCGCGATGCGCCCGCGTCTGCGTCATGCCGTGCAGGTCGAGCCTTGCATCGATCTCCTTGCGGCCACGTGACAGGTGCGATCGTTCGCGGCGGCCGATCGGCGCCAGCGGCGGTGGCTCCGGCCTTGAAGGCAGGACGATTCGCGCCGGCGCGGCATGCTTTGGCCTAGCGGCCAGTTTGGGCGCGATCTTGATATTGGCTTCGGTTGAAGCAACCGACGGCTTCGCGACGCGGTGGCGCTTGCGCAGCGGCTTGACCTGCTTGGCGACGCTCTCCCACAGCGCGCGCTCCTCGTCGCTCAGGCCGCGCTTGCGTCGTGGTGGCTCCAATTCGGGTATCAAGCTGGAAGAACGGCGTTTCATCGACGGTGGCGATATCGGCGCAGGTGACGCGGCTGCGGTGAAACTGCTTCAACTTTCGGCCGCGGCTCGGGAAGCGGGACCGGCGTTGCTGCCGCGGCCTGGACGGCTGGCGCTTGCGAAGGCCCGGCTGCGGGCGGTGTCGCCGCCGGGGCCGCAGGCTTGGCGTTAGTCGCGGCGGTAACGTCCGGCGGCTTCGCAGGATTCTTCAACGGATCGGTTTGCGGGAACAGCTTTGCGATCTGCTCCGATGGCCGCGCGTCGGGCACCGGCATCTTGCGGCCGCGCGCTCCGGGATCAAGGCTCTTCGGCACCAGCATCACGAAGCGCGCATTGTGACGGAGGCGGCCGGCAACCTTGCCGGCATCGAGACCGGCGCCAAAATAAAGGTCGGCGCGCGCGGGACCGACGATGGCGGAGCCGGTGTCCTGAGCGATCATCAGCCGGCGGAACGGCGTCTTCGACAGCTCCGATTCAATCGGCAACTCGCCTTCGATGAAGAACGGCGTGCCATAGACATGCAGCGCCTTGTCGACCGCAATCGACCGGCCCGGCGTCAGCGGCACGCCTTGGGCGCCGACCGCCTCGTCCTTGTCGGAAAGCTGCACCTCGCGGAAAAAGACGTAGGACTTGTTCTGCCGCCGCAGCTCGTCGGCTTCATTAGGATTCTGCTCCATCCACTCCCGGATCTTCTGCATCGACATCTGATCCTTGGGGATGATGTTGCGCTCGATCAGGATGCGGCCGACCGCCGTATAGGGAAAGCCATTATGGGCATCGTAATTGATACGAAGGGTGGAGCCGTCGTCGAGGCTGACCCGCGCCGAACCCTGGATCTGCGAGAACAGCAGGTCGGTCTGTTCCTTCAGAAAACAAATTTCGAGGCCGCGGCCGGCAATCGCACCGTCCTCGATCTCGGCGCGATCGTAGTAAGGCACGAGCTTGCGGCGACCGATCTTGCGGAACACCTGGCCCTTGTTGGGCAGACCGACCGAGCCCTGCGTGGTGCCGCGGACGAACAGGTTCGACGGCCGGCGGTATACCGGCACTTTGTAGACCTCGTTCTCGGTCCGCGAGCCGTCGACGATGGGTTCGTAATAACCGGTGACAAAACCCTCGCCTTCGCCAAGCCGCGAAATGCGCACGGGAAGAAAGTGCTCCTCGAAGAACGCCCGCGCCTTCGCACCATCTGATAGTTCGAGACCTTTGGCGATACGGCAGGGATCGCGCAGCGAGGTGCCGAGCGCCTTCGGATCGACAGGCGGCTTTTGTTGCGCCGCTATCGGCCTGCAGCTGATCCGAAATGCCTTGTAGGCTGCAAGATGATCATCCGCGCTCCAGCCCGCGATCTCGGACCAGGCGACGGGCGCATACTGGCCGCCGCTGATCTGAAACGGCAATTCAAGCTCCGGATATGGCAGATGCCGGACAGGCGCCGGCGAAGGCTTTTGCGAACGCGCATGACGCGCGGTTGCGGCATCCACCGGAGCAAGCGACCACGCCAAAGCGACCACGCCAAACGCGAGCCTCACAAGGCTCGGCGACTTAGCCCGCGCTTCCGGTGCCAACCAGCTTCCAGTTCGGATCGCGAGAGCTCGTGTCGCGGGCGAATGTCCAGACATCGGTGATATCGGCGACCTTATCGGGGTTGCCATCGACGATGGCGCCGGTCTTGTCGCGGGTGACCGAAATCATCTGCGACACGAAGCGAACCGTCAGCTGCGCCGCGCGGTCGCGGGCTTCCGCGCTCACCAGCTCGGCCTTGTCGATCGAAACAAACCGCGTTTCGGTCTTCTGCTCGTGCTTCTCGCGATCCTTGATCACGGCATCGAAGCTCTCATAGACCTCGCTGGACAGGAGATCCTTCAACGCGCGGCGGTCGCCATTGGCGAAGGCCAGCACGATCATCTCGTAGGCGCTGCGGGCGCCGGAGAGGAAGTGCTTGGGATCGAACGAGGAGTCCTGGGCGGCGATACCGTCAAGACCTGCGGCGAGCGGCGTGCCCGGCTCGGCAATGTCCTTCCAGCGATCGGCCGGCGTTACATCGGCGTTCGGCGGCATGGGCGCCTGGTCAATGACGGTGCCCGGCATCGGAACCACGTTATTATTGTCCTGCGTCCGTTGCGCGACAGTGGGCGCGGCGCGGTCATAGGGCCGCTCGCTCCCGGTGCGCTGGCCGAGGACACTGCGCAGGCGCAGGAAGATGAAGACCGCCAGCGCCAGGAAAATGATGGTGTAGATATCCACGTCGTATTCGCTTTCTGGTTCTAGCGCCGGCAACGGGCCCGGCGGTCGAGCGTTCCCTGATGAGAGATTCTCTTATGAGGTTTCCCTGGGAACGGGAGATTACATCATCGATTGAGACTGCTGCATGTAGGCATGAAACTATGCCCGGCCAATGGCGCGTTTTGGCGCGGGGTAATTGTAGCGCGTTTTGGCCGCGAGGGGAAACCCGATCGTGTCCGGAAATCACGCATATTCAATAATTTAGGATGCCTATTGAGCCTCCGGCGAGGCGGTATTAGGCATATCCGCCACATTTGGCGGCCGGGCCGCTCCGCCGCCGGGCCGTCGTCCTTGTGGAACGAGCCGGGGCTATGATAGCCACTCGCCCGGAAAACACATTCAAACGAACCCGGGCCGCGCTCGCGAGCGCTTCAGGAGAGATTTTCATGACCAACGGCAACGGCGCGCCTTCCGAGCAGGCCCCTCCCCAGCTCAATGTGCTGGCCCAATACACCAAAGACCTGTCGTTCGAGAATCCGAACGCGCCCTCTTCGCTCGCGCCGCAACAGCAGCAGCCGGCGATCAACATCCAGATCAACGTTGCGGCGAACAATCTCGCGCAAAATGAGTTCGAAGTGACGCTTTCGATCGAGGGCAAGGCTGAAAATGGCGGCAAGGTGATGTTCAGCTTCGAACTCGCCTATGCGGGCGTGTTCCGCATCGTCAACGTGCCGCAGGAACAGCTTCATCCGCTGGTCATGATCGAATGCCCGCGGCTGCTGTTCCCGTTCGCGCGCGAGATTATCGCGACCGCCGTGCGCGACGGCGGCTTCCCGCCGTTGATGCTTGATCCCGTCGATTTCGTCGGTCTGTACCGCCAGAACATGGAGCGGCAGGCTGCGGCGCAAGCCGCTTCCGGCGCGAAGCCGAGCTAAAGCAAGCGAACACAGGTCTCAAATACAAAATCTCGAAAACAACCCCATGCACAGTAGAATGGGGCCCGGCTCGCGGCCCTCGGGCCGCTTGCATCCGGGGTGCGTCCTGCCTTAGCCAGCGGCCGGCAGAAAATCGTTCCAGATTGGCTTGTCGCCCAATGTGGCAATGAAAGCGCGATGAGCCTCGCGGTCGGCGTCGGTGATTCGCGGCGTCAGCGGCACCTCGCGCTGCCGGCGCGGCGTTTCACCAAATCCGTTGCTGACAGTGACGCGGGTTTCCGACGCCAGGATCAGCTGCGACTGCCGCGCCCCGATCAGGTCGATATAGACCTCGGCCAGGAGCTCGGCGTCCAGCAGCGCGCCGTGCTTGGTGCGGCGGGAATTGTCGATCGAATAGCGCGAGCAGAGATCGTCCAGTCGATTCGACACGCCCGGATGTTTGCGGCGCGCCAGCAGCAGCGTATCGACCAGCCGTTCTCGCAAGATCGGCTGCCGCTTGATGCGGTCGAGCTCGGCATTGATGAAGCTGATGTCGAATGAAGCGTTGTGAATCACCAGCGGCGCGTCGCCGATGAAATCCAGGAACTCCTCGACCACTTCGTGGAATAGCGGCTTGCTGGCGAGGAACTCGGTGGACAGGCCGTGCACGTTAAATGCTTCGGCCGGCATGTCGCGCTCGGGATTGATGTAGCGGTGAAACGTCTGCCCGGTCGGCATGCGGTTGAAGATTTCGATGCAGCCGATCTCGACCAGCCGGTCGCCGCGCAGCGGGTCGAGGCCTGTGGTTTCGGTATCGAGAACAATTTCGCGCATGGATTTTGGGACCGCAGCTCTACGGCGAATCAAGTTCGCCGTTGCGGCATCTTAACGACCGCGGCCAGAATGTCGCGGATGGCGGCCCGCACCGGCTCCAGTCCATGCGAGGTATCCACCACGAAATCCGCCCGCTTGCGCTTTTCGGCGTCGGGCAATTGCCGCGCCAGAATGGCGTCGAGTGCCTCATTGGTCATGGTGCCGCGCGCCAGGATTCGTTCGCGCTGGGTCGCCGCATCGGTGCTGACCACGACCACGGCATCGACGCGTTTCTCGCCGCCGGTTTCGAACAAGAGCGGGATATCCATCACCACGACCGGCGCGCCGGAGCGTTCGGCCTCGTCGAGGAATTTCTGGCGGGACGCGCCGAGCATCGGGTGAACGATTCCCTCAAGCTGCTTGATGGCGGCGGGGTCCTGCACCACCTTGGCGGACAATTTGGCGCGATCGACCTTGCCGCCGACCGTCGTGCCGGGAAATGCCGCTTCGATCGCCGGCGCCGCCTCGCCCTCATAGATTTTGTGAACGGCGGCGTCGGCGTCGTAAACCGGCACGCCCGCCTCGACGAACAGCTTCGCGGTGGTGGATTTTCCCATCCCGATCGAGCCGGTCAGTCCGAGAATACGCATTCAGCTCGCCGTTTCCAAAAAGGTGGTCCTAGACATTGAGCAGGCCCTCGCCGCGCAGGAATGCCAGCAACGGCAGCAGCGGCAGGCCGAGAATGGTGAAATGATCGCCCTCGATCCGCTCGAACAGATGCACGCCCAGCCCTTCGAGCTGATAGGCGCCGACGCTGGTCGTGACCGCCTCACCCGCTTGATCTAGATAATTTTCGATCTCGCTTTCGCTCAAACGCCGCATCGTCATTTTGGCAACGCTGACATCGCAAAATCCTATCTTGCCGTCGCGGGCAACCGCAACGGCAGAGTGCAGTTCATGCGTGTGGCCGGCAAGCAGGCGCAATTGATCCGCCGCCTGTGCGCGCCCCGCCGGCTTGCTGAACAGCCGGCTTCCCAAAGCCAGGGTCTGATCGGCGCCGACGACATGGCGGCCGGGATTCTTTGATGATACGAACTGCGCCTTTTCGCGCGCCAGCAGACCCGCAATCTCGCCAGGCGATGAAAGGCCGGAATTGGTCTGCAGCGCGCGCTCGTCGATATCGGCGGGAACGGCCTTGAAGGGAATGCCGGCGTTGGCGAGCAGAGTTTGCCGTGCGCGGCTCTGCGAAGCGAGAATCAGCAGATCTTTTTCGCGCCAGATGGTCATCGTATCAGCTTCATTCCGGCAGCCGCTGCCGCTGTCGGTCGGTGAACAGCTTTAGCACTGCGGCGGCAGTCTCCTCGATCGAGCGTCGCGTGACATCCAGCTGCGCCCAACTGAATCTGGCACTCAGCTTCCGCGCGTAGGCGACTTCGTCGGCCACAGACTGACGATCGATGTAATCATCGTTGGGCGTATCCGCACCCATGCTCAGCAATCGGTTTTGCCTCACCTGGATCAACCGCTCGGGCGTGGCGTGAAGACTGACGACCAGTGGCTTTTTCAATGTCTCCAGCTGGTGCGGCAGCGGAATGCCCGGCACCAGTGGCACATTTGCGGTGCGGACGCCGCGGTTGGCAAGATAGATCGAGGTCGGCGTCTTCGAGGTGCGGGACACGCCGACCAAAACGACATCGGCTTCCTCCAGGCCTTCGACGTGCTGTCCGTCGTCATGCATCATGGTATAGTTCAAGGCATCGATGCGCTTGAAATATTCCGCGTTCAGAACGTGCTGGGCACCCACCCTGCCCGTCGTTGCCGCGCCGAGATAAGCCTCGAACAACTGCATCACCGGCCCAATGATGGAGAGGCTCGGGATATTGATGTCCCTGCACTTGGCTTCCAGCCGGCCGACCAGATCCTTTTCCAGCAGCGTAAAGAGCACGATGCCCGGCGCCTCCTCGATCTCATCGAGCACGCGGTCGAGCTGCTTCTGACTGCGCACCAGGGGATAGACATGTTCGACCGCGGTCACGTTGGCGTATTGCGCAGCCACCGCGCGCGCCACCGTAATCAGCGTCTCGCCGGTCGAGTCGGAGACCAGATGAAGATGAAAATAATTGCCGGTCGTGGGCACCAGAACCCCTGTGTAATCCTGTGAATCCTGTGGAGCTTAACCGCGTTATCAGGCCCCGCGTCGCCGCCTCAGGGATAACCCTTACCTTTCTTCACAGGGCCACACGAGAGGACAAGTCCGCCAGCTCATCGCCATGATAGTGGGAAGGTGTGGATTTGTCTCTTCATAAGCTGGCCACGAAACGGCACAAGCAATTGATGTGCGTGGCGTTATCAGGATGATGCAATGCCCGGCCGAAATTGGGGACGGTTGTGAACAAGCCTCGCAAACATGCGGGATCGTTTTGCGTGAGTCATAATCACCGTCACTTAGACTCAAACCTAAGATTCTAAAATTATTAGTTTAGAGAAGCGGAGCTTTGCGGATATGTCTTGCGTCCCACGTTGGCAGCGCTTCTTCGCAACGCCGGGATGATCGGAACGTTCCAGAGACGAACAAGGCCTGGCGACTGCAATGTACGAGTTCACCATCCTCACGGCGTATCCCTGGATCAAGGCGCTGCATGTGATTGCCGTCATCTCGTGGATGGCCGGCATGCTCTATCTGCCGCGGCTGTTCGTCTATCATTGCGAGGCGGAGGTCGGATCGAAGCAGTCCGAGACCTTCAAGGTGATGGAAAGGCGATTGCTGAAGGCGATCATCAATCCCGCGATGATCATCACCTGGCTGGCCGGGCTTTATCTGGCCTGGAGCGGGGATTGGTACAGGTACGGCTGGTTTCACGCCAAACTGACGCTGGTCCTCATCCTGTCGGGCGTCCACGGGTTTTTTGTCCGCTGGGTCAAGGATTTCGCCGTCGACCGGAATACCAGAAGCCAGAAATTCTATCGTATTATCAATGAGGTACCGACCGTCATGATGGTCTTCATCGTCATCCTGGTGATCGTGAAGCCGTTCTAGGACGCGTTTTCGCTGATACGGCCGTTTCTCATCTGCTTGCGAAGCGGCGGCCGATTTTCTATATTATCGAAATCCCACCCCACGCAGGCGGATGTGGCTGCGTTCCGGCTCCTTCATTGGACCGGCCGCCGCATCAGGTTTGAAGCCTCACCGGCGCTTTCCTTGCTTAGACCTGCGGACCTTCCATTTTTCGTGTCCGCTTTTTTCTAAAGCCACCTCGCACCCCTTCTCAAAAGACACTCCACAGGACCACCCCAATGCGGGAAATGAAACTCCAAGACCTCAAATCGAAAACGCCGGCCGAGCTTGTAACGTTCGCCGAAGAGAGCGGGGTCGAAAATGCCAGCACCATGCGGAAGCAGGAGCTGATGTTCGCCATTCTCAAGCAGCTCGCGATTCAGGAAATCGACATTATCGGCGAAGGCGTCGTCGAGGTTCTCTCCGACGGCTTCGGCTTTCTGCGTTCGCCCGATGCCAACTACCTGCCCGGCCCCGACGACATCTACGTTTCGCCGTCGCAGATCCGCCGCTTCGGTCTTCGCACCGGCGACACCATCGAAGGCCACATCCGCAGCCCGAAGGAAGGCGAACGCTATTTCGCGCTGCTCAAGGTCAACACGCTCAATTTCGAAGATCCGGAAAAGTCCAAGCACAAGGTCAATTTCGACAATCTGACGCCGCTGTTTCCGGACCAGCGCTTCCGCCTCGAACTCGAAGACCCCACGCGAAAAGACCTTTCTGCAAGGGTGATCGACATCGTCGCGCCCATCGGCAAGGGCCAGCGCGCGCTGATCGTGGCGCCGCCGCGCACCGGCAAGACGGTGCTGATGCAGAACATCGCGCACTCCATCACCGCCAATCATCCTGAGTGTTATCTGATCGTGCTTCTGATCGACGAGCGTCCGGAAGAAGTCACGGACATGCAGCGCTCGGTGAAAGGCGAGGTGGTGTCGTCAACCTTCGACGAACCCGCCGTACGTCACGTCCAGGTCGCCGAGATGGTGATCGAGAAAGCTAAGCGTCTCGTCGAGCATGGCCGCGACGTCGTGATCCTCTTGGACTCGATCACGCGTTTGGGCCGAGCCTACAACACGGTGGTGCCGTCATCCGGCAAGGTGCTGACCGGCGGTGTCGACGCCAATGCGCTGCAACGGCCGAAACGATTCTTCGGCGCCGCGCGCAACATCGAGGAGGGCGGTTCGCTGACGATCATCGCGACCGCGCTGGTCGATACCGGCAGCCGCATGGACGAAGTCATCTTCGAAGAATTCAAGGGCACCGGTAACTCCGAACTGATCCTCGACCGCAAGGTCTCGGACAAGCGGACCTTCCCGGCGATCGACATCTCGCGCTCCGGCACCCGCAAGGAAGAGCTGATCACCGATCCGCAGCTCCTGAAGAAGATGTACGTGCTGCGCCGGATCCTCAATCCGATGGGCACGATGGACGCCATCGACTTCCTGCTCGACAAGCTCCGCAACACCAAGAACAACTCGGAGTTCTTCGATTCCATGAATACCTGAGCCGTCAAACCGGGCTTAGGGGAGGGCGCCTCGTACCAGCGGGGCGCCCTTTTTCATGCTGCGCGCGCCGCTGCGGTGCGAATGCAGCATGCGAAATTGGTCTTAGCGATTGGTTAACCATATAAGGTATTGAATTTTATTCTTATTTATTGTTGCGGGATGTTCGGGGAGGGTGCCTCTCCAGATTTTGCAGCATTTTTTGCGGGATCTTTTTACGGCAAAACCAGCCGCATGGCCTGCGCGGTCAGGGCCTCGAACTGAATCGCGTTGCCTTTTCAAAACCTCCCGCGCAAATAGGCCATGCATCCGCGGGACCAGACCATTTTTGCGCTGTCATCGGGCCGGCCACCGAGTGCGATCGCGTTAGTGCGCGTCTCGGGTTCGCAGGCCGGAAAGGTCGTGACGGCCCTGGCCGGCAAATTGCCGCCACCGCGAATGGCCACCCGCGCCCTGCTTCGGGGTGTCGGCCAGCGGCCGATCGACGACGCCGTGGTACTTTGGTTTCCAGGTCCGGCCAGTGCGACCGGCGAAGACGTTGCCGAATTTCACGTCCACGGCGGACGCGCGGTCCTGGCCGCTTTGTTCGCGGCGCTGTCCGCGTTCGAGGATGTTCGCATCGCCGAGCCCGGCGAGTTTACGCGGCGCGCGTTCGAGAACGGCAAGCTCGATCTCACCGAAGCCGAAGGCCTCGACGATCTCATCCACGCCGATACCGATCGGCAGCGGCGCCAGGCGTTGCGTCAATTGAAGGGACTGCTTGGCGACCGGGCGCGCGATTGGCGTGCGCGGATCATCGAGGCGTCCGCCTTGATCGAGGCCGGGATCGATTTCTCGGATGAGGGCGATGTGCCGGCAGAGTTGATCGCGCCGGCGCTGGCAAAGGTCAAAGCGCTGCTGGCCGAGATCGAGGAAGTGCTGGCGGGGCAGGGGCGGAGTGAACGGCTTCGCGATGGCCTCGTCGTCGCGATCGCCGGCCCACCGAACGTGGGTAAGTCGACGCTGATGAATCAGCTCGCGCGCCGTGAGGTCGCGATCGTCTCTCCGCATGCCGGGACTACGCGCGACATCATCGAGGTACAGCTCGACCTCGACGGCTATCCGGTAACCGTGATCGACACTGCCGGCATTCGGGAGACCGACGACCCGGTGGAGCAGGAGGGCGTTCGTCGCGCCCGAGCTCGTGCGGCAGATGCGGATCTCGTGCTGTGGCTTTCCGACTCTCCGCAAGCGGCGATAGATCACGACGGGAGCGCACCGATCTGGAAGGTGCGAAACAAAATCGATCTCGCGGAGGCGGGTCGGCCATTGGCCGAGGCCGGGAAACCGAGCCAGCCAAGTTTCCAGATTTCGGCGAGCCGCGGCGACGGCCTACCGGAGCTGATTAATGCCCTGGTCGAGTTCGCCCAAAGCTACTTTGGCGGCAGCGAGGCTGGCCTGATCGGCCGTACCCGACAGCGGAAGTTATTGGAAGATGTGGTCGCCGCGTTGCGCCGCTGTCTCGCCGTGGTCGGGAAGGGTGAAGAACTTGCGGCGGAAGAACTGCGCTCAGCCTCCCATTCGTTGGGCCGACTATTAGGCCGCGTGGACGTCGAGGACATCCTGGACGTCATCTTCCGGGAGTTCTGTGTAGGTAAGTAAGACTTCCTTATCTATAAATGTTTCACGTGAAACAGACGGGCGGGCCAGCCGGCGTTTCACGTGAAACAAAGACTCCTCAAACCCACTTCCGGGTTTTCCAACTCCGCGATAGAAGTCCCGGCATGATTTCCGAAGCAGACTCATTCGACGTCATCGTCATCGGCGGCGGCCATGCCGGCTGCGAGGCCGCGAGCGCGGCTGCGCGGATGGGCGCGAAGACGGCTTTGGTGACCCATCGGTTTGCGACCATCGGAGCGATGTCCTGCAATCCCGCGATCGGCGGGCTCGGCAAGGGCCATCTGGTCCGTGAAGTCGACGCTCTGGATGGTCTGATGGGTCGCGTGGCCGATGCCGGCGGCATCCAGTTTCGGATGTTGAACCGCCGCAAGGGTCCGGCGGTCCGCGGACCGCGCGCCCAAGCGGACCGCAAGCTCTACGCCGCCGCCATGCAGACCGCGATCCGGGAGACGGCGAACCTCAGCGTGATCGATGGCGAGGCGGATGAGCTGATCGTTTCGAATGGCCAGGTGAGGGGCGTACGGCTGGGGTTCGGGCGTGAGCTTGCGGCCGGTGCGGTCGTTATCACGACAGGCACCTTCCTCCGGGGCCTCATCCATCTCGGCGAAAAGAACTGGCCCGCCGGCCGCGTCGGTGAGGAGCCCGCGCTGGGGCTTTCGGCGTCCTTTGAGCGTGCCGGGTTTACACTGGGGCGGTTGAAGACCGGCACGCCGCCGCGGCTCGACGGCACGACCATCGACTGGTCTGCGGTGGAAATGCAGCCCGGTGACGAGCCCCCAGAGCCGTTCTCGGTCATGACCGACCGGATCACGACGCCGCAGATCCAATGCGGCATCACGCGGACAACGCCGGCGACCCATGAGGTCATCCGCGCCAATGTGCATCGCTCGCCGATGTATTCCGGTCAGATCAAGAGCAGCGGCCCGCGTTATTGTCCCTCGATTGAGGACAAGATCGTCCGCTTTGGCGATCGCGACGGGCACCAGATCTTTTTGGAGCCGGAAGGGCTCGACGACTCCACCGTCTATCCCAACGGCATCTCGACCTCGCTGCCGGAAGAGGTGCAGCTCGCAATCCTCGCGACCATTCCCGGCCTCGAGCGGGTGAAGATGGTCCGGCCGGGCTACGCCATCGAATACGACCATGTCGATCCGCGGGAGCTTGAGCCGACCCTGCAGACCAAGCGTCTGCCCGGTCTCTTCCTGGCTGGGCAGATCAACGGCACGACAGGATACGAAGAGGCGGCGGCTCAGGGGATCGTAGCCGGTCTGAACGCTGCGTTGATGGCGGGTGGCACTGATCTGATCGTGTTCGATCGCGCTGACGGGTATCTCGGGGTGATGATCGATGACCTCGTGACCCGCGGGATCACTGAGCCGTACCGGATGTTCACCTCGCGGGCCGAGTACCGTCTGACGCTTCGAGCCGACAACGCCGATCAGCGCCTGACGGACAAAGGTATCGCTCTGGGCTGCGTAGGGCAGGCGCGTTCGCAACGGCATCGCGAGAAGATGGCTGCGTTGGAGGCCGCCAAGGCGTTGGCCAAGTCGCTGGGCATCACTCCCAACGAAGCGGCCAAGCACGGCCTTGCGCTCAACCGCGACGGCCATCGCCGATCGGCATTCGAGCTGTTGGCCTATCCGGAGGTCGAGTGGACGACCCTGCGCGGTATCTGGCCGGAGCTCTCCGCTATCGATCCGTCGATCGCCGTGCATCTCGAGATCGACGCCAAATACGATGTCTATCTCAAGCGCCAGACCGCCGACGTCGATGCCTTCCGACGCGACGAAGGTCTGGTCCTGACCGGTATAGACTATGCCGATGTGCCCGGACTTTCGAATGAGGCCCGGTCAAAGCTTCAGGCGGCCCAGCCACGGACCGTGGGGCAGGCGGGTCGGCTCGATGGTTTGACGCCGGCGGCGCTTGGAATTCTGGCGGCCTATCTACGGCGCGAGGCGCGACGGAAGAGCGCGAAGGCGACAGCTTAAGAATCTGTTTCACGTGAAACGTTGATGTAGGATGGGTGGAGCGAAGCGATACCCAATCGCTGCTGATGCCCGAAAGATGGGTATCGCTTTCGCTCCACCCATCCTACGATCCAAACCCACTACGATCCAAACCCACCTGAGACCCGTTCAATGGCGAAAGCCGCTGCCGAGATCCCCTCGCCGATCCTGGCCTCCGACAAAGCAGCCGCACTGGCCCTCACGCCCGTTTCAAGTGAAACGGAGGCGCGGCTCGAACGCTACGTCGCCCTCCTTCTTGAGTGGCAGATCAAAACGAATCTCGTGGCGCCCTCCACGCTTCCGCATCTCTGGACACGGCACATTTCCGACTCGCTGCAACTCCTCGACCTGGCACCATCAAAAAAAATCTGGGTCGATTTCGGCAGCGGCGGCGGATTTCCCGGCGTGGTGCTCGCCTGTGCACTGGTGGAAACGCCAGGCGCAAATGTGCATCTGGTCGAGAGGAACGCCAAAAAGGCCGCCTTCCTGCGCGAGGCAATTCGCGTAACTTCCGCGTCTGCAATCGTGCATTTGGCGGGAATCGGGGATATTGTGGATAGAATTGGAAGTCGCGTTGATTGCGTGACTGCGCGGGCGCTGGCTCCATTACATCAGCTTGTCGGCTTCGCGGAGCCGTTTGTGAGAGATGGCGCGAAAGCGCTGTTTCTCAAGGGCCAAGATGTAGAGGCTGAATTGACCGAAGCCACTAAATATTGGAATATTCAACCGCGACTCCATTCCAGCCGCACGGGCGGGCACGGCTGGATCGTCGAACTCGATCGGATCGAGCGACGCAACCCCTCCGCGATCACACATGGCGATCGGGCATGAGCGAATTAGATCAGTTATATCAAGAAGATAGAGAGCAAACTCCACCGCCCCATCCACGCATCCTGTCGCTCGCGAATCAGAAGGGCGGCGTCGGCAAGACCACCACCGCGATCAATCTGGGCACCGCGCTCGCGGCAATTGGCGAGCGCGTCCTGATCGTTGATCTCGATCCGCAGGGCAACGCCTCTACCGGTCTCGGCATCGATCGCCGCAACCGCAACTGCTCGACCTATGACGTGCTGATCGGCGAAGCGCCGCTGCGCAACGCTGTGGTTGCCACCGCGGTGCCGAGGCTGCACATCGCGTCCTCGACCATGGATCTGTCGGGCCTCGAGCTCGAACTCGGTACCACCCCGGGCCGCGCATTCCGCCTGCGCGATGCGATCGCAGCGTTGAACAAGAACGCCGCGCCCGACACCGATTACACCTATGTGCTGATCGATTGCCCGCCCTCGCTCAATCTCCTCACCGTCAATGCGATGGCGGCGTCGGATGCGATCCTGGTGCCGCTGCAGTGCGAGTTCTTCGCGCTCGAAGGTCTGTCGCAACTGCTGCAGACGGTGGAGCAGGTGCGCTCGACCCTCAATCCGAACCTGTCCATCCACGGCATCGTGCTGACCATGTTCGACTCCCGCAACAACCTGTCGAACCAGGTGGTCGCCGACGTCAGGCAGTTCATGGGCGGGAAGGTCTACGACACCATGATCCCGCGCAACGTGCGCATCTCCGAGGCGCCGTCCTACGGCAAGCCGGTGCTGGTCTACGATCTCAAATGCGTCGGCAGCGAAGCGTATCTGAAGCTTGCGACGGAAGTGATCCAGCGCGAGCGCGAGCTGAGGCATTAGAGGGAAATGTAGGATGGGTTGAGCGCAGCGATACCCATCAAGTCGCGTGGTAAAGATGATGGGTTTCGCTACGCTCAACCCATCCTACGCGCTGCCGCGAGAGTCGGTGGGCACGCTTTGCTTTTGCCCACCCAACGATCACCGAATTCGGTTCCGGAGTAGCTTAAGTGAATCCTAGGGAGTTGGCGGCGATGGCCGACGAAACGCGTTCGCGACTGGGTCGTGGTCTCGCAAGTCTGATCGGGGACGTCGGCGGCGAGGCCGCGCATGTCGAACGCCCGCGCAACCAGCGCAAGGTGCCGATCGAGTTCCTGAAACCGAATCCGCGTAACCCGCGCCGGACCTTTTCCGATGCCGAGCTCGGCGAGCTTGCGGCCTCCGTCAAGCAGCACGGCGTGATTCAGCCGATCGTGGTGCGGCCGGTGAAAGGCACACAGGACCGCTACGAGATCATCGCCGGCGAACGACGCTGGCGCGCGGCGCAACTCGCCAGCCTGCACGAAGTGCCGATCGTCCCCATCGAAGTCAGCGACAGCGACGCACTCGAGATCATGATCATCGAGAACGTGCAGCGCGAAGACCTCAATGCGATGGAAGAGGCGCAGGGCTATCACGCGCTGGCCGACGAGTTCAAACGCAGCCAAGAAGACATCGCCAAGGAAGTCGGCAAGAGCCGTAGCCACGTCGCCAACATGATGCGGCTGACGAAATTGCCGGCGGAGGTGCAGACCCTTATTGCGAACGGCGAATTGTCGGCCGGTCACGCCCGCGCGCTGATCGGCGTGCCCGATCCGCTGGCCGCAGCCAAGCGCATCGTCGCGGAAGGTCTCAACGTCCGCCAGACCGAAGCGCTGGCGCATGAAGAGGGTGTGCCGGAGCGCAAGCCGCAGAAGGCGAGGGGCGGCGGCGGCAAGACCAAAGACCCCGACACGATCGCGCTGGAGAAGCGCGTCAGCGATGCGCTCGGCCTCACCGTGACCGTCAACCACCGCGACCCCGGCGGCAGCGTCCAGATCAGCTATCGCAACCTCGAACAGTTGGATGAGGTGATGCGACGACTGGAGAAGGGGAATTGATAAGTCTCTCCGCGTCATTGCCTGCGACAAACGCGAAGCGTTTGCGCAAGGGAGCGATAGCGACGAAGCAATCCATTCCTCCACTTGTGGCGCGATGGATTGCTTCGCTTCGCTCGCAATGACGGGCGGAGAGCGCGGCGTCAGCGAAACTCGGCGACGACTTCGATCTCACCCACGATGGCCGCATTGAAAGCGGCCATTTCCTCGGCAGGAATCCAGTACTCCAAATGAGCCAAGCCACCGGCCTTTTGGACACTGTAGTTTTCCAGGAAGCTCCGTCTGACTTGAAAACGAGTGACATAGTCAGAGCCGCTGGCCGGCACGTTCCAGTCACGGGCAATCTTCACCGCGTATTCTTCTGAGAGCACCGGATAGAAGATGGGCTGATCGGGAAGTCGCGGCGGAAACGCGCGTATTCCGCTGTTGCGAATCATTCCGGCTCCTTCGGTCCAACCGGACGCCAAAGGGTTACGGCGTCCTCCGCCCCATTCGACATCTCACCCCCGCCGCTTCGCGTTCGCCGCAATCGATAGCAGTGTGCGCAGCCCGATGGCTGACGCCAGCGAGGCCTGTTTGCGCATGTCGAGCGCCGCGGTCCCAAGCTGATCGATGATGCCGGCGAGCCGGGCGGGGCTGAAATTACGCAGCGCGATTTCGACGGCGCCCTTGCGCGAAAAGTGCAGGCGCGGATAGCCGCTTTCGAGCAAGGTCGAGACCGGCGTTCCTTCCGCGACCGCGAGCGCCGATTTGTGCAGCCAGGCCGCCTGGCGCTGCGCGGCGGAAATGATCACGCCGGGATAGGTGCCGGCGACCATGGCCTTGGCAAATTCGCCTTCGACCAGGTCCGGCTTGCCGGCAAAGGCGCCATCCACGATCGGGTCGAGTTTCAGCTCGGAGGCGTCGGACACGACGGTCATGACATCGTCGAGCGCGATCTCGCCCTTGCCGTGGGAATAGAGCGCGAGCTTGCGCAGTTCGTTGCGTGAGGCCTGGCGGTCGCCGCCGAGCAGCGACAGCAGCACGGCGCGCGCATCGGCGGCAATGCGCAAATTGGAAGTCCGCAATTCCTCGTCGATCAGTCTCGCGAGATCGCGCTCGGTGTCGGGATAGCAGGCGATGGCGACCGCGGTCTTGGCGCGCTCGCACGCCTTGCGCAGCGGCGATTCCGGCCGGAGCTCACCGGCCTCGATCACGATGCGGCAATCCTTCACTGGCGAATCGGCCAGCGTATCGACGCCGCTGGCAAAACTGCGGGAGCCGGCGCGCACGCGGATCGCCCGTCGGCCGCCGAACATCGGGATCGTCATGGCTTCATCGACCAGCCGCGACGGCTCGGCCGCCAGCTCGTCGCCGTCGAGCCGCACCAGCGAAAAGGGATCGTTGGGATCGTCGACCGCCGACGCAATCAACGCATCGGCGCGCTCGCGCACGAGACCGGCATCCGGACCGTAGAGCAGGATGATGGGGCGGCCGGCATCAGGCCGGGCGAGAAAAGCGTCGATGTCTTTTCCGCGGAGCGCGACCAACGGGATCAGGTGCCGGCGTAGAAGTAGGACGCCAGCCGGGTCTGGATGTTTTCAGCGATCTCGTTGGCGGCGCGATCCTCGGCGTCGCGGAAGGCGCGGGCGCGGGCGAAGCGCTGGAGCTGGCCAGGGATGTCATAGGACACGCGGGAGAAGGTCGTGCCGGTCATGACCGACTTGTTGGTGGCAAGGTCGATCAGGTTGTACTGGGCGTCGATGCCGTAGTTTTCGCTCGAGGGCAGGGCGGTGTTGGGATCGATCATCAGCGAGTTGCGGGTGGTGGTGAAGCGCAGCACCAGCCGATGGGTCGGCGGCATGCCGGTGGCGTTGCCGTAGAGCTTGAACGCCAGCGCGTTACGTATCTCCACCTGGATTCGGGCTTCCCGCGACGCATTGGGCTTGTCGACCGGCGGGACTTCCACGCCCATCAGCTTTTCGCGCAAGCCAGGCTTGCCGTCGGTACGTTCGGCATACATTGGCTGGAAGCAGCCGGCCGTGAGCGCCGCCAGAGCGGCGACGGCGATGAGCCGAACGGCGATCCGGGTCTTAGCCAACGACATTCACGATCCTCATGGGAACTACGATTACCTTGCGGACGGCCTTGCCGCCGAGAGCGAGTTTTACCGCATCGAGCGCCAAAACGGCAGCCTCAATTTCCGGATTTTGGGCGACCCGTGGCACGGTAACATCACCCCGCTTCTTGCCGTTGACCTGGACCACCAGCGTCACGGTGTCTTCAACCAGCAAATCGCGTTCGATTTGGGGCCAGTTGGCCTCCGAAATCAGCCCCTGCTGGCCCAGAACCTGCCAGCACTCTTCAGCCAGATGGGGCATCATGGGCGCAATGAGCTGAACAAGGATGGTTGCGGCTTCCCGAACCGCCCAGGCGGTGTCGGCCGCCGGCTTGCCGCCCTTCCCCAGCACCTCCGCCAGCGCATTGGCGAATTCCCGGATATGGGCCAGGCAGACGTTGAAGTGCAGCCGCTCGATGCCTGACGAGACCTTGTCGAGCGCGCCGTGGGCCGCCTTGCGCAGCGCCAGCGCCTCGGCGCCGAACGTGGCCGGCCGGTCGGCAGGTGCCGATTTGGCGATTTCGGCCGATTCGTTCACCAGCCGCCACAGCCGCTGCACGAAGCGTGAGGCGCCCTGCACGCGCTCGTCGCTCCAGATCACATCGCGATCGGGCGGGGAGTCCGACAGCATGAACCAGCGCGCGACATCGGCGCCATAGGTCGCGATGATGTCGTCGGGGTCGACGGTGTTCCTCTTCTGCTTCGACATCTTCTCGATCGGGCCGATCGTGACCTCTTCGCCACCATCGAGCATCGTGGCGCGCCGCTCGCCGCCGATGACCTCGACCTTCACCTCGGCCGGCGTGACATAGGTGCCGTCGGCCTTCCGGTAGCTCTCGTGCACCACCATGCCCTGGGTGAACATGCCTGCGAACGGTTCGTCCATGCCGATGTGGCCGGTCGCCTTCATCGCGCGGGTGAAGAAGCGGCTGTAGAGCAGATGCAGGATCGCGTGCTCAACGCCGCCGATATACTGGTCGACCGGCAACATCCGATTGACGACGTCGGGTGTGGTCGGCGCCTTCTCGTTCCAGGGATCGGTGAAGCGCGCAAAGTACCAGGACGAATCCACGAAGGTGTCCATGGTGTCGGTTTCGCGGCTAGCCTTGCCGCCGCATTTCGGGCAGGTGACGTGCTTCCAGGTCGGATGATGGTCGAGCGCGTTGCCGGGCTTGTCGAAGGTTGCGTCCTCCGGCAGCGTCACCGGCAACTGGTCGTCCGGCACCGGCACCACATCGCATTTCGGGCAATGGATGACAGGGATCGGGCAGCCCCAATAGCGCTGGCGCGAAATGCCCCAGTCGCGCAGGCGGAAATTGATCTGGCGCTCGCCGACCGGCTCATTGCCCCGTATCTCCGATTCCAGCCGTTTTGCAATCTCTTCCTTGGCCTCGTCGATGGTCATGCCATCGAGGAAGCGGGAATTGATCATGCGGCCGTCGCCATCATAGGCGGTGTCGGTGATCACGAAGCTTTTTGGGTCCTGACCCTCGGGACAGACCACCGGCGTGACGCCGAGATTATATTTATTGACGAAGTCGAGGTCGCGCTGGTCGTGGCCCGGGCAGCCGAAGATGGCGCCGGTGCCGTATTCCATCAGCACGAAATTCGCGACGTAAACCGGCAGCTTCCAGTTCGGATCGAACGGGTGAACCGCCTTGATGCCGGTGTCAAAACCCTGTTTCTCGGCGGTGTCGATGATTTCCTGCGCGGTGCCGATCTTCTTGATGTCAGCGATGAACTCGGCGAGCTTTGGATTCTTCGCCGCCGCGGCTATCGCCAGCGGATGGTCGGCCGAGATCGCCATGAACTTTGCGCCGAACAGCGTGTCCGGCCGCGTCGTGAATATCTTCAGCTCGGTTTCGCCCGCCGGCGTCGTTGCAGCATCCAGCGAGAAGCGGATCAGCAGGCCTTCGGAGCGGCCGATCCAGTTGCGCTGCATCAGCCGCACCTTGTCAGGCCAGCGGTCAAGCCCGTCGAGTGCGTCCAGCAGTTCCTGCGAGTACTTCGTGATCTTGAAGACCCACTGGCTCATCTCGCGCTGTTCGACGACCGCGCCCGAGCGCCAGCCGCGGCCGTCGATCACCTGCTCGTTGGCGAGCACGGTCATGTCGACCGGATCCCAGTTGAGCTTGCGCTTCTCGCGTTCGGCCAGGCCGGCGCGCAGCATGTCCAGAAACATCTTCTGCTGATGCTTGTAATAATTGGGGTCGCAGGTCGCGAATTCTCTGCTCCAGTCGAGCGACAGCCCGATCGACCGCAACTGCTTCTTCATCGCGGCGATGTTGTCGTAGGTCCAGGCTTTTGGCGCGACCTTGCGCTCGATTGCGGCGTTCTCCGCCGGCAGGCCAAAAGCGTCCCAGCCCATCGGGTGCAGCACGTTGAAACCCCTGGCGCGCATGAACCGCGCCAGCACGTCGCCCAGCGTATAGTTCCGGACATGCCCGATATGGATGCGCCCGGACGGGTAGGGGAACATCTCGAGCACGTAGTATTTCGGTCGTGGGTCGTCGTTTTTCGACGCAAAGATCGCCTTTTCGTCCCACTGGCGCTGCCAGCGAGGCTCGGAATCACGGGCGTTATAACGTTCGGAGGTCATGGAATCGCAGGGCTTTTTGTGGATTCGGGTCCCGTCTAGAGGACGGCGGACTAGGCCACAAAAGCGGCTGCGGGGTCAACGGGTTGGGACGGCAGGAACAGTCATTTGGCCGGTGACGCGGAGCGTCGGCTCACCCCGCCATCGCGATCCCGGCCTCGTCGACCAGCTTGGCAAAGCCGTGCTCGACCACGGTGTTGCGGCCGCGGTGCTTGGCGGCGTAGAGGGCGGCGTCCGCGGCTTCGATCAGGTCGCCGGGGGTTTGGGTGTCGCTCGGAAGCGTAGCGGCGACGCCGACGCTGACAGTGACCATCCCGTAGCTGGAGGTGATGTGGGGCAGGGCGAGGCCCTGAACGGTCGCGCGCACGGTTTCGCCGATCTCGAGCGCCTTCTGCGCGCTGGTGTTCGGCAGCAACAGGCAGAATTCCTCGCCGCCATAGCGGCCGGCAAAGCCCATTGTGTCGGCAGCGATGCCCGCCAGCGTTGCGCCGATCCGGGCCAGGCAGGCGTCGCCTTCGGGGTGGCCATAGGTGTCGTTGTAGAGCTTGAAGTGATCGACATCGATCATCAGCAGCGACAGCTCGCTATGATGTTGCTGTGCCTTCAACCATTCGAAATCGAGCCGGCTCTGGAAGCCGCGGCGGTTGGCAAGGCCCGAGAGCATGTCGATCGAGGCCATCACGGTGAGCCGGTCGTTGGTGGCGACCAGTTCGCGCTCGCGCTGGCTGAGCTGGGCCGCCATTGCGTTGAAGGCGCGGGCCAGCGGCATGAATTCCGACGGCAGGCGGCTGCGCGTGACGCGGGCTGTCCAGTCGCCCTCGCCGAATCGCCTGGCCATGCCGGTCATGACTTCGATCGGATTGATGATGAGCTTCTCGGCGCCGATCAGCGCGCCGAGCAGCACGAACAGGCAGACGAATCCGAGTTGCAGATAGGCGGTGCGGATCTCGCGATTGATCACCGCCGTCACCTTGGCCTCGTCGACGCTGACGATCAGGCGCGATTGCGTCCCGGGAATGCGCGCGAAACTGATCGCGCGCTTGGAGCCGTCGGTCGCGGTAAAGGAAAGCGAGCCGGTGTCGGAGTTGGAGCTGAGCGCCTTGTAGGTGATTGCCGACAACAGTGGCACGTTGTCGAGCGGCTGGCCGATCATGCTGGCCTGGTCCGGCGGTGCCGCCAGCACCACGCCGGTGCTGTCGATCAACAAAGCTGATATGCCCGGCCGTCCGCTGAAATTGGCCATGATCTTCGACAGCCAGTCCAGATTGATGCCGGCGACCGCAACCGATTCTTCTTCCGGATTGATCGCGGCGACCGGATAGGCCGCCATCATGATCGGGCGGTTGTTGGTCCTGCCGAACAGATAGTCGCTGAAGACGAAATCGCGCGTCTCCTGCGCCCTCCTGAAATATTCGCGATCGCCGATGTTGAGGCCGACCTGAATGTTCAGCGTCGAGCACTGCACCACACCTTCCTTGCTCACGAGCATGATGCCGCGGATCCAGGGCAGGTTGGCGGGCAGGCTGGCGCGCAAGATTTCGCAACTGCGCCCGATGCCGCTGGAGGCGCGGATATAGGCGGCCGATTTCAGCATGGTCTCGACCGAGGAGATCACTTCGCGCTGGGTCTGGGCGCTGTGCTGGGTGATGTTGGCGTATTCTTCCGAAGCCGTCGTGATCTGTTTGGCGCGGGTGTCTTCGAGCGAGCGGACGCGCTCCAGCATCAAGGGCGCCACCAGCAGCACGGCCAGCATCGCAAGCCGCGCCCGGATTCCGAACAGCTTCTTGAGCTTGACCCGCTTGCGGTTGAAAGTAACGCCAGACATCCTGCCCCCCGCACCACAGGGTAGAGCGAAGGGTTCAAAAAGCCTTTCCCGAACTTGGTAAAGTTCGAGGAAATGCCGTAGAATCTCCTCGCCGAAATACGACACGATGCGAGAGAGATGACGACGCCGCTAACCAAGTCTTTACCAATCGGTCTGGCCCAGGTGGAGCAGGACATCGCGCGCGCGTGCAAGGAAGCGCGCCGCGAGCGTGCATCGGTGACGCTGATCGCGGTGTCGAAGACGTTTGATGCCGCAGCGATTTCGCCGGTTATCGATGCCGGGCAGCGCGTGTTCGGCGAAAATCGCGTGCAGGAAGCCAAGGCGAAATGGCCGGCGCTAGTGTCGTCCCATCCCGGGATTGCGTTGCATCTGATCGGGCCGCTGCAATCCAACAAGGCGAAGGAAGCCGTGGCGCTGTTCGACGCCATCCATTCGGTCGACCGTCCCAGCATTTGCGAAGCGCTGGTCAAGGAAATCAATTCGCAGAACAAACGGCCGGAATTGTTCGTTCAGATCAACACTGGCGAGGAGCCGCAAAAGGCCGGCATCGCGCCCGGCGATGCCGATGCCTTCCTCGCGAGCTGCCGCGACAAATATGGTCTGGTCATTTCCGGTCTGATGTGCATCCCGCCGGTCAACGACGCGCCGGCGCCACATTTTGCGCTGACGGCCAAGATCGCCGCGCGCAATGGCTTGAAAAATCTGTCGATGGGCATGAGCGCCGATTTCGCGGTCGCGATCCAGATAGGCGCGACGCATGTGCGGGTGGGCTCGGCGATTTTCGGGGCGCGGTGACTCGGTCTCCGTCATTGCGAGCGCAGCGAAGCAATCCATCGCGCGGCATAACGGCTTGATGGATTGCTTCGTCGCTAGCGCTCCTCGCAGTGACGGGGAGAGAGCTACGTAAATCCTACCGACACCTTCCCAAGCGCGCCGAAATCGACTGCGAAAAAATCGCCCGATTGAATCGGCAGCGGCGGATGGCAGGTGCCTGTCGTGACGATTCGGCCGGCCTTCAGCGTCACGCCAAGCTGGCGCAGTTCGTTGGCAAGCCAGGTCAGCGCAATCCGCGGATCGCCCAGCACGTTCTTGCCGTGGCCGACGAATTTTTCGCCGCGGATCGTCATGACCGGCCGTTCCTCGACGAGGTCCATCGAGCGCCAGTCGGCCGTTGCGGCAGGGCCCAGCACGAACAGATGCGCACAGGCGTTGTCGGCGATGAGCTGCGCTTCGCCGGCGCCGGCGAAATCGGCAAAGCGCGAATCGGGAATCTCGATGGCCGGATGCAGCGTGTCGACGGCATCGAGCACCTGCTGAACCGTATAGGGTGTCGGTTGCGCCGGCAGATCGACGCGCATTCGAAAGGCGAATTCGGGTTCGGCGACGCGCATTTCATTGCCTGCCATCGAAGCCGTTCCGCCATCGGGAATGACGGTCTCGGCCAGAATGCGCCCGGCCATTGGCCCCTCGACATTGATGTGCTTTTGCCCGGCTTCGCTGGTGGCCGCGATCTTCCAGCCGAACAGGCTCTCGGACGAGTACTTTTCGATTGTCGCCTGAATAGCGTAGGCCTCAATCCGGTCGCGCGGCCGTAGCGAGGCGTCGAGGCCGGATAATTTGGTGCCGGCGCGCCAGTGGTCGTGCAGCGTCTTTGACGCGGCTTCTATCGCGTTCCTGTCGAGCATCGCGTGTGATTCCCCATCAGCCGATCATGATTTTCGTTTGCGGGCCCATGCGCCGTAACAGCCGCAGCATGGCGGATTTTGTCATTGAGACGCATCCGGCTGTCGGCGAGAAATTGGTCCGCGCCAGATGCAGGAACACGGCGCTGCCGCGACCGGCAATGCGCGGCGCGCTGTTGTGATCGATCTCGACGATGAAGTCGTAGAGATGGTCCTCACGCGTCAGCCGGTCGCCAGGCTGATTCCGGACCAGGCGGATCGGCTGGTTGTAATGGCGGTCGCCCGGGTCTTCGCACCAGGCGTCTTCGGGCCGGATTGGCCGGGCCGGCAGATAGGTCCGGGGCCGAATATGGCGGTCGGCGCGCCACCACAATCGCAGCGGATGATAGGTGCCCCTCGGGGTGCCGCCATCGCCCTCCCGCTTGTTGGCGAGGATGCCGCCGCGGCCAAGTGCCACCGGCACAGTCCAGCCGTCTGCGGTCAGCCACCCCCGTCGGGGGTCGCCGGCGGCCTGGCGGACCCGGATCGCCGCAAGCGGCTGATCACGCGGAGCTATCTTATAAGTGATTGAAATTGGGTTGTTTTCCATGCCAATGCCCAAATCCGGGGATTGTCTGCCCGGCCGCTGCTATTCTAACTGACGCCATTACAGGACATTCATCCAAACGCGCCCCAAATTTGGGATAGACTGTGATCGGCTTGTGAATCTGTAACAATGTCTTACCTCAATACGAATCAGTACCCTGATGACGCGGCTTGCTAGCGAAATTTGCCCGCGAATCAGGTTTGTCATCGACCAAGACCCGGCTTGAGACGCCCCCGCCTGTGTCCGCCGCCTGCCTCAAGAGGATCGTATCCTATGCCCAATGCCCGCAAGATCCTGATCGTGGATGACGACACCGATCTGCGCGACACGCTGGTCGAGCAACTATCGTTGCATGAGGAGTTCGAAGCCTCTGCAGTCGATACCGGCGCCAAGGGCGCCAGCGCCGCCAAAGCCAACTCCCCCGATCTGGTGCTGATGGATGTCGGCCTGCCGGATACCGACGGACGCGAAGTCGTGCGGAGCCTCCGCAAGGGCGGCTTCAAGGCGCCGATCATCATGCTCACCGGGCACGACACCGATTCCGACACCATTCTGGGCCTCGAATCCGGCGCCAATGACTACGTCGCCAAGCCGTTCCGGTTCGCCGTCCTGCTCGCCCGGATCAGGGCGCAACTTCGCCAACACGAGGCCAGCGAGGACGCGGTGTTTTCCGTCGGCCCCTACAGCTTCCGCCCCGGCTCCAAGATGCTGACCGCCGCCAATGCCAGAAAGGTGCGACTGACGGAGAAGGAAACCGCGATCCTGCGCTTCCTGTATCGTGCCGGCCAGTTGCCGGTGTCGCGCGAGACGCTGCTGCAGGAAGTCTGGGGCTACAATTCGGGTGTCACCACGCACACGCTGGAAACCCATATTTACCGGCTCCGGCAGAAGATCGAGAAAGATGCGGCCAACCCGGAAATCCTGGTGACGGAAGCTGGTGGCTACAAGCTGGTGCCGTGATACGATTCGCAGCCACGGTTCGTAATTTTCCGCGCGTCCCGGTCACCGGTCCATGTCGATCGAAGATGATGTAGCCCTGCTCGAGCGGGTCCCGACATTGCACCTGTTGGGGACGGCGGCTCTGCGCATGCTGGCGATCGGCTCGGAGCAGCGCGATTTCTCGCCGGGCGATTATCTGTTCAATGCCGGCGATGATGCAGATGCCGGCTACATCGTGCAGCGCGGCTCGTTTCGCGTCGAGGACGGCGGCGCTGAAGTCGTCGCCGGCCCCGGCTCCCTGATCGGCGAATTGGCGCTGATCGTCGCGATGAAACGGCCGTCGAGCGCGGTCGCGCTTGATCATTCCTCGGTCATCCGCGTGGCACGCAGCCTGTTTCAGCGTGTGCTCGAAAGCGATCCTGCCGCCGCGCGCCGCCTGCGCGATGAACTCGCCACCCGCACCAGCCAGCTCGCCAGCGATATTCTGATGGCCGGCGCCAAGCTGAGCATCTGATCGCTATACTTCCAGCGTGACCGTCACCGGCACGTGGTCGGACGGGCGCTCCCAGCCGCGAGCATCGCGGGTGATCTTGAAATCGCTGACACCGTCTTTCAGCGCGCGCGACACCCAGATGTGGTCGAGCCGACGGCCGCGGTCACCGACCGTCCAGTCGGCCGCGCGGTAGCTCCACCACGTATAGACCTTTTCAGATAGCGGGATTCGCTCGCGCGCGACGTCGAACCATTCGCCATGGACCTGCGCGGCCAGGAGCTTTTCGCATTCGATCGGTGTGTGCGAGACCACCTTCAGGAGCTGCTTGTGCGACCACACGTCGTTTTCATGCGGCGCGACGTTGAGGTCGCCGACCAGGATATGCCGGTCCTCACCGCGCGGATGCAGCGGCTCGCAGGCCTTCATCTCGTCGAGAAATTTCAGCTTGTGATCGAACTTCGGATTGAGCACCGGATCGGGAATGTCGCCGCCGGCCGGGACGTAGAAATTGTGCAGCACCACCGGTTTCGCAAGCTGGGCCTTCTCGCCGAACGATACCGAAATGTGCCGTGAATCGATCTTGTCGCAGAAGGTTCTGATGTCGGTGGCCTCGAACGGCAGTTTCGAGACGATGGCGACGCCGTGATAGCCCTTCTGTCCGTTCAGCGCGACATGCTCATAGCCGAGACGCTTGAATCGCTTCAGCGGAAACGCGTCGTCGATACATTTGGTTTCCTGCAGGCACAGCACGTCCGGCCGCGCCGATTTGAGGAATTTGGCGACGATGTCGATGCGCAGGCGCACCGAATTGATATTCCACGTTGTCAGGGAGAAACGCATGAGGGCCGTGTATTACCACGGTTCATGGTGACGTCGCGCGCGTTGTCCACAGGTGGCGTAAAGTGGACAAAGGCGCACCTGCGCCGCGCCCACCATGCATCCTGATCTCGATGAAGATGGTGGGTACGCTTGCGCTTTGCCCACCCTGCGGCTGCGCAGAAAGTGCGGCTCAGTTCGCCGGCGTGATGTAATTGGTGAAGTCGATCTTGAACAGGCCGGGATCGACCTTCTTGGACGAATCCAGATTGTAAACTGCAACGGTGGTGTCGTAGCCCTGCGGGTCGGTCACCGTCCATTGCTTGAGCTGGCCGTCCTTGGTGCCGACCATCAGCATCAGCCGGCTGGTGCCGATCAAGGCCTGCTTCTCCTCGATGGTGACGCTGATGAAGACATCATCAGCTGTGACGCTGACGACATTGGTATCCTTCAACAGATCGATCCGGTCCGACAGCAGGAAACGCAGCGGCGTTTGCGACAGCGGATAGATGTCCTGGGTCGCGAGCTTGCGGTCACGCACCGCCAGCGACGAGCCGTCGGCGACAATCGCGATCGGGCTCGGGTCGTCATATTCGAAGCGCACCTTGCCCGGCTTCTGAATGTAGAAATCGCCCTTGGTCTTGCTGCCATCTGGCCCGACCTGGACGAAATTTCCGACCAGCGTCTGCAGCGAGGACAGGTAGGAACTCACCCGGGCAGCCTGCGCCTTCTGGTTGGCATCGAAGGTTGCAAACACATTGGCCGGGACATTGCGGTTCGGGTTCGGGATCACCGGATTCGGCGGTGCCTGGGTGGCGCCGGTGGTCATCGGAACCTTATCCTGCGCGCTCATCTGCACGCCGCCCTCGCGGGCCTTGGGCGCGGGCTTCGGAACCGGAACGTTCTGCGCGAGCGCCGGCGTGGCGAAGCCGGCGATGGAGGTGGCGATCAAAAGGGCCAGTCCGGTGCGCAGCCCGCGATGGGTGGATTGTTCTGTCATCAGGTATTTCGGATCTCTATTCGAACGAGGGGCCCCGTTGCCAGCCAGTTTATCGTGCTTTCGACCAAAGGAGATATCGTTTTTCCGTGAAAATCGTTGCGCTGAAGCGCTGTTCCGCGCCGATTTTTAAAACCCGCCCTCTTCCTCCTCGACCAGAATTTCGCGTTTACCGGCGTGATTCGCCTGTCCGACGATCCCTTCCTGTTCCATTCGTTCCATCAGCGAGGCGGCACGGTTATAGCCGATTTGCAGCCGGCGCTGAATGTAGGAGGTTGAGGCCTTGCGGTCGCGCTTGACGATCGCAACCGCCTGCGCGAACAGGTCGCCGCCGCCATCGGCGCCCATGCCGGTGGAATCGAATACCGCGCCGTCTTCCTCGGACGGCTCCTCCGCGGTGACCGCTTCCAGATATTCCGGTGAGCCCTGCGTCTTGAGATGACGCACGACCTTCTCGACCTCCTCGTCGGAAGCAAAGGGACCGTGCACGCGGCTGATGCGGCCGCCGCCGGCCATATAGAGCATGTCGCCCTGGCCAAGCAGCTGCTCGGCCCCCATCTCGCCGAGAATGGTGCGGCTGTCGATCTTCGAAGTGACCTGGAAGGCGATGCGGGTCGGGAAATTCGCCTTGATGGTGCCGGTGATGACGTCGACCGAGGGACGCTGCGTGGCGAGGATGACGTGGAGGCCCGCGGCGCGCGCCATCTGTGCCAGGCGCTGCACCGCGCCTTCGATGTCCTTGCCGGCCACCATCATCAGGTCGGCCATTTCGTCGACGATAATGACGATATAGGGCAGCGGTTCGAGCTCGAGCTTTTCTTCCTCGTAGATCGCCTTGCCGGTTTCCTTGTCGAAGCCGGTATGCACCGTGCGCGTCAGCTCCTCGCCCTTGCCCTTGGCTTCGACGAGGCGCTGGTTGTAACCGTCGATGTTGCGCACGCCGAGCTTGGCCATTTTCTTGTAGCGCTCTTCCATCTCGCGCACGGCCCATTTCAGCGCGACCACCGCCTTCTTCGGATCGGTCACGACCGGCGTCAGCAGATGCGGGATGCCGTCATAGACGGAGAGTTCGAGCATCTTGGGGTCGACCATGATCAGGCGGCACTGATCCGGCCTCAGGCGATAGACCAGGCTGAGGATCATGGTGTTGATGGCGACCGATTTGCCGGAGCCGGTGGTACCGGCGATCAGCATATGCGGCGTGCGCGCGAGATCGATAATGATGGATTCGCCGCCGATGTTCTTGCCGAGGCAGAGCGGCAACTTCACCGTCGACTCGTTGCTGTCCTTGGTAGTCAGCAATTCGCGCAGATAAACCTTTTCGCGATGGACATTCGGCAGTTCGATGCCAATGGCGTTGCGGCCCGCGACCACGGCAACGCGGGCCGAGAGCGCGCTCATCGAGCGGGCGATATCGTCGGCGAGGCCGATGACGCGCGAGGATTTGATGCCGGGCGCCGGTTCGAGTTCGTAGAGTGTTACCACCGGGCCGGGGTTGGCCTTGACGATCTCGCCGCGGACGCCAAAGTCGCCGAGCACGCCTTCCAGCGCGCGCGAATTGGCTTCCAGTTCGGCCTTGCTGAGTGGCTGTCGATCCGACGCCTTGGGCGCCGTGAGCATCGAGACCGAAGGCAGTTCGAACTTGTCGGATTTGCGCGCCGAGGCACGCGGCGCGGGTTTCTTGCGCGGGGTACGGGCGGCGGGAGCTTCTTCCTCCTCGTCTTCCTCTTCTTCCTCGTCCTCGAATTCCTCTTCCCGCGGGGCAAGTGTCGGGGCGGCGCGGCCGCTGAGGCTTGGTTCCCGACGTTCGAACGAGGCCCTGCGAGGCGGCGGCGAACTCGACACCAGTGATCGGTAGGCCGCGGTCATCAGCCAACCGAGCCGCGCCTTCAAGCTCATCAGCGCATGATACACCCATCCGAGCGGGACCGAACCGCGATCCCCTTCTTCCTCGAAGGGGGTGTCATCGTCTTCGATCGGCGTCAGCTCTTCATCTCGCGGGCGCGAGCCCCAGCCGCTGGCAAACAGAAAGGCTGCGCACATCGCCGCAAACAGGATGATGCCGAGCACGAGACGATAGGTGAAGCCGGCCGGACCGAACACCACCGCTGGCGCGCGCACCAGCGCATCGCCAACGACGCCGCCAAGACCGGTCGGCAGCGCCCAGGCTCCGCCATGCGGCCAGCAGCTGGCAAAGCCGGCCGCGATCACCGTGCAGAGAATCCAGCATCCAAGGCGCAGCGCTTCGCGGTCGAAGGTACGATGGGTCAGCATGCGCCAGCCCCACACGGCGACGGGCAGGATCAGCATGATCGCGCCGAGACCGAGAATCTGCATCAGCAGATCGGCGCCGATCGCGCCGGGATAGCCGAGGACATTGCGGATCGGCCGCGACGTCGCATGGCTCAGGCTCGGGTCCTGCACCGACCACGTCATCAACGCCGCCGCAGCCACGCCGGAAAGCGCGATCAGGCAAAGACCGGCGAGCTCGCGCAGGCGCCGCGCCAGCGCCTCGCGGATCGAAACCGGCAGATGGCCGACCAGGGGAATAACACGTTCGATCGCTGGCATGCTCATGGGGCCCTGCGATTAATCCAGAATTTCGACCAGCCGGTGCAACGCCTCGGCGGTTGATTCACTATCGGAGACCAGTGCGAGGCGGATGTAGCCCGCGCCGGGATTGAAGCCGTCGTTCTGCAGCCGCGACAGATAACTTCCTGGGATCACGCGGACGCCTGCGTCCCGATAAAGTCTCACCGTCGTCGCCTCATCACCGCCGCGCTCGGATACGTCGAGCCAGACGCAAAAGCCGCCGGCGGGCCGCACATAGCCGTAGCGGCTGCCGAGAATCTGGTCGGCGAGATCGAACTTGATGCGGTAGAGCCTGCGGTTCTCTTCGACATGGGTTTCATCGCTATAGGCGGCGACCGCGACGTGCTGCAGCGGCACCGGCACCTGCGGTGCGGCGACGTTGCGCAATTCGTGAAAGGCCGCGAGAAATTTCCGGTCTCCGGCGGCAAAGCCGACGCGCATGCCCGGCAGGTTCGAGCGTTTCGACAGCGACTGGAACGCAACGACGTTGGTGAAATCGGGTCCGGCGCATTCCAGCGCGCTGCCCGGCGCCTGCCTGGTGTAGATTTCCGAATAGCACTCGTCGCTCAGGATCATGAAACCGTAGCGGTCGGCGAGGCTCTTCAGCCGCGTGAAGTAGTCGCGCGAGGCGACCGAGCCTTGCGGATTGGCGGGCGAGGCGATGAACATGGCGACGGTTCGGGCCAGCGTCGCCTCATCGAGCGAATCGAGATCCGGCAAAAATCCGTTGGCGAGCGTGGTCGGCAGGTAGATCAGTTCGCAACCAGCTGCGCGGGCGCCCGCGCCATAGGCCGGATAAAACGGGTTGGGCATCAGGATCGCCGGCCTGCCCTGGCGCGGCCCAACATAGCGGGCGGCCGTGATCGCCGCGAAAAACAGCCCCTCGCGGCTGCCATTCAGCACCAGGATTTCGCTCTCGGAGTCGATCGGGCGAGGGAGCTGGAACCGGGTCGAAAGCCAATTGGCGGCGGCGCGCCGGAACGGCTCGATGCCCTTGGCAAGCGGATAGCGGCCGAATTCGGCGATGTGTTTGGCCAGGACCGGCCCGACGAAATCGGGCACCGGGTGCTGCGGCTCGCCCAAGGACAGCGTAATCAATGGCTTGGCCGGCTGATAGGGCGCCAATAGCTCGGTCGTACGCAAAAACGGCGAGCGTTCGGCCTGACCGGCAGGGATTGCACTGCCAGCGCCCTGCGCCACGCCGGAAGAGGCGGTCATTGCCATGTCTGAAACGCCAGTACTCTCAAAAGCGGTCGAAGGGCTGAAGCGAGCCCCGGAAACCCATCAAACCACCATAGATACGGCGAGGTTAAGACGCGATTAACCATCGGTGCCAGCGACGATTTGCGGCTTTTCCGGTTTGAGGGTTGGCCGATGGTTCCAGCGGGGCCGCAGCCTCCGTCCGGGGGCCAGGTCCGGCACGGCGCGAGCAACCGCGCAATTTCCGGAAGTGACGATCCGCCGTCACGGCTCCGCGTTGGCAATCTTTTTTAGCCCGCCGTTCGTTTTGCCATCGATCCGACGTTCCCCGAGCTAGGCTGCGGGTTCCACCGAAGGGTGAGACGCAGGAAGATCCAATCAGAGCAACTGTGCTGGAAGTAGCCCGGTGATCGGCCGGCCTCAAGGCTGGCGCTGGCGCGCCCCCGCCTACGGCGGCTGCGGCCTTGACCCCGCCCGTTCACCGGTCTGTCGGCTTTGCAAGCGCTCGGTCGCGGAACCGATCGCGGTGGGCGCGCTCGTCAGCTCAACGCGTAACGGCTGGGATCCCATTTCTGCCGTCGTGCGATCATGGTGTTGAGGATGATGATCAGCTTGCGCATGCCGGCGATGATGGCAATCTTCGGCTCTTTTCCTTTGGCAATCAGGCGCTGATAGTAGGCCT
The DNA here is from genome assembly GCF_009930815.1 of Bradyrhizobium sp. CCBAU 051011. Lineage (NCBI taxonomy): Bacteria > Pseudomonadati > Pseudomonadota > Alphaproteobacteria > Hyphomicrobiales > Nitrobacteraceae > Bradyrhizobium > Bradyrhizobium sp. CCBAU 051011. The sequence continues at coordinate 2,209,122 of NZ_CP022222.1, read as the reverse complement.
TCAGCACGGGATTGTTCAGCGTGGCTGCGCCAACACAGGGCATGTAGATGGCGTTACGGACCCAGCGGCGGCCTCCCTTGATGTGGCGCTCGCCGCGGCGCTTTCCGCTGTCGTCGTCATAGGGGGCGACCCCGATCAAGGCCGCGGCGATCTTGTTGCTCACCTGACCAAGCTCCGGCATTCCTGCAAGGAGGTTTGCCGAACTCGTCTCGGCGAACCCCGGCACACTCTCGATGATCTCGGCGCGTTCCGCAAAATCCGGCATGGACTTGATTTTGGCGCAGATGGCGGCCTCGAGCTTGGCAATCTCGCAGGCCAGGTTCTTCAAGATGCGGGCATGCGCCTTCTGCACCAATCCCGGCGCGGCATGCTCGCTTTGGCTGACCAAGCGCATCCTAAAATCAATCAGGCTTAAGCGCGCCTTTACGAGTGCCTGCAGCTCCTCTTGTGCCGCATCGTGTTTCTGGCCCGGCGCATCGCTGAATGTCTCGGCGAACCAGGCAATCATCTCGGCATCGATCGTATCGTTCTTGGCCAGCCGTCCGGCTGATAGCGCGAAGCTGCGGACCCGTTTGGGGTCGACGATCCGAACTTCGATGCCGGCGTCGCGCAGCACCTTGGCCCAGGCACGCTCATAGCCGCCACTCGCCTCCATCACCGCCTTGTTCGCCTGGTGCTTGCGAAGCCAGGCGACCAGCTTACGGTGCCCCTGGGTCGTGCTCGGGAGGGTTTGCCGTAATCCCAACGCACGAATGCACGCATCCACCTTGTCCTTGGCGACATCGATACCCACGACAACATGAGCATTTTGTGCCATCATCCACTCCCTTCCTTGCTCGGTTCGGGCTCGAAGCCCTTGCAACTGTTCGGGTTGAGGAAGACACCGGAGCTGTCCCTCGCTCTGACACAGGCTCGGTCGCCTTTGGGCGCAACGGGCTCAGTTCCAGCAACGGGCGGTTGGTGCGCAACCGCCCGTTCGCACATTCTGACAGATTTCCTGGACACAAGGGCGCAGCGTGCCACAGAGCGGGAGCATGTGTGATGGACGAAACCGGTTTCTGGGAAATCGTTCAGGATGCGAATGACGCTGCAGGCGGCGACATGGTACGGAAATGCAACGTGCTGAAGCAAAAAATCTCGGCCCTGCCTGCGGCGGACGCGATTGAATTTGCGCAACAGTTCGACGCTATGATGGGCAAGGCCTATAGCCATACATTGTGGGGCGCGGCTTACGTCATTAACGGCGGGTGCAGCGACGATACTTTCGACGATTTTTGCTCCTCATTGATTTCCCGGGGGCGTCAGGCATTCGAGCGTGCCTTGTCGAACCCCGATTCGCTCGCCGACGAACCTGACGATGACGAGGATTGGTTCTACGAAGGCTATCAATACGCCGTAACCGACGGCGTCGTAGCGGCTGCCGGCGATCGCCCGCAACGGAGAATGCCGGATCAACCCGAGGGGACCGAGTGGCAGGACGAGGACGAGCTGGACGTCCTGCTTCCAAAGCTCAGCGCGAAATTTGGATGGCTCACGGGTCGAACCGCGTGATGGCGCTTTGGCTCTGGCAAAAAGAAAGGGGCTCCAACTTGCGCTGGAGCCCCTCAACGGTCAGGGCATTGCCGGGTATGTGCCCGAACCGGAGTTGTGGATGCGAGCCCCCGGGGCAACGACTACGTTGTCCCCTTGGGGATCGCACCCCGGGAGAACTTACATGTTGTAGGCGCGCTCGGTGTGCTCGGTGACGTCGAGGCCTTCACGCTCGGTCTCGACGTTGACGCGCAGGCCGACGATCACGTCGACCACCTTGTAGATGATCGCCGAACCGATGCCCGACCACACCAGCGTGGTGCAGACGCCCCAGAGCTGCGAGGTCATCTGGGCGACGAAGTCGTACTCGCCGACCTTGCCGGCGACGTAGTCCATCACGCCGGTGCCGCCGAGGGCGGGATTAACCAGAATGCCGGTGCCCAGCGCGCCGACGATGCCGCCGATGCAGTGGACGCCGAACACGTCGAGCGAGTCGTCATAGCCGAGCGAGTTCTTCACCACGGTGCAGAAGAACAGGCAGACGATGCCGACCACGAGGCCGAGCACGATCGCACCCATCGGACCGGAGTAACCGGCTGCGGGGGTGACCGCGACGAGGCCGGCCACTGCGCCCGACAGCGCGCCGAGCACGGAAGGATGACCCTTGACGATCCATTCAGCGAACATCCAGGCCAACGCCGCCGCTGCGGTCGCAACGAAGGAGTTGGTCATGGCGAGCGCTGCACCGCCGGAAGCCTCAAGGTTCGATCCGGCGTTGAAGCCGAACCAGCCGACCCAGAGCAGCGAAGCGCCGATCATGGTCATGGTCAGGGAGTGCGGAGCCATCAGATCCTTGCCGTAGCCGACGCGCTTGCCGATCAGGAGCGCACCGACGAGACCGGCGATACCGGCGTTGATGTGCACCACGGTGCCGCCGGCGAAGTCCAGCGCGCCCTTCTTGAAGATCCAGCCGGCATCGGCGTTGATCTCGTCGAGCTTGGCCTGCGCCGCGGTCTTCGCCGCACCGTCAGCCGCCGCGGCAAGTGCCTTGGCCGCATCCGAGATCGCATCCGGGCCGGGCCAGTACCAGACCATGTGGGCGATCGGGAAATAGATCAGCGTGACCCAGAGCGGGATGAACAGCGCGATCGCCGCGAACTTCATGCGCTCGGCGAAGGCGCCGACGATCAGCGCGGGAGTGATCGCCGCGAAGGTCATCTGGAAGCAGACATAGACCAGCTCGGAGATATTGGCGTCGACGCTGAAGGTAGCCACCTTCGAATCGGTGGTCACGCCCATCAGGAAGGCCTTCGAGAAGCCGCCGATGAAGTCGGAGCCGCCGGTGAAGGCGAGGCTGTAGCCGTAGAGTACCCAGAGCACGACGACGATGCAGACGGTGTAGAAGACCTGCATCAGGACCGAGAGCATGTTCTTGGAACGGACGAGACCGCCATAGAACAGCGCCAGGCCGGGGATGGTCATCAACAGCACCAGCACTGTCGACGTCAGCATCCAGGCGTTGTCGCCCTTATTGACGGTCGGTTCGGCGTAGGCCGCGGTCGCGGCGAACAAGCCGACTGCGAGGGCCGCCAGTCCCGCGCTATAGGGACGTTTAAACGTCATTGATTTTACTCCTAAGTGGTAAGGTTTGAGCGCGAAATCAGAGGGCCGCGGCATCCGCCTCACCGGTGCGGATGCGAACCGCATGGTCGAGGTTGATGACGAAGATCTTGCCGTCGCCGATCTGTCCGGTCTTGGCAGCGGATGTGATGGCGTCGATGGTCTTGTCGACCTGGTCGGAGGCGACGGCGACCTCGATCTTGATCTTGGGCAGGAAGCTCACGGCATATTCGGCGCCGCGATAGATTTCGGTGTGGCCCTTCTGCCGGCCGTAGCCTTTGACTTCCGTCACCGTGAGGCCGTGAACGCCAATGGCGGTCAGGGCGTCGCGGACTTCTTCGAGTTTGAATGGCTTGATGATCGCCATAACAATTTTCATGGGTCTTGGTCCCCGCTTGGGCCCGGTGCAGGCGGTCCGGGCGTTCTCGACTGAGGTTCACCACGCGGAGATGTTCACTACGCGGGCACAGCCGAGACCCTTAGAATCAAATGCCGTGCCAGATCGGGACCGCTCCCTAACGGACTATGAATCCGGACCTTTTCGCATTCTGCGGGGATTGCCCCTTCCTGCGCCATTCCGTCGCGCCCAAAGCGTAGTCATGCATGCCCAAAACATGAGCACGCGCTGACTGGCGTCACAATCCTGCTTAGCGGCAGGGCAAGAAAACGGTAACGAGATGGGCAGCCTATTGCAGCGCTTCGCCGTGCTGCGAGATGTCGAGGCCTTCCAGCTCCTGCTGCAGCGATACGCGTAGCGGCGCGAACACACCCACCAGTTTTAGCAGCAGGAAGGTGATGCCGCCGGACCACACCAGGGTGGCGACGATCCCATAGAGCTGGGTCAGGACCTGTTGCGGATTGCCCTCCATCAGCCCCGCGGTGCCGCCGATCGCGCTTACCGAAAAGACGCCGGCGAGCAGCGTGCCGGTCAATCCGCCAATGCCGTGGACGCCGAAAACGTCGAGCGAGTCGTCATACTTGAGGCGCTGCTTGAGCCAGGTGCAGGCCCAGAAGCAGAGTGTTCCCGCGACGACGCCGATCACGACGCCATGCCACGGCGCAACGAAACCGGAGGCCGGGGTGATGGTGCCAAGACCTGCGATGGCGCCCGATATCATGCCGAGCACCGACGGCTTTCGCCGCGTCGCCCATTCGATCGCGGCCCAGACCAGCGCACCGGCGCAAGCCGCCAGATGCGTCGCGGTGATCGCCATGACCGCGCGCGAGTTCGCGGCCAGCGCCGATCCGCCATTGAAGCCAAACCAGCCGACCCACAATAATCCGGTGCCGATCACGGCGAGCGAGAGGTCGAACGGCGCGAGGTTCTCGCTGCCATAGCCCTGACGCCGGCCCATCACGGTTGCGGCAACCAGTCCGCCGACCCCGGCGGAAAGATGCACGACGAGGCCGCCAGCGAAATCCAGCACGCCCTTGGTGGCCAGGAAACCGCCGCCCCACACCCAGTGCGCGAGCGGTACATAGACGAACGTGAACCAGCCGGCGGAGAACAGGAGATAGGCCGAAAATCGCATCCGGTCCGCTACCGCGCCCGACACCAGAGCCACGGTGATGATCGCAAATGTCATCTGGTACAGCATGAAAAGCGCTTCCGGAATCGTCTTGGCCGCCGGATTGACGCTCTCCATCGTCATTCCGATCAGGAACCAGCGATCGAGCGTGCCGATCCAGGCGCCGTCGCCGACAAAGGCCAGCGAATAGCCGAACGCCACCCACAGTATAGAGATGAGCGCAACCGCAGCGAGGCTCTGCGCCATGGTCGCCAGCACGTTCTTCTTGCGCACCATGCCGGAATAGAACAGCGCCAGACCCGGTATCGTCATCATCAGGACAAGCGCGGTGGCAACGATCATCCACGCCGTGTCGGCGGCATTGATGGTGGAGGTCTCGGCGAAGGCTGGCGTGGTGAGCGTGAAGCTCGCTGCAAGCGTGACGAGCGCAGCATGGCGTGCTGCACGATACGATGGTGCCCCCATGGAATCCCCCGGCGTGTTGTCGTTTCGTTGTCGTTTCTTGGCTTCGCGCGTTCGGCGTCGCTGCCGCCGCGCCTTGAATTCAGTGATGTTCAGAGCGCGTCGCTATCGGTCTCGCCGGTGCGGATTCGGAGCGCGTGGTCGATCGGCGTGACGAAGATCTTGCCGTCGCCGATCTGCCCGGTGCGCGCGTTGGCGGTAATGACCTCGACCGCCTTGTCGGCAACGTCGGAGGCGACCGCGATTTCGATTCGAAGTTTGGGCAGGAAGTTCACGACATATTCGGCGCCGCGATAGATTTCGGTGTGCCCCTTCTGGCGGCCGTAACCCTTGACCTCGGTCACCGTCATGCCGTGGACGCCGATCGCCGTCAGCGCCTGGCGCACCTCGTCAAGCTTGAAAGGTTTGATGATCGCGACGACAAGTTTCATGGTCAGGCCTTCATTTCCGTGGATACTTTTTAAGCACTGGGCAGGCCGACCATCCGGCGGCTTGCTGCCGGCGCAAATCTGGCATCTTTCTGAGCAAATGGCACAAAAAAGTTGCAGGTAGAAGGGGAAAACATTTCGAGCTGGTGACGTCAATCACTGTACAGGCGGCAGGATCGTCCGCCAAAATGCGCTCTCCCTCAGCCGCCCGCCGGCTATCTCCCATATTTTCTATTTTCCACGGCTCAAGGAAATAAAATGTCGAACCGATCGTGGTTTTATGCAGCCAACGGCCAGCAACAGGGCCCTTATCCGGAGGTCCAGCTTCGTGATCTCATTACCCGGGGGGCCGTTGGAGCGGATACGCTGGTATGGACCGAGGGGATGTCGGGCTGGCAGCGGGCGGGAGAAATCCCCGGCCTGGTGCCCGGCGGTTCGGGGCCGCCGGCCTTCGCGCAGCCCGGTGGCCCGCCACAAACGGCTGGAAGCTATGCCGCCGGAAGCTATAGCGGAGGCCCGCTGTCGATTGATTTCGGAATCCTTGAGTTTGTCTGGCGTAGCCTCGTACTCGTGATCGGCCTCATCTTCATCATTCCGGGACCGTGGGTCCTCGTGTGGTACGCCAAATGGATCGTTCCGTGTGTCCAGGTGCCAGGACGGCCGAACCTCGGCTTCGAAGGCGAGCCGATGACGATCGTTCCCTGGTATTTCGGAGCTGCCGTCGTTTTCATTGGGGTTGGCCTGATCGGCATTGAGTGGCTCAGCAATTTGCTGAACATCGCTCAGCTCGTTCTCTACTGGCTTTTCCTGAAATGGTTTATCGCGAACCTTTCGTCCAACGGGCAGCCGCTCGGGCTCAGCTTCTCCGGCTCGGTCTGGGCCTATATCGGATGGTCCATTCTGGCTGTGATCTCCATCATCACGATTGTCGGCTGGGCCTGGGTCTACGTCGCCTGGCTGCGATGGTTTTGCCGAAACATCGAGGGCACGCGGCGTGAAGTCCTCTTCATCGGCAGCGGACTGGAGTTTCTGTGGCGCGCGATCGTGGCTGTGATCGGCTTCTTCTTCATCATCCCGATACCTTGGGTATATCGGTGGATGTCGCAGTGGCTGGCGTCGCAGACTGTTTTGGCGGAGCGCGGCGCGACGGTGAACGCGTAAGCCTCACTTGCGCTGTCGCACCGAGCCCTCTTGGGCGACCGACGCCACCAGCGTGCCGTCAGGCTTGAAGATCAGGCCGCGGGTCAACCCGCGGCCGTCTTGCGCGCTCGGCGAGTCCTGCGCATAGAGCAGCCACTCGTCGGCGCGGAATGGCCGGTGAAACCACATCGCATGGTCGAGGCTCGCCGGCATCATCCGCTTGTCGAACAGCGTGCGGCCATAGCGCGCCATCACGGCATCGAGCAGCGAAAAATCCGACGCATAGGCCAGCGCGCACAAATGCAGCGCCGGATCGTCGGGCAGTTTGGCCGCGGTGCGGATCCAGACATGGATGCGGCCGTCGTCGATCTTCTGGCCGAAATAGCGGCCGAGTTCGACCGGGCGCAGCTCGATCGGCCGGTCGGATTCGTAATAGCGGCGAATGAACTCCGGCATCTCCTTGAACATCGGCTGCTTCGATACTTCTTCTGCCGTGAGTTTTTCCGGCGGCGGAACATCCGGCATCGTGTCCTGATGGTTGAACGCGCCTTCCTCTTCCGCATGGAATGACACCATGATCGAGAAGATCGCGTTGCCGTGCTGGATCGCGGTCACGCGGCGGGTCGAATAGCTCTTGCCGTCGCGCAGGCGTTCGACCTGGTAGATGATCGGGATCTGCGGATCGCCGGGCAGGATGAAATAACAATGGATCGAATGCGGCAGGCGCCCCTCGACGGTGCGGCATGCCGCGACCATCGCCTGGCCGATCACCTGGCCGCCGAACACCCGCTGCCAGCTTGTCTTCGGGCTGTTGCCCCGGAACAGGTTCACCTCGAGCTGCTCGAGATCGAGGATGGAAATCAGGTCAATCAGGCCTTTGGACATGGGGAGTGCTTTCAATTCGTGGAGGCACCGTCATTCCGGGGCGCCTCGAAGAGGCAAACCCGGAATCTCGGCCAAAACCTCTGGATTCCGGGTTCGCGCAACGCGCGCCCCGGAATGACGGTCTGGTTAAGTACCTTGTTTCTCGACCCTGTTTCGCCCAGCTATTATCAGGTAGCAAGCGTAGTCTGACGCAGAAACCGGGTAAGGATCGCATGGCGGCACAGCGAAGCATTGTCATCTGCGGCGGCGCCTTTGCCGGGCTGGCGCTGGCGTTGGCGTTCCGTCAGGGCCTCGGCGCGGACATTCCCGTTATCGTTGCCGATCCGGCCCTTGCTGCGCGGCCGAGCCGCGATCCGCGCGCCACTGCTATCGTGGCGGCCTGCCGGCGATTGTTTGAGGCGCTCGGCGTCTGGAATCAGGTTTCGGATTCCCAGCCGATCCTCGACATGGTCGTCACCGATTCCAAGCTGGAGGATGCCACCCGTCCGGTGTTCCTGACCTTTGCCGGCGATGTCGAACCCGGCGAACCCTTCGCCCACATGGTCGAAAATCGGCGGCTGATCGATGCGCTGGTCGCCCGCGCCGAGGCGGAAGGCATCGATCTCCGCGCCACGGCGGTTTCGACCTACGACGCTCGCGCCGATGGTGTCACCGTGACGCTCGCCGATGGCGCTGTCATCGAAGCAAGCCTGCTGGTCGCCGCCGACGGCGCCCGCTCAAAGCTGCGCGAGCGCGCCGGCATCGCCACCCATGGCTGGGACTACGATCAATCCGGCATCGTTGTCACCGTCGGCCACGAGCGCGATCATCACGGCCGCGCCGAAGAGCATTTTCTTCCCGCGGGGCCGTTCGCGATCCTGCCGCTGACCGGAAAACGCTCGTCGCTGGTGTGGACCGAGACCCGCACGGAGGCCGCGCGCGTCACCGCGCTTGGCGAGGCCGAATTCCACGAGGAGCTCGAGAAGCGCTTCGGGCTGCACCTCGGCGAGATCAAGGCGCTCGACAAGCCGCGTGCGTTTCCGCTCGGCTATTTCGTCGCGCGCTCGTTCGTCGCCGAGCGGCTGGCGCTGGTCGGCGATGCTGCGCATGTGATTCATCCGATCGCGGGGCAGGGCCTCAACATGGGCCTGAAGGATGTCGCGGCGCTGGCCGAAGTCGTGGTCGACGCAGCCCGGCTCGGCATCGACCCCGGGCAGGCCGATGTCCTCGACCGCTACCAGCGCTGGCGTCGCTTTGACACCATGGCAATGGGTGTTGCGACCAACTCGCTGAATTTCCTGTTCTCCAATGAATCGACGCTGTTGCGCACCGTGCGCGACATCGGTCTCGGCCTGGTCGACCGCGCGCCGCCGCTGAAGAACCTGTTCATCCGCCAGGCGGCAGGATTGTCAGGCGAAGTGCCGCGGCTGCTGAAGGGCGAGACGCTGTAAACCTTTCGTAGCCCGGATGGAGCGAAGCGAAATCCGGGAACGGTGTTGCAAGCGGATCGGATCAACCCGGATTGCGCTGCGCTTCATCCGGGCTACGCGAACAGTCTCGCTATCACTCGATCTTCCGCGCCTCTTCCGGCAGCATGATCGGAATGCCGTCGCGGATCGGGTAGGCGAGTTTCGCCGAACGCGAGATCAGCTCCTGCCGGGTTGAATCGAATTCGAGCGGACCCTTGGTCACCGGACAGACCAGGATCTCCAGCAATTTCGGATCGACGGTGCTGTCGAGGCGTTCGGGCAGGGCGTTCATGTATCGTCTCCGGATTGCGTGGTCCTTAGCATACAAGCTCGCGAGATGTCATGACGCCGACATCCGCACCAGTTCGTCGATCACGGCCTGCTGCCGCGCCTTCGGCAACGGCTGATCCGATAGCGCAAAGCCGAGAAACGCCCAATAGAGAATTTGGGCGCGGGCGCGGGCCGTCTCCGCCGACAATCCGGACTGCGCCAGAAGGCCCTCCACATAGCTCAGCCGGCGCCGGTCGATGGCCTGCACCGCGGTGCGGGCGGCGGGATCGACGCTGGCCCAGGTGCGGACCGCCCGCTCCAGCATCAGCCGTTCGCCGAACACACGGCGCAGCAGCAACGCCAGCGGATTCTCGTCCTTCGAGGCAGCTTCGATATTGGCAATGATCTGCTCGGCTGCAACCTCGTGCCAGCGCGCCAGGATCGCGGCATGAAACGCGGCGATATCGGCAAAGTGCCAGTAGAAACTGCCGCGCGACACGCGCAACGCCTTCGCCAGCGGTTCCGCCTTCAGCGCGGTGAAGCCGCTGCTCGCCAGTGCCTTCAGGCCCTGGTCGACCCAGTCCTTTGCCGAGAGTTGATCGCTCATATTCCTGCTACCATACACTACTGTATTGACAGACGCCAGAATGCGGCGCATGGCCATACAGTGCTGTATGGAGGCGTCGATGCGCGATCTCATTCTGCAGTGTGCTGGTGTCGCCGGCATAATAGTGGCTCTGATCCACGGGGTGCTGGGAGAAACCAAGGTGTTCGCCAAGGCGACCATCCAGCCGGAGAGGCTGCGGACCCTGATCCGGCTGGTCTGGCAGGCCGGTACCGTGGCGTGGATCGGCGGCGGCGTGTTGCTGATCGCCGCGCCGTCGATGGGATCGGAGAGCGCACGGCACTGGATCGTGGTGACGATCGTCGCGGTCTATGCCTTCGCCGCCGCGGCCAATGCATGGTGGTCGCGGGGCCGCGGCTTCGGCTGGAAAGCGCTCGGCGCCGTCGTCGTGCTCGCAGTGGCAGGATACTAGCTCTCGTGAGCGTTCGCGCCCGGGGTGCGAGCGGGTATTCAGGTGGCCACAAAATTTTCCGTGTTTTCACGGTGCACGCGCGTCATTCCGCAAATAATTTTTACGTCGCAATAAGCATGCAAGTGGGCATTGCGGCAAATTAACGCGAAGCAAGTCTAATCAGATGTCTCATCGACGGTATTGCCGATGGGATCAACAATATGTTTCGTGTTTTCAGCTGTCTTACTGCCGATCATGATTGGCGGCTCGTTCTGCTCGCCGGCCTGGTTTGCTTCGTTGCAAGCATTGTTGCCGTCACGATTTTTCATCGCGCCATTGCGTCGCAAGCCAGGACGCGGCTGATCTGGATTGCGATTGCAGGCGCGGCGATCGGCTATGGGATATGGGCGACGCACTTCATCGCCATGCTGGCTTATGAGCCGGGCGTTTCAACCGGCTACGCCATCGCCTTGACGGGATTGTCGCTCGCGGCTGCGATGATACTGACTTCCTGCGGACTTGGTTTTGCCGCCAGCGATCCCGGTCGGTGGCGTGCCCCCGTCGGTGGCGCGATTATCGGCGCCGGCATTGCGAGCATGCACTATCTTGGCATGTGGGCGCTTGAGGTGCCCGGCCGCGTGAGCTGGTCACCGGATCTCGTGTTGGCATCGATCGCTCTCGGCCTGTTCTTCGGCTGTGCCGCCCTGGCCATCGCGACGCGCCATAATGACAGGCGAGGAACATTTGCTGCCGCGCTGCTGCTGACGCTGGCCATCGTCTCGCATCATTTCACCGCGATGGGCGCGGTGCAGATCGTTCCGGATCCGATGCGGGCGCCGGACACCCTGTCGCTTTCTCCGACCTTCCTCGCGCTGCTGATCGCCGGCGTCGCCTTGTCGGTGCTCGGGATGAGCCTTATCGGGGTGCTGGCGGATCGCCGTTTGGCCACCCGGACTCGCAAATTCGAGGAAATCATCAGCCAGTTGTCGCTCGCCCGGCAAGAAGTCGAAGCTTCGCGAAGAGAACTGCAGGAACAGAAACTCAGGCTCGATACGGCCATCAATCACATGGGCGAGGGTCTCTGCAAGCGGCTTGTCGTATGCAATGATCGCTATGCCAAAATGTATCGGCTGCCGCCGGAACTGCTGGAGCCGGGAACGCCACACCACGAAGTCATCGCGCATCGGATTGCGAACGGCATCCTCAAAGGCGAGACCAGCGAGAGCGCCGCGAATCGGTTGCTCTCTGAATGCGTTGCCGCCCGACGCTGTCGCCAGCAGGGTGGACGAACTTGCGGACGGGCGATTGATCTGCGTCACCCGGCAGCCCATGGCGGGAGGCGGCTGGGTGGCGACGCACCTCGACGTCACCGAGCAGCGGCAGTCCGAAGCCAAGATCATCCATATGGCCCAGCATGACGCGCTGACCGACCTGCCAAACCGAGTGCGGCTGCGCGTGCGCATGGATCACGCTCTCGCAATTACCCGCGAGGGCGGATCCGGCCTTGCCGTCTTCATGCTCGATCTCGATCGCTTCAAGGAGGTCAACGACACGCTCGGTCATCCGACAGGCGACAAGCTACTGCAAGCCGTCGCCGCGCGGCTGCTCGAATGCATCCGCGATACCGCTCTGATTGCACGGCTGGGCGGCGACGAGTTCGCCGTCATCGACTACGTGACCAATCCCGTCGTCGAGGCCACGGCCCTTGCCGAGAAAATCAGCCAAGCGCTTTGCAGGCCTTTCGATCTTGGCGACCATCAGGTGACCATCGGCATTGCCATCGCGCCACGCGACGGCACCAACCCTGACGAGATCCTGAAGAGTGCGGATCTCGCGCTCTATTCGGCCAAGAGCGGCGGACGCGGTTCATTCCGCTTCTTCGAGCCCGAGCTGGACCAGCTCATGCATGCCCGGCGCAATATGGAGCGCGACATGCGTGATGCGTTGGCCAAGGGTGAATTCGAGCTTCATTACCAGCCGATCATCAATGCCGAAAGCGGTGAACCCTTAGGCTTTGAGGCGCTCTTGCGCTGGCATCACCCTCAACGCGGCTTGATCATGCCGGCTGAATTCATCCCGCTTGCGGAAGAGACCGGCCTGATCCTGCCCATCGGAGAATGGGTGTTGAGGGCCGCCTGTAACGAGGCGGCCAAATGGCCCGATGGCCTGAAGATCGCGGTAAATCTGTCACCCGCTCAATTCAGGAGCAAGGAGCTGGTTTCGACCATCGTCGGCGCGCTCGCGAATTCGGGCATTGTTGCCCATAGATTGGAGCTCGAGGTCACCGAGACGATCACCATGCATGACAGCGAGGCGGTGCTTGCTGCGTTGGACCAGCTGCACAGACTGGGCGTGCGAATTGCCCTCGATGATTTCGGCACCGGCTATTCATCGTTGAGCCTGCTTCAGAAGTTCCCATTCGACAAAATCAAGATCGATCGCAGCTTCGTCAACGCGCTGTCGGGTGCGAACGAGGAGTCACGCCGGATCGCACGCGCGGTGGTTCGATTTGCAGTCAGTCTCGGCAAGACGACGACGGCCGAAGGAGTCGAAACCGAGGAGCAGCTGGCGATCCTCCGTGAAGGGGCATGCGCTGAAATGCAAGGTTACTTCAGTCGGCCAATATGTGCAGCTAAAGCTCTGAAAATGGTGCGCCGGCAGCTCCAGCCCGTGAGGCGGCGCAGTCGAGACATGGCAGCGGCGCGCTGAAGGCGCCGTCAAGTCCTGCCGGCTGATGCACGGGCTTGCGTTGGGGATGTTTGACCTAATTTGACGCTACTGCAGCCCGGTGTCGCCGCTGGTGCGCTTCTTGGCGAGGTCCATTTCGGTCACCGCGATCAGGATCTCGGCGCGGGTCTTCAGATCGGGCGCTTCAAGCATCGCCTGCTTCTCCGCCGGGCCATAGGGTGACATCATCGCCAGCGCGTTGACCAGTGCCTCGTTCGGCGCACTCTCGATACCTTCCCAATCCACCTTCAGGTTGTTGGCGTTGAGAAAATCAGTCAGCACGTCGAGCAAGGCCGTGCGGTCCACGGCCTCCTCGCCCTTGCGCGCGACGAAATCGTCGACATAGGGGAAGAAGTCCACCTTGCATTGCCGGTACGCGGTCAGGACCGTGATTTCCTCCACGACCTTGAAACGGGCGACGCCGGTCAATTCGAGGATGTAGCGCCCGTCACCGGATTCGGCGAGTTGGGTGATGCGGCCGACACAGCCGACCCGGAACAGCTCCGGCCTAGCCTCGTCTCTGCTATGGGAAATATCCGGCTGGATCATCCCGATCAGCCGGTGGCCGTCGCGCAGCGCGTCGTCCACCATCGCCAGATAGCGCGGCTCGAAAATATTGAGCGGCATTTGGCCGCGCGGCAGCAACAGCGCGCCCGGCAGTGGAAACACCGGAATGATCTCGGGAAGTTCGCCGGGTCCGCGGTATTCGGCATTGATCGGCATCGGCGGTTCCGGTCAGTTTCTTGGTTTGGTGCGTATACTCTTCACAAAACCAGTTTCCACGGGTTTGGATCGGCCTACGAAAAAAGAATCGTCGATAGCCGCTTTCGTCCCTCGACGGTCGCCTCGTCGGCGCCGCCCCACGCCTCGAAGAACTGCACGAGCTGCTTGCGCGCGCCGTCATCGTTCCATTTTCGATCCCGCTTGACGATTTCCAGCAACTGGTTGGTCGCCTCGCTGCGCTTGCCGAGCGCATTGAGCGCGGTCGCCAGGTCAAACCGTGCCTGATGGTCGAGCGGGTTTGCGGCGACCTTCTGTTCCAGTTCGGTCACCGGGCCGACCGACTGCGCCTGCTCGGCGAGGTCGATCGAGGCCTGCACCGCTTTGACTGCGGCGTCGTTGCGCTTCGATTCCGGAACCATCGCCAGGGTCTGTTTGGCCTGCTCGATCGCGCCCGTCGTCACGTAGCACTTCGCCAGTCCAGCCAGCGCCGCGATGTTGGCGGCGTCAAAGCCCAGTATCTCGGCATAGATCTGGGCTGCTGCGGCCGGGTCGCCCTCCGCCAGCACGGCCTCGGCCTCTTGCAGGATTTCCGCAATGTTCGGCTCGCCCGGTGCGGTCATGCCCTTGGTCAGCTTGTCGATGAAGGCGTTGACCTGGCTCTCCGGCACCGCGCCCATGAACCCGTCTGCGGGCTGGCCGTTGACGAACGCGATCACGGCCGGGATCGACTGAATGCCCATCTGGCCCGGAATGGCCGGATGGTGGTCGATATTCATCTTGACCAGCTTGACCTTGCCCTTGGCGGCGCGGACCGCCTTTTCCAGCACGGGCGTCAGCTGGCGACAGGGACCGCACCATTCAGCCCAGAAGTCGATCAGCACCGGCTGGCGCTTCGATTCCTCGATGACATCCTTCACGAAGGCCTGAGTGGTCGTCTCCTTGATCAGATCGGGTGCTGCCTGCGGTGCCGGGCCGCCGCCCTGCTCAACTATCGTCACGGTATCCCTCGCCTGATGTGCTTTGCGAATGCTGGTCGGAAACGGGGCCCGTTCTAGCACGTCCCGGAACCAAGTTCTCATCCGCTAGATGGCGGCTTGGCCACAAAATTCAATTGGCCATAGGGGCACTCCGCCAGCCGGCTCGAGCGGAGATCGGGGACAAAAAACCACTGCGCGCCCCGTTATGTGGTTATGGGGCGGTGCTTGAGGCTTGCGCCGGTGACAGCCGGCAATCGTCGATTGACGTTCGGCGCGGGCCGCACCTATCGGAACCCTCCTGTTCGCGCTTGGCTCAGAATCGCCCGCAGGCCGCTGGCGGCCCAGCCCAGGTTCCGAATCGCACCCTCTGACGCCGATTGAGCCCATCAGGCATGGTTTCGAGCTGATTCGAGCCTGTTTGTTAATGAAATCGGCCAATCAGGTGTCATCAGATTGCGTTCGGACTGTTGCATTCCCAGTCCGCATTTGGCATAGGTCTGCCGCTGACGGCGAGCGATCGCCGCCATCTCGGATGCGGGTGTAGCTCAGTGGTAGAGCACGACCTTGCCAAGGTCGGGGTCGAGGGTTCGAGCCCCTTCGCCCGCTCCAGATTTCCTAGGATTGGCAACGCCATGATCCAACGACAGGCCGCCTTTTGGCGGCCTTGTCGTTTTTTGGCCCCCGGTGTGACCCAGCTCTCTTTTCGCTCAATGAGAGCGTGCAATGCTCTTAGACCAGAGATTGTGGAATCGCATTGTACTCGGCAGGGCAATTTCATGGGCCGAAACATTGTTTTGCTGTCCGACGGCACCGGCAATTCCGCGGCCAAGGTCTGGCGCACCAACGTCTGGCGCACCTTTGAGGCACTGGATCTTTCCGGCAACGACCAGGTCGCCTTCTATGATGATGGCGTCGGCACGTCGACGTTCAAGCCTTTGGCGGTCCTTGGGGGCGCGTTCGGCTTTGGACTGAAGCGGAACGTCATCGACATCTACAAATTTGCATGTCGCAACTACAAGGATGAGGACGACGATCTCTACGGCTTCGGCTTCAGCCGCGGCGCGTTTACGATCCGTGTCGTCATCGGTCTGATTCTCAACCAGGGGCTTGTGTCCGCTGATAGCGAAAGCGAACTCAACAAAAAGGCCATAGCAGCGTACCGGCAGTACCGCAGCGAGCGCTACCACACTCTGTGGCCTTGGCATCCCGAGGACTGGTACCGGGCCATTCGCAACTTCCTTTTTCCGATCAAGTACGACAAGCGCGACAATCGCAAAGTCAAATGCATCCGGTTCGTGGGTGTGTGGGACACCGTGGCCGCCTATGGGCTGCCGATGGATGAGATGACGCGCGGTGTCAGCCGATGGATCGTTCCGCTCGAACTTCCCAATCACATGCTGGATCGCAAACGTGTCCAGCGTGCGTGCCAGGCGCTTTCGCTCGATGAAGAGCGAACTACCTTTCATCCCGAACTCTGGGATGAAAAAGTCGTTCCGCCGTCGGAGTTCGATCCAAACCAGAAGCGCAACATCGCCGACGAACAGATCAGCCAGGTCTGGTTCGCAGGCGTGCATTCCAACGTAGGCGGCGGATATCCCGATGATGCGCTGGCCTACATTCCGTTGGTCTGGATGCTCAACGAGGCGCGGCGCTGCGGCCTGAAATTCAAATCCGAAACCGGCGATCCGCCTGCCTATCCGGATGCGTTCAAGAGCGCCATGTCGAGAGCGGACAAGGATGGCCGAATCTACGATCCGCGCGCGGGCCTCGGCGCCTATTACCGTTACGGCCCGCGGAAGCTCGTTCGGCTCTGCAACTACCGATACTCGAAACAGGAAGACGACGAAGTCGCGATCGACCGTCCGAAAATCCACGAATCCGTGTTCAGGCGGATCAGGAACCATGCGCACGCCTATGCGCCCATCGGCTTGCCCCCGGTCTACGACGTCGTGAAGGCCGATGGCGAGATCGTCACGCCAGATCAATTTGGGTGCGAGACCATCGATGCGGCCAAAACGCGCGCGGATGCACAGGAGCATGTCTGGAACGAAATCTGGAAACGGCGCGTCGTCTATTTCGCTACCGTCGGCGCGACCGCATGGCTGCTGGCTTTTCCGTTGATCAGCGGCGCCACGCGCTCCGACGAGTTCACGAGCCCGATTCGATGGGTCTCGGACATAATCCGCTTCGTCGGAGCGTTTCTGCCGGGTTTCGCGTCCACGTGGATCGACGGCTATGCCCGCTCGCCGTTTTCCTTCCTGCTGCTTGCCGGACTGGTCGTGTTCTTCAATCTTTGGGGAGTGCGAATCGCATCCCGCATCGACGACCGTATGGGGGCGATCTGGCGAAAAACGCCTTCTGCACCGTCGAGCTTGCCCGATGATTTCATCTATCGGCTTCGCAGCAACAGATTCTACATCGCGCTGCACGAAGGGCTGAAACGCAGATGGGCACCTGCGTTCTTTGCCCTGTTGTTCGCCTATATCGGTCTGGCCCTCGTGAACCGGCTGCTCTACAACGTCCAGGACGTTGCCGGTCTTACCTGCACGCCCAGCACGAAGGCGACGGGCCTCACCAGGGGAGAGGGCGCGCCGCCCGTCATCTTCAAGACATCGGACCTGTGCAAGCCGACGGGCATTCACCTCGACGGCGGCGGAGCCAGATATCTGGTGAAGGTCGAGCCGGTGCCATCGGAGACCTGGCACGATGCCAGCATCAACGTCCCGTTCGGCGGCTTCTCACCCACTGAACAGCCGACCTGGAAACAGCGAATCCTGCTTGGACTCGGCGTGCCGTTGCGCCGCGAATTGACCAAGGACTGGTTTCGGATCGTTCTACGCTATGGAGACATCGGCGGAGAGGAGGCCTTTCTCGATCCAGATCCCTCTGATTCCGTGATCGAAGCCACCATCAAGCCTACCCGCGAAGGTGAGCTGTTCATCTTCGTCAACGACTCCGTGCTCGGCGTTCCCGGCCTCTATGATCTCTTTTATCGAAATAACAAGGGGGCGGCGAAACTGACGGTAAAGCGAAAATAGCGCGGTCGGCGTTGCTTCAGCCGGCTTCAACTTCGCCGGCGCTGCACCGGATCGCGCCAGGCCGAACAATTCGTGGCTCTCGCCAAACAGTTCTGGCACCAAGGCAGAACCGATCGAACCTGTCCCACCGAGCATGAGGACACGCGCACTCGGCCTCGTCTGTGGAAGCACGCCCACCTGAGCCGGCTCAAATCAGCATCACAGCCGTTGGCATCGCGAGAATATTGCGGTGCAGCGGGCGCAGCTGTAAATGCGGATCGACAGCCAGTTATCAATCCGTCTCACAATTTGCTTTCGTCTGACGGAGCCGCGGTGCCCGCGCTTCTCGCCGAGAGCGGATGTGCTACCATTTCCCGGTCTGTTTTCACTTCACCAGACCAAGTTCGTCTCTCGAACGTTCCCAAATAATAACATGCGCAGCCTCCAGGCTGCATAGGGAGTGACGCGATGAAATCGGCTTTCAATCGATCCATTCTTGCGCTCGCAGCCATCCTTGTTGTCGCAGGCGCCAGCCAGGCCAGCGCGCAGCAGAAGGCCCTGAAGAAGTACGAATCCGGCACCAAGGAGTTCTGGACCAACCCGCCGCCGGACTGGTTCCTCGGCGACGAGACCGAGGCTCAGAAAGGTCAGGCACCGCCTTCCGGTCCGCCGACCGGCGCCTCGGAGGCCGAGCTAGCGGCGATGATGAAGAAGATCAAGCTGCCGGATGGTTTCAGTATCGAGGTTTACGCCTCCAACGTGTTGGAGGCGCGGCAGATGGCCTGGGGCGACAAGGGCACGCTGTTTGTCGGCTCCTTCAGCCTCGGCAACGTCTATGCGATCAAGGACAATGGCGGAAAGAGGGAGGTCAAGACCGTCCTCAAGGGTCTCAACATGCCCACCGGTCTGGCGTTCCTCGACGGCGCGCTCTACGTCGTCGCGATCAACAGGCTGATCAAATACGAAAATGCCGAAGCCAATCTCGACAATCTCGGCGCCGGCAAGGTGGTGTATGACGACATGCCGACCTACGTCGCGCATGGCTGGAAATATATCGCCGTCGACAAGGATGGCTGGTTCTATCTGCCGTTCGGACCTCCGTTCAACATCGGCATCCCGCCGACCAGTGTCTCGCAGATCCGGCGCGTCGATCCCAAGACCGGCAATGCCGAGATCTGGGCGCTCGGCGTCCGCAACAGCGTCGGCGGCGACGTCGATCCGCGCTCGGGGCGATACTGGTTTACCGAGAACGCGCGCGACTGGATCAGCGACGACATGCCGAGCGACAAGCTCAACATGATCACCAAGATAGGCGAGCATTTCGGCTATCCCTATTGCCACCAGGGCGACATGCCGGATCCGAAATTCGCGATGGGCCACAAGTGCGATGAATTCACACCGCCTGTCGTCAAGCTCGGCGCTCATGTCGCACCGCTCGGCATGAAGTTCTATACCGGCGATCAATTCCCCGCCGAATACAAGAACAACATCCTGATCGCCGAGCACGGCTCCTGGAACCGCTACAAGTACCAGGGCGCCCGGATCAAGCGTGTGATCGTGGATGCCGACGGCAAGAACGCCAAGTCGGAGATATTCGCCTCCGGCTGGCTTGAGGGTGACACCAACTATCTCGGTCGTCCGAACGACATCATCCTCGCCAAAGACGGTTCGATACTGGTGGCCGACGACTGGGCCGGCGCCATCTATCGCATCAGCTACAAGAAGTAGGACGTGAGTCATCGGAGGCTGCGGTTGCTCGGGAACGAGTGGCCGCAGCCTCTGTTGTTTGAAGCGGATGGCGGAGAGTAGTTGAAATGCGAAGGGCATTGGTCGGAGCGCTGGCGGTTTTCATGTCTTGCGGCTCGTTCGCTCGCGCCGCCGATATCGCCGCCGGCAAGGAAAAAGCCGAGTTGTGCGTCGGCTGCCATGGCGAAAACGGCATTTCGCAAATGGAAAACATGCCCTCGCTGGCGGCACAGCCGGACCTGTTCATTCAGTGGCAGCTCGTGTTCTTCCGCGCCGGCACCCGCAAGAACGAGCAGATGCAGCCGATCGTCGAACAGCTCAACAATGAGGATATCCGCAACCTCGGCGCCTATTTCGCCTCACTGCCGCCGCCGAAGGAATCGAAGCCCGACGACGACCCCGATCTGTCAAAGAAGGGTGCGCAGGCGGCTGCCGGCCGGCGCTGCGCCTCCTGCCACTTGGATACGTATGCCGGCACCAAGGCAGTCGCCCGCGTCGCCGGCCAGCGCGAAGAATATCTCGTGAAGGCCCTGCGCGACTACAAGACGGGCGTGCGGGCCGGCGGCGCGATGGCAGCGATGGCCGATGTGGCCTTTCCGCTGAGCGAGGAAGAGATCGAGGCACTCGCGCACTATCTCGCGCATCTTTGAAGATGGCGTAGCCCGGGTGGAGCGCAGCGCAACCCGGGATGACCTAACCAACGCGAATGAATGCCCCGGATTACGCTGCGCTTCATCCGGGCTACGGGTCCAACTAGCCGCGCTGCTTCTCATACGCCTTGAGATGGGTGTAGGCGATCCGCAGCTTCGGTACCGGAATCTTGGCAGCGTCGGCGCGCGCGACGAGATCGCCGATCACGTGGTCAGCTTCAACCGGCAGGCCCGCTTTGATGTCGCGGAACATCGAGGCGGTCATCGGCGACCCCTCGGTCGTCAGCAAGCCGGCGGTGCGCTGGAAGAATGGGCCGGCCGGGTCAAAGCCCGACGCCTTTGCAATCGCGCCGCATTCATCGAGCATGCCGAGCAGAAAATCCTTGCCACCGGCGACCGCCAGGATGTTGCCGACCGACGTGCGCATCAGACAGGTGGAGGCCGCGAGCGAAGCCAGGAAAACCCATTTCTCCCACATGTCCTGCATGATGTGTTCGCTCGCCGCCGCGCCGAACTTGCCGCTGTCGAACACCTTCGCAATCGCGCGCACCCGCTCCGACATTGCGCCATCGCGTTCGCCGAAATTGAGCGACTGCATCGGCGCGAGCTGCACCACTTCGCGGGCTTCGTTGAGCGTCACCGCGATCGCGCAGAGGCCGCCCAGCACGCGTTCCGCTCCAAACTTCTTGTCCAGCACGTTGAGGTGCAGCAAGCCGTTGAGCAGCGGGATGATCGCCGTTTTAGGCCCGACCGCGGGAGCAAAGGACTTGATGGCGTCTTCGAGGTCAAACGCCTTGCAGCTCAACAGCACCACGTCGAACGGCTCGGCGAGCTTGTCGGCCTGCACCGTCGGTGGATTCTTGAGCGTTACATCGCCGGCCGGGCTCTTGATGACAAGGCCTGCGCTCGCAAGTTCGGAAGCGCGCTTCGGCCGGACCAGGAAGGTGACATCGTTCCCGGCCTGCAGCAGCCTGCCGCCGAAATAGCCGCCGATGGCGCCGGCGCCCACCACGAGAATACGCATGGATCAACTTCCCTTTGTTATTGGTCTTGGAGGCGGGCGAATAGCGAGTAGCGAATGGTGAATAGAAGATATCGGCTACTTCCACCCCAACCATTCGTTATTCGCCAATCACCATTCGCTTCTTTACCACTTCTCGCCAAACAGTCGAATCAGGGCGGCTATTTCCCCGAGACCATTTCCTCGACTTCGCGAAGCTGCTCCTTGCCGAAAAACATTTCCTTGCCGACGAAGAAGGTCGGCGAGCCGAACGCGCCGCGCTCGACCGCGTTTTGCGTATTCTCGATCAGCTTGGCTTTTACGTCGGTGTCCTGCGAGCGCGTCAATAGCCTTGCAGCATCGAGCCCAGACGATGCCAGCGCTTTGGCTGCAACTTCGGGATCATCCATCTTCTTCGGCTCGACCCACATGTGATGGAAGGCAGCCTCGACATACTTTTCGAATACGCCCTCGAACTGGGCTGCTATCGCCGCGCGCATCAAATGCAGCGTGTTGACCGGGAAGAACGGGTTCCAGACGTAGGGCTTGACTCCAAACCGCTTCAGGAAGCGCTCGGTCTCCAGCGCGTGGAATTCGCGCTTGTTCTTGATGCCGGCGAATGCTTCGGCCGGCGACCTGTTGTTGGTGGCCTTGAAGATGCCGCCGAGCAGGACCGGCACATATTCGAACTTCACGCCGGTGCGTTGTTCGATCGCCGGGATCGCTTCGTGGCTGAGGAAGGCGTTGGGGCTGCCGAAGTCGAACAGGAATTGCGGGTTTGAGCTCACGGCAGTCTCCCTGATTGTTTTGGCGCATTGTGGCGCAAGGCAGGTAGCGCGTCCACCGGTATCATTACGATCGTAATACTGTGAAAAGCGCGGTCGCCCCGCGTCACCGATCGCTCCTACGGTTCGGCGCGATCGCTGAAGGCGAGCTTGACGACGTGATCGCGGATATCGTCGGGCCAGCCGGCGACGAGACCGACGAATCGCCGCCGGTCGTCGGCGAACAGCGCCCGCGACGCTTCCTCGAAGCCCGCGAGATTGCCGGCCATCACGGACATGAAGCGATAGGCGGCGTCCCTGGCCGCACGCGCGCGATCGAGATCGCCATTGGCGCGGCGCGCTTCTTCCACGAGTTTGCGCAACGCCACGGACGCCCCGCCCGGCTGCGCTCCCAGCCATTCCCAATGGCGCGGCAACAGCGTCACCTCGCGCGCGACGACGCCGAGCTTGGGCCGTCCGCGCCCGCGCGGCGCCTCCGCCGACTCATCGGTCGCGGATTCCGGATCGGGCGGCGACTGCGGCAGGCGCGCAATGACGTCGCGTTCGGTGCCGCGAAGGTCGAGATCGATCGGTTGGCCGGTGGCATCGCTGAATATGATGATCGGCGGCGCGGCGGGCCTGCGGGAAGCCTGCATCACTGCCAGCGCGACCTCGGCCAGCGGGCCCGTCGCCAGGCGCTGCGGGCCGATGAAGGCGGTGAATTGGGGGCGGATCTTGTCGGGCATTCGAGGGACTTCCGGATTTTCGCTAGTCTATATTTACCCGGATAAATTATGCTGTCAATATCACCCGGGTAAATATACCGCTTCGCCTAAGGCCGTCTCGACTTTCTGTCCCCCGGCTGGCACCAACGCGACGCCAACTTTAGGGGAGCGCCAATGCTGACGGTTCATCATCTCAACAACTCTCGCTCCCAGCGCGTGCTCTGGCTGCTCGAAGAGCTCGGTGTTCCCTACGAGATTGTTCGCTATCAGCGCCAGCCGGACATGCGCGCCCCCAAGGAACTGCGCGCCATTCATCCGCTCGGCAAATCGCCCGTCATCACCGACAACGGCAATACGATCGCCGAGTCCGGCGCGATCTGCGAATACATCATCGGCACTTATGGCAACGGCCGTCTGATCCCGCCGCCGAACACGCCGGAACGGCTGCGCTACACCTATTGGCTGCACTATGCGGAAGGCTCGGCGATGTCGCCGCTGCTGTTGAAGCTGCTGTTCACCTTGATGCCAAAGCGCGCGCCGGCCTTGCTGCGGCCGCTGGTGCGCAAGGTCTCCAACACGGCGTTGACCACGCTGGTCAATCCGCAGCTCAAGCAGCACATGGACTACTGGGAGGGCGAGCTGGGAAAAAGCGAATGGTTCGCCGGCAATGAATTTTCGGGCGCGGACATCCAGATGAGCTTTCCGCTCGAAGCCGCCGCGGCGCGCGGCGGACTGGAGCAGGGCCATCCCAAGGCGATGGCGTTCCTCGAACGGATTCATGCCCGCCCGGCCTATGCGCGTGCGCTGGAAAAGGGCGGGCCGTATGTGATTGGGCGGTAGCCGACTCAAGGCTGCACCGCCGCGATCACTTCCTTCACCAGCCTCGCAACGCCTCTGATATCGCCGGTCGGATCGACGCTGTCGCCGAGCCGCGCCACGACAAGGCGCTGCGACGGCACGATGATGATGCGCTGGCCGAGGTCGCCTGAGGCAAAGAAGGCATCGCGCGGGATGCCTAACAGCACGCGGCCTTTTGCGTTGGGGTGCTCGCTGCGATTGGTCCAGAAGCCGGCGGCGTAATCGGTATGAAGCGTCGCAGCCGCGCAAGAATCGACCCAGTCCGGATGCAGGATGCGCTTTTCGCCGGCGACGCCGTCATTGAGGTAGAGCAGGCCGAACTTCGCCCAGTCCCGCGCGCTCGCCAGCATGTAGGTCGAGCCTTGCAACGTGCCGACGCCGTCGAACTCAAGCGTAACATTGCGCATGCCGAGCGGGTTGAACAGTTCGCGCCACGCAAACGCCAGCGTCTGTTCCGGTCCGCCGACGGCGTCGCGAACGATGCGCGCCAGGATCTGCGTGGTCGGACTCGAGTACGCCCATCGCGTGCCGATCGGCGCGATCATCTTCGTGTTCACCGCATAGGCAGCCGTGTCGTCCTGCAGGTACATCCGGCTGGACGGATCGAAGCCGGAATTGCTTTCGTCGAGGTCGAGGCCGCTGGTCATGCGCATGAGATGCTCGACCTCGATCTCGCGCCTGGGATCGCCGGCGCCGCGCCATTCCGGTATCGGCGCGGGCATCGAGGGCGTGACAAGACCTTGCTGCGTCAAGATGCCGATCAGCGCGTTGATCACCGACTTGGTCATGGAGAAGCCGAGCAACGGCGTCTCGACGCCGATACCGGGAGCGTAGCGTTCGGCAATCACCTTGCCGTCGTGCACCACGACCACCGCCTTGGTTCTGCGGAACGGCGGCGCGGCCGGCTCCTCGAAGGCGTGATCGAGCGCCGCCTTCAGCGCCGGGTCCGCCGGTTCGACCACAGCGGGGCCGGCGATCTCGGGAAGCGCCGGCGGCGTCTTCGCCTTCAGCGCCTCGACGTCGCTCTTCAGCAGATAAGGCTCTTTTGCTCCATGCTGATCGACGCAGCCGAGCCCGTCGTGAAAGGCCGCGCGGCTACGAAATAGTCCGAGCGTCGAGGCGTCGACAGTCCCCGCGCCACGGTCGAGCGCGAAGCGGAGCGCGTGGCGCAGCCGCCGTATTCCGGCGCGTTCCGAAACCTCCGCGAATACCGTCTGTGGATCGAGCCCCGAGACGAAGGTCTTCGAGCAGATGTTATGGGCGACATAGCCGGTCGCGACGCGGATGGCGCGATCGGGCCGGAAGTAGACGCTCGCGCCCGCCAGCGTGGCGACCAGGACGGCGAGGGCGATGGCAATCCACTTTCGCAACGTTCACATGCTCCGTGGTCTCTAGCGCGACGTTTGCGCCGCGCCCACCGAAGGCAGCGCCTGCACGGTGACGCCGGGCGGTGGCAGGTCGTCGTCGGGGACGAAGAAGTCCGACATCAGCGGCACCGAGCGATCGACGCGGTAGGGCTCGAAATCCCTGACGCCGGCGGCATAGAGCACCTTGTCGTCGATGCAGAACTGCCCGGTGAACTCGCGCGACGGTTTGGTCAGGATGGCGTGCGCGGCATCGCCCATGATTTCGGGCGTCCGGCTGGCGCGCATCATCGCCTCGCCGCCGAGCAGGTTGCCGACGGCAGCGGTGGCGATGGTGGTGCGTGGCCACAGTGCGTTGACCGCAACGCCGGCGGATTTCAGTTCGCCTGACAATCCCAGCACGCACATGCTCATGCCGAACTTCGCCATGGTGTAGGCGGTGGAATGCTCGAACCATTTGGTCTTCATGTCGAGCGGCGGCGACAGCATGAGGATATGCGGGTTGGCGGCCTTCTTCAGATGCGGGATGCAATATTTCGACACCATGAAGGTGCCGCGGGTGTTGATGCCCATCATGAGGTCGAACCGCTTCATGTCGGTTCCCTGCGAGTTGGTGAGGCTGATGGCGCTGGCATTGTTGACGCAGATATCGATGCCGCCGAATTCGGCGACGGTCTGCTCGATCGCCGCCATTACCTGTGTCTCGTCGCGGATGTCGCACAGCACCGGCAGCGCCTTGCCGCCGGCGGCACGAATTTCTTCCGCGGCGGTATAGATGGTGCCCTTGAGTTTCGGGTGCGGCTCCGCAGTCTTCGCCGCAATCGCGACATTGGCGCCGTCACGCGCGGCGCGGAGCGCAATCGCCAGACCGATGCCGCGGCTGGCGCCCGAGATGAACAGCGTCTTGCCCTTGAGAGATGTCATCTGAAACTCTCCTTTGAAGGATGCAGTGCTACGTTACTGTCCTACCGCCGCCGCGCCTCGCGTGCGCGGGTCGGGTGCGCCGAGCAGGCCGTTGGGCGTGACGGTGATGGAATTGGCCGAGGTCTGGCCGAGCGGCTCGATCACATGGTGGCCCTTCTCCCTTAACGCATCCAGCGTTTCCTGCGGAAAGCCCTGTTCCACGCGCACCACGTCCGGCATCCATTGGTGATGGAGACGGGGAGCTGCTACGGCGGCGGCGACGTCCATCTTGTAGTCGAGCACGTCGACCACGACCTGCAGCACGGCCGAAATGATGCGGCTGCCGCCCGGCGAGCCCGTCACCAGCACCGGCTTGCCATCCTTCAGCACGATGGTCGGCGACATCGACGACAGCGGTCGCTTTCCGGGGCCGGGCAGATTGGCCTCGAATCCCACCAGCCCGAACGCATTCGATGCGCCGGGCGCCGCGGTGAAATCATCGAGTTCATTGTTGAGCAGCACGCCGGTGCCATCGGCGACCAGTCCGACGCCATAGGAAAAATTCAGGGTGTAGGTATTGCTGACCGCATTGCCGCTGGTATCGACCACCGAATAATGCGTGGTGTTGCTGCCCTCGCGCGGCGATTTCACAGCCAGCGCTTCGGCCGGCGTTGCGCGCGCAAGGTCGATGCCGTCGCGCAGTTTCGCGGCGTAGTCCTTGCTGATCAGAAGATCCGCCGGCGCGTTGACGAAGGCGGGATCGCCGAGATAGCGCGCGCGGTCGGCGTAGGCCCTCTTCATGGCCTCGATCATGACATGCAGCGAAGGCGCGGAGCCCTGCTTCATGTCCGGCATCGGAAACCCTTCGAGAATGTTCAGCGTCTCCAAGAGCACGGTGCCGCCCGAGGACGGCAGCGGCATCGACACGATGTCGTAACCGCGATAGCTGCCGCGCACGGGGCTGCGTACCACCGCCTCGTAGGATTTGAGATCGTCCACCGTCATGATGCCGCCGGCATCGCGGACGGCCTTCGCCAGTTTTTCGGCGACGGGTCCCTGATAGAAGCCGCGCGGCCCTTGCTCGGCGATCGCCGACAGCGTTGCTGCGAGTTCGGCCTGGATCAGCCGGTCGCCCTCCCGCAGCGCCGTGCCATCGCTGCGGGAGAATGTCCTGGCCGAATCCGGCCAGCGCGCCATCCGGCGATACATGTCCGGCAGCGTATCGGCCGTGTCGTCGGTGACCAGGAAACCGTCGCGCGCCAGTTCGATGGCGGGCTTGAGAATTTGCGCGAGCGTGAAGCGGCCCGAGCCGTATTTCTCGAGCGCCAATGCCAATCCGGCAACCGTGCCGGGCACGCCGATGCCGAGCGCCGAATTGCGTGATTTGTCGGTATCGGGTTTGCCGTCTGGTCCGAGGAAAATGTCTGGGGTGGTCGCACCGGGTGCGGTCTCGCGATAATCGATAGCTGCGTCTTCATTCCGTCCGGCCGAATGGATCACCATGAAGCCGCCGCCGCCGATGTTTCCGGCGCGCGGATAGGTGACGGCAAGCGCAAAGCCGGTGGCGACCGCGGCGTCGATCGCGTTGCCGCCCTGCTTCAGGATGTCGGCGCCGACTTGCGCGGCAAGCCTCTCCTGCGCCACCACCATGCCGTGCTCGGATGTAACGGCGCGAACGGATGTGAGATCGGGAGGGGCGTAAGCGCGGCGTTCCTGCGCAAAGGCCGCCGTTCCGCAGGCAAACGCAAGGATGAATGTGGCAGCTACGCGACGCCACCGGATTGAAAAGACCGTCATCGAAAATCCGCCGCAGTTAGGAAGCCCCGTGTGACGCCCGGCAACACCCAAAGCGTCGGTGACGCATGCTATATGGGATCGAATTCGACGGGCAGAACGCTTCACGTGAGTTTGAAGGAAATATCCGGCATGGCGGTGATCGCTTCCGAGGCAACTGGCGGCAAAATTGCGCAGGAATATCCGGGCCGCGCCGCCGTCGTGAGCTGGATTTTCTTCGACTGGGCGGCCCAGCCCTATTTCACGCTGATCACCACCTTTGTGTTCGCGCCCTATTTCGCGAACTTCGTCGCGGCCGATCCGGCGCAGGGGCAGGCGCTGTGGGGATTTGCTACCGCAGCCGCCGGTCTGATGATCGCACTGTTGTCGCCGGTACTGGGCGCCATCGCCGATGCCAGCGGCCGCCGCAAGCCATGGATCGCCGGATTCGGCGCGCTGCTGGTGATCGGCTCCTGCCTGATGTGGTTCGGAAAGCCAAGTGATGCGAGCGTCATCCCACCACTCTTGCTGGTCTATGCGATCGCAACCGTGGGCGTCGAATTCGCCACTGTCTTCAACAATGCGATGATGCCGACGCTGGTGCCGCCCGATCGAATCGGACGGTTGTCCGGCACTGGCTGGGCGACCGGCTATGTCGGCGGCATTCTCAGCCTCATCCTGGTGCTCGGTTTTCTTGCTGCCAGCCCCGAAACGCGCCGCACCCTGTTCGGACTGACGCCGCTGTTCGGTCTCGATCCCGTATCCCATCAGGGCGATCGCATCACGGGCCCACTGACCGGCATCTGGTTCGTCATCTTCGTGACGCCGATGTTCCTGTTCACGCCGGATTATCCGGCCAGGCGCCCAATCCGCGACGCAGTGCGCGAAGGCTTGAGCGGGCTGAAGCGGACGCTCGGCGAATTGCCGAAGCAGCGATCGATGGCGACATTCCTGCTCGCCAACATGATCTATAGCGACGGGCTGGTGTCGCTGTTCGCCTTCGGCGGCATTTATGCAGCCGGCACGTTCGGCTGGCATACGATCCAGATCGGGACGTTTGGAATTCTGCTGGCCATCGCCGGCACCTTCGGCGCGTGGCTCGGCGGCAAGCTCGACGACAGGCTGGGCCCCAAGCGCGTCATTGCCGGCAGCCTGCTGATCCTGCTTTTCGCGCTTGCCGCCATCCTGCTGGTCGACAAGAATTCGATTCTTTTCGTGAAGGTCGCGCCGCCAGCCCCGGGCGGCGCGCTGTTCTCCGGCGCCGCCGAGCGCGCCTATCTGGTGCTGGGATGTCTGATCGGCGCCGCCGGCGGCCCGCTGCAGGCGGCGTCGCGCACGCTGCTGATCCGTCTCGCGCCAAAGGACCGCATCGCGCAGTACTTTGGACTGTTCGCGCTGACCGGCAAGGTGACGTCGTTCATCGGCCCGCTCCTGATCGGTGTGATCACGGCCGTAACCGCCAGCCAGAAAGCGGGCATGGCGCTGCTGGTGGTGTTCTTCGTCGCAGGTCTCGCGCTGCTGATGCGCGTGAGGGAGTGAGTGCGGATCGTTGTAGCTGCGCATGCGTGGTATCCGGTGCGCCGCGGCCCATCTCGCAATGACGGGGATATAGATTCGCGATCTCGCGACATGTTGCGCCCGAGGCTTGCATCTCTTTATCCGCCCTCTCATTCGGAGGGCGCAGGGAAGACCGGGTGCTTGCTGCACCCGAGGTCTCGTGTGCCGTTGCGCATAAAGAAAAACGCACACGAGCATACAGGTACAGCGGGGGCATCCCGGCCTTCCCTGCGCAATGGCTTTACGGCTTATAACGTGCTCTCCCCGGAGAACGGCTTTCTTGCCTCCGTCGCCCCTGAGAAGCTTCGCTCCAAGCTTCGCTTCTCTTGGACTTAACGCCAGCACCGCGACGCCAGGACCACACGACTTCGCCGTACGCTTCCGGCGCGTACGTCGAGCGCGCCTTCAGCGTCCATCGCATCTCGCCGCGCGTTCGTGACGATGGCCAACGCCCCTCATCTGCGGGAGACGGGCGGAGTTATGCGACTGATTTGGGTGAGAACGAAAGCGGAATATTTTTGATTCCGGGCCTTGACACGATTTCGGAAAATCAGAAGTGATTTGTCCATCGGGCAATCGCATCACAGGTGCCGTAGGGTGGGCAAAGCGCAAGCGTGCCCACCATCAAGCAGCACAATCGGTGATGATGGTGGGCACGTCGCTTGCGCTCCTTTGCCCACCCTACGGCTCTCAGTTCGTCATTGCGAGCGAAGCGAAGCAATCCATTGCGCCACAAGCGGAGACATGGACGCTTCGCTCCCTTGCGCAAACGCTTCGCGTTTGTCGCAGGCAATGACGACGGGTGCGTTAGTCGATCAATGCCTGAAATGCCTGGTGCCCGTGAACACCATGGCGATGCCGTGGTCGTCCGCGGCCTTGATCACTTCCTCGTCGCGCATCGAGCCGCCGGGCTGGATCACGGCCGTCGCGCCGGCCTCGATGCAGGCCAGCATGCCGTCGGCGAAGGGGAAGAAGGCGTCCGATGCAACGACGGAGCCCTTGGTCAGCGGCTCGGCGAGCTTGAGTTCGGCCGCGGCGTCCAGCGCCTTGCGGGCGGCGATGCGCGCGGAGTCGACCCGGCTCATCTGGCCGGCGCCGATGCCGACGGTGGCGAGATCCCTGGCGTAGATGATGGTGTTCGACTTGACGTGCTTGGCGACGCGGAAGGCGAATTTGAGATCGCGCAGCTCAGCCTCGGTTGGCGCGCGCTTGGTCGCGACCTTCAGGTTCATGTCATCGATCACGGCGTTGTCGCGGCTCTGAACAAGGAGACCGCCGGCCACTGTCTTAGCCGTCAAACCCACGCTGCGCGGGTCGGGCAGTCCGCCGGCTAGCAGCAGCCGAAGGTTTTTCTTGGCTGCAACGATCTTGATCGCTTCTTCTGTGGCGTCAGGCGCGATGATCACTTCGGTGAAGATCTCGGTGATGGCGCGGGCCGATTCCGCATCGAGCGTGCGGTTGAGGGCCACGATGCCGCCGAAGGCGGATGTGGAATCGCAGGTGAGTGCGCGGCGATAGGCGGTGATGAGATCGGGCCCTTCGGCGACGCCGCAGGGGTTGGCGTGCTTGACGATGACGCAGGCCGCGGTACGCGCGGGATCGAACTCGCCGATGCATTCATAGGCGGCATCGGTGTCGTTGATGTTGTTGTAGGAGAGCTCCTTGCCCTGCAACTGCCGTGCGGTCGAGACGCCCGGCCGCTTCTCGGGCGTTGCATAGAACGCTGCGGTCTGGTGCGGGTTTTCTCCATAGCGCAGCGACTGGATCAGCCTGCCGCCGAAGGCGCGGAAATCGGGCGCGTTGTCGTTGAGCTGGACAGCGAACCAGTTCGAGATCGCGGCGTCATAGGCTGCGGTGCGGGCATAGGCTTTGGCGGCGAGGCGGCGACGCAGCGGCAGCGTGGTTGCGCCCTTGTTGGCGGCGAGTTCGTCGAGCACGGCCTGATAATCCTGCGCCTCGACGACCACCGCGACATCGTCATGGTTCTTCGCCGCCGCGCGGATCATTGCTGGACCGCCGATGTCGATATTCTCGATGCAGTCCTCATAGCCCGCGCCTTTGTCGACGGTCGCCTCGAACGGGTAGAGATTGACGACGAGCAGATCAATCGGCGCGATGCCGTGCGACTTCATCGCCTCAGCATGTTCCTTGTTGTCGCGGATCGCGAGCAGGCCGCCATGCACCTTCGGATGAAGCGTCTTGACCCGGCCATCCATCATTTCGGGAAAGCCGGTGAGTTCGGAGACGTCCTTGACCTTCAGTCCGGCTGCCGCGATTGCCTTTGCAGTGCCGCCGGTGGAGACGAGCTCGACGCCATGGCCAGCGAGTACCTTGGCGAATTCGATCAGGCCGGTCTTGTCGGAAACGGATAATAGAGCGCGGGTGACGCGGCGGGTCGTATCAGTCATGGGCAAGGTCCTTTGTTAGGGGATGCTTATGCCCAGGCGCGCGGCGATTACTCTCGCGCTTCCCGATGGTGCTCCATCCAAAGTCGCCAGTCGCGCGAGAGCGCGCTGGTTAGCAGCTTTTGGCGAGGTTCACAATGGGCGCAGATTGCCGTCTCTGCAGGAGACTCTAGAGCGGCAGTTCCGGCTCGCGCCGCGCATTGCGGCGGGCGTTGGTGCCGGCAGCCGTCGTCGATGAGCGGACAAAGCTCCAGCGGATCGAGGAGGCGTGGCGGGAATCCTGGCGGATCACGATCTGGGCGGTGCGGCGGGGGCCGTCATTACCGGCGAGAAATACACTGTCCTCGAGGTCGACCTTGTCGTCGAGCGCCTCGAAGGTCCAGACGTCGCGGTTGGGCAATACCAGCATCACGCCGCGCGCATCGCTCAGACGGCTGGCCTTTACCGCAGGATGCAGGTGAAACCGCAGCGCAAAATCGGACTCGGCGCCCTTGATGCGGCCGCCCGGCGCCGGCGAGACCGTGTCCTCGCCGTCGAGCCTTGCACCGTCATGGGAAATCATCAGCACGCGGCGATGCAGGGCGCCGAACCGGCCGAGATAGCCGTCATGCGAAGTAGTCAGGAGATCGCCGTCCGCCATCGCCTCGCGGTAGCTTTGCACATTGGCCGGACCGCTGACGACAGGCGCGCCTTGCAGCAGCTTCTTCATCGCCGACAGCTCGACGAACTGGCACGAGGATGTATCGTGATAGGTCAGGGTCGAATGCGCCGCTGTGCTGCGCGCAAAGGTGCGCCAATTGTCCCGGCCGGTGGAGGGCATCCCGCAATTGATGACGATCCGGCTCGGTCCGGACGACAATTCGAACGAGAGACAGCCGGCATGCGCTTCCTGGCTGACGTTCGGCGGCGGCGGCGGGCCGGTGTCGATGATGACTGTCGTGGTGCCGGCATCGAGACGCTGGAAGCCGGTATGCGGCATGTTCGCCATCGGCACGCCATGGGTATCGTCATAGGCGAGCAGCGTCGCCACCAGGTCCGAGGGCGCGTTGCTCATGCCGTTGAACAGCGCAAAGCTGCCGTCGCCGTGGCGGAAGAAGCGCAGCATCGGCATCATGCGGTCGATCG